>DASSWN010000144.1:0-5543 GCA_035704905.1 Flavobacteriaceae bacterium
ACACCGGTACAAATGCACGAACAAAATAAATTGAAAAGAAAACAATACAAATCAAAAAAGCTGAACGATGACCTCATCGTTCAGCTTTAATTAATAAATTTGATCCTTTAATAATCTGTATCGGTTATTTAGGACTAGACATTCTAAAATGTCGCACATTATTCGGCGGCCATTTTTGCTTTTTCGTTTAGTCGCGATTCCGCCAACTTGGTTAGTTTATCATCCGTCTTGTATTCTTCGTCCAAAGTTTTTTGGAGTTTGTTGGCAATGTCATTATGCCCGAGTTCTTTCGCATACCGAGCAGCTGTTCCATAAGCCGAAATTTCGTAATGTTCCACACGTTGGGCTTGGGCAATCAAACCGGCATCCATGGCATTTTTATCAACTTTTTCATTTAAAAATGATTCCGCCTCGTTTACCAATCCTTTCATAGCTTTACAGGTGTGTCCAGTGGGTTTTACGCCAAGTTCATCGCAAATTTCCTCGATTCGCTTTTGGTGTCCTTGCGTTTCCTTCAAATGTTTTTCAAAGGCATTTTGCAAATCCGAACTCACGGCATTTTTTTGCATTTTTGGCAAAGCATCCAAGAGTTGGGTTTCCGCACTGTGCAAGTCCTTTAGTTCATGTTCGAACAAATCTTTTAAATTTTTCATAGTACTGTTTTTTTATGGTTTTTAACTGGTTTAAAAGTACTTATGTTTTACGCTGATGTGCGTTAAGCGACTGATAATCTTGAATTAAATCTTTGCTAAAAAAATTACAGCGAAAGGCTTTCTGAAAGAACTTCTATTAAGAATGGACAATAGTATAATTTGACGTTAATCTTTTCCTTTTGTATAAAAGTATAATCTTTTATATCTAAATTTAAACTCAAAATCAATGGCATTTATTTTATTTTGTGATTCATGAAAATTTCTAAAAACCCGAAAGGAAAACTTTTGCCAATGGGCGGGCATGTTTATTCGAAATTGGATAAAAAAACCCATAAACAAAGAAACAATCCTAATTTTCCGGGAGATGAAGTCCTCCGTAGATTTCTGAATGAAAGTATAACTTCTTCGGGCGACTGCCATATCGGACTCTTGCTTACCGCGGCCGGTAAACCTGAAAAATCCGAAAAATATTATCAAGAAATTTTTAAAGAACTGGGCTGCAGAAACGTATCACCTTTTAACTTAGATACAAAAAAAGAAGCCAACGACTCGACAATACTAAAAAAAATTGAAAAACTATCAGGCATTTTTATTTCCGGGGGCGATCAATCGCGCATCAATGATACTATATTGAATACCGATTTTCACCGGGTTTTACTGGAAAAATACGAGAATGAAAAATTTATTGTAGCCGGTACCAGTGCCGGTGCGATGTGCTTATCGAAAGATATGATCAGTTCGGGGGAAGAGGAAGAAGGCATGGTAAAGGGGACAGTTAAGTTATTGGATGGGCTCGGATTTATTCGCAATTTGGTTATAGATACACATTTTCATGAACGAGGACGGTGGGGAAGACTGCTTCAAGCGGTTTTGCTAAATTCCGATTACACGGGAATTGGATTGGCCACCGATACTGGATTATTAATAGAAAACGGAAAAGATGCCACCGTCCTAGGGTCTGGTGAAGTTGTTTTTTTTGAAGTCCAAAACAACACGAATTCTGATATTAAAGAGAAAAGAAATGGCGAACCCATTTCGGTCAGAAACCTGCTTGTGCACTCGTACTCTCATACCCAGAAGTACGAACTTCGCGATCTATGATAAACCGAAGTATTTAAGTTTCGTTAATTACAAAACATTTAAAAAAGAACTGCTTTCCTTTTTACTACTTTTAAGTTTAAAGGAAAAACTATGAAGATTGGCGGCCCTGAGCGAACAGGCGGCTGAAATAAAAAGTATAAAAAATTTGATGTAAAAAATCAACATATCGACCTTTCAGCCTTTGGGTATCGTTGGTTTCGAAAGGTAAATGTGATCGTTTAAAAAACACATAATTCAAATCTATATTAATTAAAAATGTAAGCTTATGTCAGCCTTAGGAAAAAGAACGTGGATAATCGCAGAAGGTTATATCCCACCGTATAGCACGGGTAAAGCCCCGGAGTTTATTAGTCATGAAACGGCCTGTATTCTAAACACCGGCAACCAAGATGCAAATGTCGAAATAACATTGTTTTTCTCCGACAAAGATCCGGTGGGGCCCTATCAAATAAAGGTGGGTTCACGCCGAACCAAACATGTTCGTTTCAATGATTTGACCGATCCGCAACCGGTGCCAAAAGGAACGGATTATGCATCGCTAATTGAATCTGACGTGCCAATTGTGGTGCAGCACACACGGTTGGATTCCCGTCAAGCGGAAAATGCACTGCTGTCAACAATTGCATATTCCGAATAAATTATTCCGATGGAAACCACATGGAAAAACTGGTCGGGAAGCTTGAAGTTTCGTCCGGAGATATTTTGCCATAGAAAAACATTTCAAAATTCACGTTAAAGCTGTTCGTTCATTCTAATTGCAAATGCTTGAATTATATTTGATTTTGATATAAAAAAAACGCCCCGATCTATCGAAAGGGGCGTCATCTGACAAACTCTATTTTTCTTCTTCTGCTTCGTTCCATTTTCGTTTGTCTTGCTGCTGTTCGCTTCGTTGCTCGTACGTTCCTTGGGGCCAGCCGCTTTGTGTTTCCGGACCTTGATCGCGCTGGCTGTGGCGCTGATCTTGTTGTTGGTTGCGCTCGGCTTGTCCCTGGCGCGCCTGCATTTCATCGTTTCCCTCATTCTGCGGGAAATTCTGCCGCTGGCTATACTGATCTTCGTTCCACTGTTGGTTTTGTGAGCGGTTTTCAGGATTTTGTCCGCGTTGTTGCTGATTTTGATTTTGCTGATCCTGATTTCGTTGATCTTGGTTTTGACCCCAATTGCTCTGAACTTGTTGTTCACGTTCATTTCGGTTTTCAGGATTTTGGTTTCGCTGATCTTCGTTCTGCTGATTTTTTTCTCGATTTTCCATAACGTTTGTTTTAAGGTTATTAATTGGTCTTTGTGCTAATTTACATTGCATACCTTCTTCTATTCTATTAACATAGAGCCAATTGTAATATAATTAACGCTTTGTTTATGAATTGTTCTTTTTCACTTCTTATCTTCATTCTTTCAAAATAAAAGTGAAAATGTCTATTGAAAAATTTCGCCCTATGAAAACCCACGGAAAACTCAATTGGGCTATTGCAGCAGGAAAAATTCCGTTTTTATGCACCGGAAAGGAACCGGATTTTATCAGTTACGATCAATTATCGATTTTGAATACGTGTGAAAAGGATGCTGAAATCAGTTTGCTCATTTTTTATGAAGATGAAAAACCGGTTGGCGATTATAAAATTAAGGTGAAAGCTCGACGCCTGCGAAAAATCAGGTTTAACGATTTAATTGATCTCGAAGCCATGCAAATGGAACGAAATTTTGCGTGTTGCATCAAATCGAATGTTCCGGTGGTGGTGCAATTTTCACGAATGAATACCGGTGCGGCGGCAAATTCAGAAATCGCAACAGTGGCTTTTCCTATTGAAAACTGATGCTTATGTTCGGGTTTATTTTGGCATTCGGAACGGCAATCTTCGAGGCATCGAAAGACATCACCAGCAAATACAACTTGCACCATATCGACGAATATGCTGCTGCTTTTTCCATGCATCTGGTACAGTCGATTTTGTTGTTGCCGCTCATTTTCTTTCTGGGTTTCCCAAGCATGTCGGCCCGATTTCAATTGGTGTTGGGAATCAGTTCCATTTTGCAGTTGGGCGTTATTCTGCTTTATTTCAAAGCCATTAAACGTTCTGAACTTTCCACCACTGTTCCGCTGATAACCCTCACACCGCTGTTTATGTTGTTGACCTCTCCATTAATTATCGGACAGTTTCCCAGTACCTTGGGTGTTGTCGCCATCGTGCTGATTGTGGCCGGAACCTATATTTCCAATATCGGTGATAATCCCAGAAAAATTTTTGCACCCTTCGTTTCGTTGCTGAAAAATCAGGGTTCCCGATACATGCTTTTGGTAGCTTTTGTTTGGAGCATCACGGCCAATTTGGATAAAATCGGCGTCGCCGAAACTTCACCTATTTTCTGGGCTTTCAGTAAAGATTTCTTGATTTTGTTTTATTTGGTCCCGATTCTCATTATCAAATCCAAAAGGCCCTTGCGGCAAATTTACGAACGGAAACTGCCTTTGTTTTACGTTGGGTTTTTCAAGTCGGCGAGTGTGGTAACGCAAATGTTCGCGCTTCAATTTATTTTGGTGCCGTACGTGATTTCCATAAAAAGGGCCAGTTCCATTTTTATTATTTTGTACGCCTTTTTCTTTATGAATGAACGAAGGAATTTTCGTAACCGCCTGATCGGATTGCTGATTATTCTCGTTGGTTTGTTTATGATAGCGATTTCTTAAATTTCTTTTTCGCGAACGAAATATCCGATTTCTTTTCACCAAAACTTTTAAGCAATTTTCGTGCATGAGCCACATCGGGCAGGCAATATTTTGCTGCGGTTTCCGTGATCCCGATTTTAATGGAAATCACGTTTTCCGGCAGCAGTTCAAATAAGAATTCATCGGTGGTGTCGTCGCCCATAGCAAATATAAAATCATATTGCTTGTTTTTTAAATTTTCCAAAGCGGCTGTTCCTTTGCTAATGGAATTATCGGTGATTTCCAAAACTTTGTTCCCTTCCAAAATTGTGAGCGGTTTGTTTTGAAGGCTTTCCTTAATTTTATGGACCAATGATTTCACCGGAATTGTGTTTTTCGTGTTTCGATAATGCCAAGCAATTGAAAAATGTTTTTCTTCTATGAAAGTACCGGGAAACTGTTGTTCGAATTCTTTCAGTACCGGCAGAATTTTATCTTTCCAAGAAATATCAATTTTTTTGGAAGATTTCCATTTTCCATTCTCGATTCTTGTCCAAGCCCCATGTTCGGCTATTAAATTGATCGGTATATCCGAAAACCATTTTTCCAAGGTTTCCTTGTCGCGACCGCTGATGAGAAATATTGTGGTATTTTGGTTTTCCGTGAGTTGAACGAGAATTTTCAAAAGTTCCGGATCGGGTTTTACCGCCTGCGGATCATTTTTGAACTCCACCAATGTGCCGTCATAATCCAAAAACACCACAGATTTTTTGGCTGAATGAAATAAATTGGCGATTTCATTTTCCAGTAGTGGTGAAATTTCTTTGCAAGTATGTAATTTATTGTCCAATTTCGTTAGCTCTTTTAGAAATCCTTGGGCCCACTGTTGTACCGTGTGGTTTTTCAGATGTGTTTGCAAGATTTGGTTTCGACGAATTTGTTCCTTTTTCGGCATTTCCAAAGCCATTTTCAAAATATCGGAAATTTGATCGAAATTATACGGGTTCACAATTAGGGCTTCGGTGAGTTCTTGTGCGGCACCCGCCATTTCACTCAATACCAGAACCCCGGTTCCATTTGACCGCGAAGCAATATATTCTTTGGCCACCAAATTCATTCCGTCACGCAATGGATTGATAAAG
>DASSWN010000153.1:0-22281 GCA_035704905.1 Flavobacteriaceae bacterium
TACATGCTTATATTTGTGGTAAACTTACGAATATGAAGTTTGCTTTCTTATTTCTTCTATTATTTCCGTGCTCAATTATATATTCTCAAACATATGATGTTTCCCTGCAGCAAAAAATAACGGAAAACGAAAGTGGGTTCATTGGCACATTAAATTTAAATGATGAATTTGGATATGATGTTGAAGGAATCGGAGATTTAAATGGCGATGGGATAAATGATATGGCAATTAGTGCAAGACAGGATGACGATGGAGGCAGTGATCGGGGCGCGGTTTACATTTTATTTCTCAACATGAATGGTACGGTAGATAGTTATCAAAAGATAAGCGATACTGATGGAAATTTTACCGGCGATTATGACAACGGAGATTACTTTGGTGCTAGTGTTTCTTTTTTGGGAGATATGAACGGGGATGGATTGATTGAAATAGGAGTTGGTGAGGAATATGATAATGATGGGGGATTTCATCACGGGGCTATTTGGATACTGACTTTGAACTCAAATGGTACGGTAAATTCATGGGTTAAAATAAGTGATATTGAAGGAGGGTTTACGGGAGATTTGGCAGATTGGACCGTTTTCGGCTCTGACATTGCCCCTCTTGGTGATTTGAACGGAGATGGAAATCCGGATATCGCCGTGGGCGCAAGAAGGGATCCCGACGGCGGTTCGGACCGCGGGGCAGTTTGGATTTTGTTTCTCAATGCCGATTTTACGGTTTCCTCCCATCAAAAAATCAGTGATACCCAAGGGAATTTTAATGGTGGACTGAACGCAAGCGATTACTTTGGGGGAGCTGTCGCAAATATTGGCGATTTGAACAACGATGGGGTAATTGACTTAGCCGTTGGCGCGTATCGCGATGACGAGGGAGGGCCGAACCACGGCGCCGTTTATATTCTTTTTATGAACAGCAATGGAACAGTGGAAAGCTATCAAAAAATAAACGAAATTCAGGGAAACTTCAACGAATTTTTTTCCAGTTCAGAGGTTTTTTTCGGTAGGTCCATCGATAAAGCCGAAGATATAAATCAAGATGGGTTAACAGAAATAATCGTGGGAGCTCCAGGTTACGAAAAAGATAATCAACGGTTGGGTGCTTTCTATATTTTGAATTTGAATAGTAATGGAACTGTTGCCTCCTATGAAAAATATACCGAAGGGCTGCATAATTTTACCGGGCCTTTGAATCCGTATGAATCCTTTGGGTTTTCGGTCTGCTATCTTGGTGAACTGCAAGAAACACATTGCATAGCCGTCGGTACTTACAAGGATTTTATTGAAGGCGTAGAAAAAGGAAGCGCATGGATTTTACAATTAGGTAGTACCCTGGCGGCAGATATTACAAGTACAATCCTTGCTGTAAACAAAGAATGCAATTCACGTGAGATAGAAATTAATTACAGCATAAACAACAATGGTGATGGTGTTCTTCCGGCTGGCATTCCCGTTGCTTTTTATGCGGATGGAACATTGATAGGAAATGCCGTAACACAAAATGAGATTCCCATGGGCGGTTCGGAAACCGGAAGTATTATTTTAACTGTGCCAGCCAATATTCCCGATAATTTTACCTTAACCCTGATGGCCGATGATGACGGAAACGGAACGGGAATAATTGCCGAAGCCGATGAAGGCAACAATTCCGATAGCGTTCAAATTGACCTGAGCTTTTCCGAAATCGCAAATCAGTTGGAAAATTTGTTCCAATGCGATGTCAACGATGACGGAACGGAAATTTTCGATTTGACAACAAACACACCGATTGCCATTGGAACTCAAACGAATGTTTCCATCTCTTATCATATTTCTCAAAATGATGCGGATTTGAATTTAGATCCGATCATAAATCCTTCGGACTATATGAATATCGCCAATCCGCAAGAGGTTTTTGTCCGTGTGGAAAATATTACTAATTCTACTTGTTATAGTACCGATAGTTTTATATTGAAGACGATTTCAATTCCGCAAGCATTCGATCCTGGCTCCATGACAATCTGTGATGATCTTTCAGGGGATGGAATAGGAATTTTTGATTTGACATCAATTTCTTCAACAATTACGGGAAATCAGAATAATGTTACGGTAAATTTTTATGAAAATCAAAGCGATGCGAACTTGGGAATTAATCCTATTCAAAACCCGAATGCTTATCAAAACAATTCCAATCCACTAACAATTTATGTTCGGGTGGAAAGTAGTTTTTTTTCAGGCTGTTTTTCAATTGCTTCCTTAGAGTTGAAGGTTGAAGAAATCGGATCCCTTGTTCCTTTTGAGAACCTTAGTCATTGCGATAATGGTTTTAATAGTGCATTTTTTGATTTGACCACTTTAGAAGCCGAGTTGGAACCAAACCAAAATATTACCGGATATTATCTTACCGAAAATGACGCAGGAAACGAAACAAATGCGATCAGTAATCCAGCACATTATCAAAATATGGAAAACCCGCAAATTATTTACGTGCGCCTCGATGTTCCGGACGGAAACTGTTATCAACTTGGCGCAATTGAACTTTCGACCAGTAAATGTGAAATATTCATCCCAGAGGGATTTTCACCAAATGGGGATGGAATTAATGACACCTTCGCAATAAGTGGGATTTACGATATTTTTCCGAATTTTGAACTTACCATTTTTTCGCGCTACGGAAATATTGTTTACGAGGGAAACAATAATGTTCCTGAATGGGATGGCACCAGAAGGCATTCCTCAAACAGTAGTGGAAATCCTTTGCCGACGGGAACCTATTTTTACGTCTTAAATTTAAACGATCCCGATTTTGAAATCATTAAAAGTTGGGTATATCTGAATCGCTAATTCGAAAATCACTGTTTTCTCCTTTCCGCATAAACAATGTAATACCGGGGAACAAAACGTCTCAAAACAGGCCGAATCCCGATTTTGTTTACCGGGTTTGTCCATTTTTCACGATCTTTTACTTCCCAACCTGCTTTTTCCAATAACCAGTCGAACTGCCAATCTTCAAATTCATGGAAATGCCGGTCGCGTACATCGTTTTTGTTCTGATAAGCCGGCGCAAACCAGAGTTTCAGCGGAATGCTCGTCACCAATTTTTCGGCTTTTATTTCGCGTAAAATATTGAACGGCGCTACTAAATGCTCAAATATTTCGAAGGCGGTCACCACGTTGGCATCGCTGTTTTCCACCGAACTGAAATCGAGGTCCAAATCTTCGCCCTGGGTGTTTTTCACCGCGAAACCTTCCTTTTTCATGCGTTCACCAAACGGGTTTTTAACACCCAAATCCAAGATATTTTCCGAAGTATCAATATGTTTTTTCAGAAATTGAAGGGTTCGCTCATAGCGTTTGTGAGGAAAATTATGTTCGTACATTGGTCAAATAATCATCGGGGCGAAAATACAATTTTGAAACGGATTTGTTGATTTTATATTAATGTCAAACTTGGCTGTACATACTTGCGATGCGGAAACGAGATGCTGAAACAAGTTCAGCATGACAGGGCCAACCCAAGATGTTGAATGGTGGCACAATGAGGATGCTGGAACCAGTTCTGCATTTGAAGGGATTTTTGCATAAAATACCAAAAATCAAACAAAAAAGCGATAATTTTACAGATCAAAAAACTAATTATGGAAAAATCGAAAATATGGCTTTCCTCGCCACACATGGGAGGAAATGAACAAAAATATATTCAAGAAGCCTTTGATGAAAATTGGATTGCACCGCTTGGCCCAAACGTTTCCGGTTTCGAAAAAGATTTGGAAACTTATCTGAACGAAGGAAAACACGTGGCTGCTTTGAGCAGCGGAACGGCGGCCATTCATTTGGCCTTGGTTCAATTGGGGGTAACGGCCGGAGATGAGGTTTTGTGCCAGAGTTTTACGTTTTCCGCATCGGCAAACCCCATTACCTATCAAAATGCCATCCCTATTTTTATCGATAGCGAGCCGGAAACTTGGAATATATGTCCGAAAGCGCTAGAATCGGCCATTCTCGACCGCATAGAAAACGGCAAAAAACCCAAAGCAATTGTGGCTGTTCATTTGTACGGAATGCCTTATAAGATTGAAGAAATTCGGGTAATTTCCGAAAAATATTCCATTCCCGTGGTGGAAGACAGCGCCGAAGCCTTGGGCTCTACGTTTAAAAACAGAAAATGCGGAACTTTTGGCGATTTCGGGATTTTATCGTTCAATGGCAACAAAATAATTACCAGCAGTGGGGGCGGGGCTTTGGTTTGCGCTTCGAAAACAGCCAAAGAAAAAACGGTTTTTTATGCCACCCAATCCCGTGATGCCGCGCCGCATTACCAGCATAGTCATGTGGGGTTCAATTACCGATTGAGCAATATTTCGGCAGGAATCGGCCGCGGGCAAATGGAGGTGCTAGATGATCACGTTGCTTTGCGCCGGAAAATGCATGATTTTTATGTTGAAATTTTTAAAGATGTAAAAGGGGTGTGCGTTTTTTCGGAACCCAATTCCGATTTTCGATCCAATCATTGGCTCACGGCGGTTTTGGTTGATCCGGAAAAAACAAATGGAACCACCCGTGAGGATTTGCGGTTGGCCTTCGAAAAGGAAAACATTGAAAGCCGCCCGTTGTGGAAACCCATGCATTTACAGCCTTTTTTTCAAGATGCGCCCTATTATGGGGGAACTGTTGCGGAAAAATTATTTGAAAATGGATTGTGCCTGCCTTCCGGATCGAATTTGACAGAAGAAGATCGGAAGAGAATCCGCTCCGTGATTTCAGAAGTTTTTTTGCTGCAAACCACGCTTTAATTCATATAGGTCGAAAAATTTTCACTTTTGAAAAATTCAGTTTTATGGGGAAGCTTGCTTGTAGCGATCGGTGCTTCGAGTTATGGGGTGCTGACCACGTTTGTTAGAATGGCTTATGCGGAAGGGTTCAGCCCTACGGAAGTGGTTTTTTCACAATACTTGCTGGGTTTTTTCGGCTTGGTATTGCTGGTTTTTTTTGGAAAGAAAAGAGGCAAGCATCCGGTTAAACCAACGAAAGCAAAAATTTATAAACTGATTTTGGCCGGGACTTCTTTTGGGCTGACAACCGTTTTTTACTATTTCGCCGTGCGAAGCATTTCTGTTTCCATCGGAATCGTACTGTTGATGCAAAGTGTATGGATGGGCATCGCACTGGAGGCATTTCTGCAGAAAAGACTTCCCTCGAAAATCAAGTTGTTTTCCGTAGCGGTTATCCTAATGGGAACTTTTTTGGCCACAAACCTATTTTTGGAAGATGCTGAAATTAATCCGCAAGGAATTGGCTTCGGGCTTTTGGCCGCGGTTTCTTTTACGGCCGCCATTTTTGCTTCCAATAAATTGGCTGTCGAACTTCCGGCCCTTGTTCGTAGCAAATGGCTGGCGTTTGGGGGCCTGATAACTGTTTCGTTGGTGGCCTTTCCAAGTTTGATAACAAATTTCAATCCGGCAATACTCTATTCGTGGGGACTTGTTTTGGGGATTTTTGGTTCCATTTTGCCACCTGTTTTTTTAACGTTGGGAATGCCCAAAATAAAATTGGGCATAGGGGCCATTATTACTTCTATGGAACTGCCGGTTGCGATGTTAGCTGCTTATTTCTTGCTCGGTGAAAAAATCACATTACATCAATGGATCGGGGTCGCGCTCATTCTGGTGGCAATTATGGGAATGAACTTAATGGGGTTATTGAAGAAAGAAAAGGGGAAGTGATTTTTTTGTTTCCTATCAATCGACGTCTGTTTCTTGAAAGTCGGGGCAATCCAGCCGAATTTCCGCTGGCGATAAATCCTTTTGAAGCAAATTGCAAAAATCGACGCCGTCTTTTTTTTGATGGAATTTACAAGCGAAGCAAGTTCTCTGAACGGAGATTATTCCCCGCTGATTGAGTTTGTAAATAAGTTCGCTTATTGTTCCGAACAAGCTTTCCAGTTCATTCGTTTCCAAAGTGTCGATTTGTTTCTTCAGGGGGTCTGCAAAATCATATATTTTAGAAACCATTTCCAATCCTGATTGAGTCGGTTTTATTGCATAGCTTCGACTGTCCGATGATGAAAAGTCTTTTTCGATCAATTCCTTTTTGTTCAATACCCGAATCGCATCGCTTATTGTTTGCTTGGTTACATTGAATTCTTTTGCGAGATGGCTCACGTTGCAAAATTCTTTTTTGTGATAGGCTATGAAAATCATAATTTGGATTTGCATCGGACTTAAACCAACTATTTTTGCCTTTTCCCATAACAAAACCTTGAACACTTCGGAAATTCGTTCTAGTCCCGCAACAATTTTGCTGGAAATATCCTGGTTTTGCGATTCAAAATTATCGGTGTGTTTTTTCATAAAAATCCCGCCTTTCAGCGGGATAAAGTTAGTAATCCTAATTTAAATAGCCGCAATTTTTTCCGGCTTGGCCGAAACCAATTGTCGCGGATTCATAATTGTGTTGAAAGTTATCCTTTCACTTCTTTCATCGAAGCTCCGTAGTTGATGTGCAAAGTGTTGCCATTTGGGGTAACCAAAGCGGGAACTGATTTAACACCTGCTTTTTCCGCTTCGGGAATTCGTGCTTTGTTTTCGCCAATGTTGACCACCTCCACGTTTTCCGTGCCCACGAGGTTAAGAATGTCGTGTTCGGCACTTACACATACCGGACAACCTGCGTGATAAAAAATTGATTTCTTCATTTTTTGATTGAATTTAAGTTCTTCTGCAATATTGCCCCACAAATATAGTAAGGATTCCTAACTATTGCAAATTTAATTTTGAATGCCGTTGAATTCCTTTTGGGAAAATTCACTGTTTATACGAACAGTTCCAAAAATTGCTTATGGAAAAATGCTTTTGCCACACGTATCGGCGGAAGAAATGAGAACAAAAAAAGCTATATATATCGGAACTTGGAAGTGAATTAGGCGATCAATAAATTGCCAAAAAAGTGGCTCAGTGGCCACTGATGGAAAGAATTTGTTTTGTGCATGAGATTTTCAGTCCAATTTATCTTTTACCCTGTTATAGAGCCAAACCATTAAGATAATGGCCAAAAGAATAAAAATGGCACCAAAAGCCAATTTCAGAATTTTTACGAGGATCAGGGTTACAATTATTGCAATGACGATCAATCCCAAAATAATAACAACCGCGGTTTTCATAATCTGGTTTTTTTTATTTGATAAAGGTATCTTTAAAAAAAAGATTTACCTTTAAAAAAATCCCAAATTCCAAAAAACAGAGGGAGAAAATTAGATTGCCGATTTAAATTGTTTCAGAAATCGAATATCGTTTTCATAAAACATGCGAATGTCGTTTATTTGGTACAACAACATGGCAATGCGTTCAATGCCCATTCCAAAAGCAAATCCGGAATAATCGTTTGGGTCTATTTTGCAATTTTTCAGCACTTGCGGATCAACCATTCCGCAGCCCATAATTTCCAACCAGCCGGTTCCTTTTGTGATGCGGTAATCGGTTTCCGTTTTCAATCCCCAGTAAATATCCACTTCGGCACTTGGTTCGGTAAACGGGAAATACGAGGGCCGCAAACGTATTTTCGATTTTCCAAAAAGTTGCTCGGTGAAGTAAAGTAGGGTTTGCTTTAAATCGGCAAAGGAGACATCTTTGTCAATATACAGTCCTTCCACTTGATGGAAAATACAATGCGATCGCGCGGAAATGGATTCATTTCGGAAAACCCTTCCCGGGGAAATGGTGCGAATGGGTGGTTTGTTGTTTTCCATATACCGCACTTGTACGCTGGAAGTATGGGTGCGCAACAGAAGCTCCTGCGGATCGGTTTGTACGAAAAACGTGTCTTGCATGTCGCGTGCCGGGTGATGTTCCGGCAAATTCAAGGCCGTAAAGTTATGCCAATCGTCTTCAATTTCTGGGCCTTCGGAAACATTGAAACCGATATTCGAAAAGATTTCGATAATCTGGTTTTTTACTATTGAAATCGGATGCCTGGAACCAATTTCCATAGGTTCCCCGGGCCGTGTCAAATCACCATAAATCGATTTTTCTTCTCGCGAATTTTCCAAAGCTTCTTTCAAAAAAGCCACTTTTGCCTGAACCGCATTTTTCAATTCGTTAATAGCTTGGCCAACCGCTTTTTTCTCTTCGTTCGGCACCTGTTTGAACTCAGCAAAAAAATCGTTCAAAATGCCCTTTTTTCCCAAAAAACGAATTCGAAGTTTTTCAATTTCTTCCGAAGAATCAGTATGAAAAGCCTCAATTTCAGATAGATATTTCTTTATTTCCTCAATCATTTTTCGCTATAATTTATTGTTGGCCGATTTCAAAAATCAGCCAATATATTCCCGTTCCAAAAAGTACTGAACGATGGCTTCTTTCATTAAAACTGATTGTTCACCAGCTTTTAGGACCGGCAGCTGTTCCAAAATTTTGTAATGCGGCCAGCCATCGTCGTCGAAGGATTCGAATTCGTAATAGCCATAAGGTTCCAGGAGCCTACAAATTGCAATATGCATCAGGTCCAACTTTTGATCTTTTTTGAATTTTCGATGTAGTTGACCCAATTCTTGTACGCCAACCATATAAATAATGGCGTCCAAATCCATTAATTCGCCGTCCGCAAACTGATCGGACAATTTTTTTTGGAGCAATGCCCAACGTTCCTTTAAAACTTCATCCCGTGCCATAGCGCAAAGATACATATTCCCTTGAAGTCGGAAATATCGAATCGCGAAAAATTGAAAACGGGATTTTAGTATCTTTGGGGAATGAATGTTATTGATATTGTTTTGGGGGTAATTCTACTTTTCGGCCTTATTCGCGGGCTAATGAAAGGTTTTTTTGTTGAATTGGCTTCGCTTCTCGCCTTACTTGCTGGGATTTATATCGCTCTCCATTTTTCCCATATCCTTAAAAATTTTATATGGCCATATCTTTCTTGGGAAGAAAAGTATGTGCAACTTTTGGCTTTTGCGCTCACCTTCATTCTGGTCGTGCTATTAATTTCCTTGTTGGGAAGATTGTTGACCCAGGTTTCCAGTCTTGTGGCGCTGGGATTGGTGAACAAACTATTGGGAGCCATTTTTGGATTTTTGAAAATGGCTTTTCTGCTCAGTATCGTTATTTTATTCTTCGAAAATATTAACCGCAACGGTGATCTAATTGAAAGGAAAAAAATCGAAATGTCTGTTTTATATGGTCCCGTAAAAAGCTTGGTTCCCATCCTGTTGCCCACTTTACTGGAATTTGCACAGGAAAACCAATGGTTGAAAGATGATGAACCCCAAGAGGAAAGAAAATAGTCTGCACTCACTTTTTGCGGGGCGAATTCATTTTTTAGAAAATGGAATTCGCTTCTTGAACAAATGCCTAAGGCGATTTTAAGAGCAGCTGCATCATCACCAAATCCAGCCATCTTCCAAATTTAAAAGCGATTTCTGGAAATCGGCCTTT
This sequence comes from Flavobacteriaceae bacterium, assembly GCA_035704905.1. GTDB lineage: Bacteria > Bacteroidota > Bacteroidia > Flavobacteriales > Flavobacteriaceae > DASSWG01. The sequence goes on from DASSWN010000153.1 coordinate 9,410, forward strand.
TTCCCGAAATCCCATTTTCGAATGAAAGTTTAGACTGACTTTATTTTCGGAATCTATGCCGGCGACCATCGCGTGCTTGCCTTCCTGTTTTGCCGACTCCATCAACTTTTCCATAAGCGTTTTTCCAATTTTCCTTCCCTGAAAATCACCGAGCACATGAATGGAATGTTCCACAGTGCAATTATAGGCCGATCCACTACGAAAAAAATCATAAGTTCCAAAGGCCACGGGTTTTCCTTGTATTTCACAGATAAATACCGGGAAATTATTTTTTTGTTTGTTGGAAAACCAGGCATGAAAATACGCCTCGTTTCGAAGATGGGTGTCATAAATGGAAGTCGTGTTCAAAATAGCATGGTTCATCAGCTTCAAAACAATAGCAGAATCGTTTCTATTGGCAGCCCGAATTTCCATTACAGCGCTTTTTCGACGTGATCAGTTTTCAAAAAACACCACTTCCCCGGTGGCAACATCGTACATTCCGCCTACAATTTTAAGTTGGCCATCCTTCTCCATTTCGTTCAAAATTTTACTTTCATTCCGGATTCTTTCAATGGTTAGGATTACATTTTTTCGGGAAACTTCGTTCACAAAATTGGGATTTTGTGAATTGCGCAAATTTTCATCTTCGGGTTCTTTCACCATTTCCACCGCCGGTTTAATTTTTGCAACCAATTTGGTGAGGTTTCCGAGTTCCACATTGTCGCAAGCACCTTTTATGGCCCCACAACCGGTATGTCCCAAGACCACGACCAATTTTGCCCCAGCCAATTTTGCCCCGAATTCCATACTGCCCAAAATATCTTCGTTCACGAAATTCCCCGCAATGCGGATGCTAAAAATATCGCCCAATCCCTGATCGAAGATCAATTCTGCAGAAACCCTGGAATCGATACAGCTCAGAATTGCGGCGAACGGAAATTGTCCTTCCCGGCAGTCGTTCACCTGTTCCAACAAATTTCTATGCGTTTTTAAATTATTCTGAAATCGGATGTTTCCTTCTTTTAAAAATTGAAGTGCTTTCGCTGGGGTCACCGTATCTTGGCTTTCTTTGGTGTGATATTTCATAGGATTCCAATATCAATAAACATATTATTTTTACTGGGCAAAAATACTATTTTAATAAATTACTTCTTGCTTTTTGCGGAAAACATAAAAAACAGCCCTTAAAATTCTTTCAATTCGAATTTTTCACCATCGAAAATCCCATACGTATAAAAAGTGATCCAGTCGCCCAGATTAAAATAGGTTGATTTCTCGTTCAGTTTTATTTCCAGGGGTAAATGCCGATGGCCGAATATGAAATAATCGTAGTGCTTTTCTTGTAATTTTTGACGCGAATAAAGTGCAAGCCATTCGTTTTCTTCCCCCAAAAATTTCACATCGTTGTCCCCGGAAATAAGCTTGTTTTTTACGGATAAATGTTGCCCCAATGGAATTCCCAAATCGGGGTGCAACCATCGGTAAAGCCATTTGGAAAACGGATTGGTAAAAACTTTTTTCATTCGTTTATAGCCTTTGTCACCCGGTCCCAGACCATCGCCGTGCCCAATAAAAAAGCGTTTGGTATTAAAGGTAAATTCTTTGGGATGGTGAAAAACACGTATTCCGAGTTCCTTTTCAAAATAATCGTTCATCCATAAATCGTGATTTCCAACGAAAAAATAAATCGGTATTCCTCGATCTCGGATTTCGGCCAATTTTCCCAAAACGCGCACAAAGCCTTTGGGAACGGCATGTTTGTATTCAAACCAAAAATCGAACAAATCACCCAAGAGAAAAATTGCCGCGGCATCGTCTTGAACGGTGTTCAACCATGTTAAAAATTTTCTTTCGCGCGGCCGGCTGGCTTCGGTTGTTGGCGCGCCCAAGTGGTTGTCGCTGGAGAAATAGACTTTTTTTCCCTTGGGGATTTCCATACTGAAAATTATAAAATCCAAAGATAACCAAATAGAATGTTATTTCTGGTTTTTGCGTAATTTTGCGCCCTATCGGGCCGGCAGAAACTTTTGTGGCGGATGCGATGAAAAATGAACGAAACCTCTCTTTTTGATCAACTGGAGTTTACTGAAAATCCGGTCTACGAAGGTATTATTTCCGATTTGCAAGAAAGGCAATACAGTGTTTGCGACGGTTTTTTCGATCTGGAAGAAGTATCCGAATTGCGGGAATCCCTTCACCGAAAACATGTTTTATCACAATTTAAAAAGGCGGCCATTGGCAGCAAAACAAACGAAATTGTGGAAAGAACCGTGCGTGGCGATTTCATTTTTTGGTTGAATGAGGCAGAAGCCGACCCATCGGAAAATCGATTTTTCAGAAAGATAAACGAGCTAACAAATTATTTGAACCGAACCTGTTTTATGGGAATTTTGCACAAGGAATTCCATTATGCTATTTATCCGGCCAAAACCTTTTACAAACGACATTTGGATACTTTTCAGAATGACGATCGTCGGAAACTTTCATTTGTTTGCTATTTGAACGAAGACTGGAATGCGAAAAATGGCGGTGAATTGGTGCTCTACCCTCAAAAAGACGGAACGGAAAATGTGGTGGAAATCCTTCCACTGGCCGGTCGCGTGGTGATTTTTGAAAGTCAGGTTTTGGAGCACGAGGTAAAGCCGGTTTTGGCTTGCGAGCGATTGAGTATTACCGGTTGGTTCAAAACCCGCTGATTTTATTCCCCGGGTTTTTGCCGTCGGCTTCGGATAAACCAAAATCCGAAAACGAGAATAAGAATAACAAGCACCCCCAGCAAGTACAACCAGTTTTCCCTGACAAAATATTCCAAAGAATAAGCACCGAATTGTTGATCCGGCGGACTTGGTGTAGGTTGGGGCAGTTCAGAAGGCTGTTGAAAACTCATAACTTTTCTTTTTCATAAAGGTACATAGAAACTGGGAAAAAAACCATTTTTCGGAATGTTTTCTGGGAAAATGCCTTGAGCAAAAATAAAATTGAAAAAAGACCGGATAGATGGGTCAAATTTATTATTTTTGCCGCAGTTCGCTGCAAAATTTGGGGCATTAGCTCAGCTGGCTAGAGCGCTACGCTGGCAGCGTAGAGGTCATCGGTTCGACTCCGATATGCTCCACTTCAACCACCTGTTTTAGGTGGTTTTTTTATGCGTATTTCTGAATTTCCTTTTCTGTGAAAGGAATTTCAGGATCGGCAATTTCAAGCAACAGCTTTTTGAGTTGCACCTGAAATAATTCCATTATCTGAGAATCGATTCCTTCAAAGCGTTTTTTGTCGGTGTCTTCTTTTTTTCCGGAAAATCCCATGAACCCTTCTTTTAAATTTTTGAAAGAAATAATCCCTGCTTCGCAAGTTGCACATTCGGAGTTGGCGAAATACAAATAGGAATAGCATAAAACCTGAAAAGCTTTTGCATATTTATAATCCAAAACCAACTCATCCCAGTCATCAACACGGAGTTCGGCCGGCACTACTTTTCCCGTTTTATAGTCAATGATGCGAACCGTATCGTGAACGCGATCGATACGATCGGATTTTCCTTTAAGAAAAACAGGGAAACCAAGTTCTTTTTCAATGGGAATCTCGGCTTTCATGGGTTTTTCGAGTGCCACAATTTCCACTCCTGTTTCGCGAATAAATTTTTGTTCGGAACGCAAAAAATTATATACGTAACGCTTGGCCACTTCATAGCTGATGAGGTTTTTCCCGAAGAGTTCCCCATCCGTTCGATACTGTTTTCGATAATGGCTATCCACTACGCTTTCATAATTTTGCAGCATCCCTTTCAAGTGGTTTTCCGTAAGGGAATAGGGTAGGCCTTCATTTTGAAGAAACAATTCTTCCAAGGAATCATGAACCACTGTTCCCAATGTATTGGCAGCAATCGTTTCTTCAACTTCTTCAATATCTTTAATATCCAGAATGTACCGGTAATAAAAATCCATTGGGTTGCGAATGTATGTCAGCAAAGCTGAAGGAGAAAGTCCATGAGCGGACAAGATTTTTATTTTTTCCAGAATTTCCGGAGTTTTGACAAGCGTTTTGAGTGGGTTTGCAATGGAGGGAACCTGAGGAACAATTGTTCGTTCGGTTAAAACATGGTTGGCTTGCTTTTCGGTTTGAAGTTGAAGGATAAACCTGCTTTTTTCCCCGCCGTTCATATCACCGGGAACCGAGTTGTAAAGCAGGAAGACGTTTTTTGCCCGCTGCAACAGGCGATAGAAATGATAGGCATAAATCGCATCTTTTTCGGTATAGGTGGGTAGGCCGTATTCTTTTTTCAAATCGTACGGAATAAAGGAGTTGCCGGTTTTTCCGGTAGGAAGGATTCCTTCGTTCACCGAGGTGATGATCACCGTTTCAAAATCGAGCACCCTGGTTTCCAACATTCCCATCAGTTGGAGCCCGTCAAAGGGAGAGCCTTGAAAATCCAACGTCTCTGAATTCAAACTGCTTTGATAAATTCGATACAGCGTTTTCACAGTTTTAATAGGCGTTTCAGTGGCGAGAAGCAAGATGAGCTTTTTGAACAGCTTATTGAATTGAAACAAGGTTTGGTTTCGAAACTCATTTTCCGCTTGTTTCAAAAAATGGGTCAAACGTTCCATTTGTTCCAAGAAAAATAGCGGTTTGCCCGTATAAATTCCAAAGCAACTTTCAATAATTTCGTGATGTTGCGCAAGTGAAAGTTCTTTTAACTTATTGATGGTTAAAAAAACACGGTTGTTTTGCCGAATATCGGTTAGGATGTTTTTGGAGGAATCGCCCAAAACACCTGTAATAGCCGGATGTTCAATAATTTCGATAACCTGTTTGTAATAAAATCGCGAAGAATCAGCACTGTGAATATTGAAGAGCAGTTCAAAAAATGAACCCAAGGGTGTCTTGCCCAGCGGAATGCCCATGGTAATATTAACATTTTCCACATTTTCAGGCAGGGAATTGAGTACTGGCAAGATTAAACTTTCATCGCCGAGGACCACTGCCGTGTTTTTTAAATTTTCTTTTGGAATATCGGATAAAATAGTGCCTATTTGTTTTGCTTGACCAATATTTTTCGGAACTCCAATCAGTTCAATCTTTTTTGGGTTTTTATAGTTGTTACCGATCCATTGGAACGAATTTTTCTGCTCAGTAAAATAAGGCCATTGTGAATATTTCCTTATAAAATAGGACGCACTGTGTTTGGGATCTTCATAAAAGACTTTGTCGATATCCCAAAAGACGCTTCCACGCTCGTTGTTTAAAATAGTTTGTAAAATTTTCTGTTCGGCAAGATTCAAGGCATTGAAACCAATGAACACAAAATGTTTGGCGTTTGTGTTTAAGTAATTTTCGATTTTTTCGGATGCAACGCGGTATTGTAAACCTTGGTATCCGATTTTTTCTGCGATCATTTGTTTTTTGAAATCGGAATAATAATCTGCCAAATGGTGCCAAAAGCGCAGGTAATTCTGAACCAGAGGTGTTTTCTCGGTTTGTTTGGACCAATGATTCAAATCTTGAATGGATGCCAAATAATTGAAAATAGATTTGTTGTCAATCAAAAATCTATCGATTTCATTGAAGTCTTGCATCAAGGTCTGCGACCAATTATAAAATGTTTCAAAACTTTCCAGGTCTTTTTCCGGGGTTAATTTTTTATAGGTTTCATAAAATTTAAAAATGGCATTGGTTTTATCCAAAAGTGCGAGTTCGGAGACTTCTTCAATGAATTCCTCGATACTGAAGATATCGGGGGAAAAAATTGTTTTCTCCAAAATTTGACTTAGGTGCCGAAGGATAAATCGTCCTGCCCGCTTGCTGGGAAAAACGAAACTTACTTCGTTCAAATTAGGATGCGCTTCTAAAACCCGCGCGACAACTTCTGAAATAAAACTTTTCATTTTTACGAGTCTAAACCAGGATTCATTTCAAGAAATAGGATTCTTTAGTATTGCCCTAAAATAGAAAAACGCTCCCAATTGGAAGCGTTTTTCAACTTTAAGTTTTACAAATTTAATTAGGGTTTTGGTCTATCTTTTTCCAAAGTAACCTCAACACGACGGTTTTGCTGTCTTCCCTCGGCTGTTTTGTTGGTTGCGATCGGGTATTTTTCACCATAACCTTCAGAGGTAATCTGGTCGGCATTAATTCCGTGTGTTACGATATAAGAACGTACGGAAGCGGCCCTTTCCCTTGAAAGTTTTTCATTGTACGCTGCGGAACCGCTGCTGTCAGTATGACCTGCAATATGGAATTCAGCGTTTTCGTATTCTTTCATAATATCTACAATAGCGTCCAAAGCATCATAAGATTCTTTTCGGATAGTCGCCTTGTTCAAGTCGAACAAAATTGTTTTGGAATACTGGTTCAACTGATTGATAACTTCAACAGTTACTTCTGGGCAGCCGTTGTTGGCTTTTGTTCCAGCTACTTCCGGACATTGGTCGTCTTTATCCAAAACGCCGTCGCCATCAGCATCTACATATGGACACCCGTTATTGGAAGCAGGTCCTGCTTCGTTCGGACATTTGTCGTCAGCATCTTTCACGCCATCGCCATCAGAATCTGGGCAACCGTTCATTGCGGTGGTACCGGCAACCGTTGGACAGTCGTCGTTAGGATCGGCAATACCATCGCCATCGCTATCGGCACAACCGTTAAATTCGGCCACACCAGGAGTGTTTGGGCAATCGTCTTCCGCATCGGTAATTCCATCGCCGTCAGTATCTGGGCAGCCATTGAATTCGGCCAAGCCTGGAACATCCGGGCACTCATCGTCGCGGTCGTAAACGCCGTCACCATCGGTATCTTTTCCACCGAAATTAAATTTCACACCAACTGAATGTTGGAAGTGGTCTGCCAAATAATCTTTGAAAGAAGATTTGTAGTTCGATTCAACATTGAATGCAATGCGGTCGGTTACCCAGAAATCAATTCCAAGTGTCCCGTTACCGGTACCTGCCCCAATTTCATCAATCCAAGTATAACCACCACCAATACCCAAATAAGGGTCGAACCAGCCTGTGTTCAGCACATCGCCAAAGCTGTATTTTACAATTCCGTCCAAACCATAATAGGTAAGGTCATCGGCACGGATATCGCCAATTTTGTCAATTCGGTTAATTGATCCGGAAACGCCGAAAACGAAACCGCTTCCAATATAGCGACTCACGCTAATTTTAGAAATCGAAGGTAAAATATTCCAGTGGTCGCGTGCATTGAAAAATTCACCGAACATGGATTCGCTTGTAGCGGTTCCTTCCCCGCCTGGCCCGTCACCCACAGGATATAAATCCACTGCGTTCACACCGATACTAATTGCCCAAGGATTGTTCTCATTTTGTGCTTGGACGGTTGTCAAGCCAAAAAAGAACAATAAGGCTACTAAAAATCTGCTAAGATGTTTCATGTTCAAAGGGTTTTAATTTAAATGTTATAAGAGCAAATGTAAGTTGTTAATATTTATTGCCAAAAATAAAATTAATAAAGTTTTCTTAACAAAAAATTTCAGATAGCCTAAAATTGATGCTAAATTATATTCAGCCGTTGGCCAACTTTTGTGAAAGCGGCTATGGCTTTGTCCAGATGTTCTCGGGTATGGGCTGCCGAAAGTTGCACACGAATCCGGGCTTTGCCCTTTGGAACCACGGGGAAGAAGAAGCCGATCACATAAATTCCTTCTTCCAACAGCATATTGGCCATTTTTTGAGAAAGTTTTGCATCATATAACATCACGGGCACGATAGCCGAATCACCTTCAATAATATCGAAACCTGCATCTTTTACTCCTTGTTTGAAATAACGCGTATTTTCGGATAATTTGTCCTTCAAAACCGTATCACGCGATAAAATTTCGAAAACTTTTAAAGATGCACCTACGATTGCGGGCATTAATGAATTTGAAAACAAATACGGACGCGAACGTTGCCGCAAGAGTTCTATAACCTCTTTTTTACCAGTGGTATAACCACCCATTGCACCACCCAGGGCTTTTCCGAGGGTGCCCGTAATAATATCGATGCGGCCCATGACCCCTTTTGCTTCCAAGGTTCCTATTCCCAAATTTCCGATAAATCCGGTAGCATGGCACTCATCGATCATGACCAACGCATCATATTTTTCGGCCAAATCACAAATTTGTTCCAGTGGGGCCACAAGTCCGTCCATGGAAAAAACACCGTCGGTGACAATAATTTTGAAACGTGCACCCTTGTTATTGGCGGCAATCAATTGCGCTTCCAAATCGGCCATATCGCTATTTTGGTAGCGGTACCGCGCAGCTTTGCACAGGCGTACACCGTCAATAATGGAAGCATGATTCAAAGAATCGGAAATAATCGCATCTTTTTCGGTGAACAAGGGCTCGAAAATTCCACCATTCGCATCGAAGCAGGCCGCATATAATATGGTGTCTTCGGTATTGTAAAATTCCGCGATTTTATCTTCCAACTCTTTGTGAATGTCTTGGGTGCCGCAAATGAACCGAACACTCGACATGCCGTAACCGTGGGAATCCAGCGTATCTTTCGCTGCTTGTATCACCTCGGGATTTGAGGAAAGTCCCAAGTAATTATTGGCGCAGAAATTAATGACTTCCTGACCGGTGGAAATTTTTATTTTCGCATCTTGTGGTGAAACAATGATGCGCTCTTCCTTATAAAGACCTTCTTCCTTAATATTGGCAATTTCTTCTTGTAGATGATTTTTTAATCTTTCTGAATACATGTTTTTTATACTTTAAACCGTTAGTCATAAGCCGCAAGCTTCGTTTTAATCACAAAGCTACGCAATCTTAAGCGTTACGTCGTTATTTATATAGACCAATAATTTCTGTGCAATTGTATAGCCCAAATTTTCAACGGCTTGGGCATAACGTTGAATTTGGATTTCATGGGTTGGCAACGGAATTCCGGTTTTATAATCGATAATGACAGCTTTTTCATTTTCGGCAACAATCCGGTCTGGGCGCAAGATCATTCCTTCACTGATGATTTCGCGTTCATTAAAAGATTTTACACCGGGCGCAAAATATTCCTGTAACTGTGGGTGCGATGTGATTTTTTCCAGAATATCGGCGTAAAATTTGGTTTCTGCAAAAAGAATCAATTCTTCAAAGACCGCTTTTTTCAATGCATTTTCACAATCGGAGGTTGTGTGAATATAGCTTAAAATTCGGTGCAGCGTTTCCCCGAACCCAATTGCATTTTCTTGTTTGGTTTCCCACAATGAACCTGATTTTGTTGCGAGATTCAAATTGTGCATTGAAGGCGGGGTAGAAATGAATTTTTCAATATTTACCATTCGATCGCTTCCATTTTGACGATTGGTTTCGGAAATGGAATTTGGCAAAAACTCACCAAAATCATAACTTAGGACCGAATCGTCCCAACGGTTCAAATTGTTGAGGTAATCAATGAAAAGGAGGGAAAAGGTATTGATTTTTCCGTTCAATTTTTTTGCGGAAACCCATTCTGAAATTACATACAGTTGTTGCTGGGGGCGTGTGCAAGCCACATATAGCACATTTAATGCATCCAATTCCTTTTGAGAAAGCAGTTCTTGAAATTGGGTGGAAGCATTTTCCCCATAATCCATTAATTTTTTGTTGGCGCTGATGAACGCCATCGGAATATCATTCAAAGGCGGTTCCAATGAAATCCAACAGTTGTCCAATCGGGTATCGTCCAAGGTTTCTTCGGCGAACGGATAAATAACAATTGGAAATTCCAAACCTTTGGCACGGTGAATGGTCATAATTCGCACGGCATCTTCCCCTTCCGGAACCACAATGCTCAACTTATCTTTTTTTGTTTCCCAATGTTCCAAAAATCCCGGAATGCCTCCTTGTGAACTTTGCGAATAATCGTAAACAAAATCAAGAAAAAACTGCATATAGGCATTGGATGTTTCTACCAAACCAAAGCAACGAACGATATATTCAACTGCATCGTACAACGGAAGTGTTTGAAATTTTTTGGTGTTGAAATGGAAGCCAAACGTTTCCAAATAATGAAAGAAATCCGCACCGGAAAATTGCAATCCTTCGGAAATAAATAAATGCTGTTCTTTTGCTGGCGCGGTGAAATTCCATAGAAAATAAAGTACGGCCACTTTTAATTCTTTGTTTTCCGCATCTTTAATGGAAGCCAATAAGTTCACGATAAAGCAGACTTCTTCCGATTTTGCGATCAGTAAAGTTTCAGAGGAAATAATCGGGACTCCTTTTTCGTTCAGGAAATTGGCTATTGCAATTCCCTGTGATTGCTTTCGAACCAAAATGCAAATGTCTTTTTTTGCATACCCATTCGCTTCTAAATTTCGGATGATTTCCCAGGTTTTTTCAGGATAAATCTGTTCTTTTTCCGTCTTGTTTTTTGCTTCAACAAAGGAAATATTCACATAACCGGCCTTTTTATGTATGCAATTTTGCGCAGCATTTTCGTAGAGGTTCCGATGGGTTTCCAAGTTTAAATATTTTGCGATATGCTTAAAGAAGCCATTGTTGAAATCAACAATTTCTTGTTGGCTTCGGTAATTTTCGCCCAATACTTTTGGTTCCGGCAGGGTTGAAAACGGACTTTTTCCTGCTCCCAGTTCCATAAATTGCTCGGCTTTTCCGCCGCGCCACCGATATATAGCTTGTTTTGCATCGCCCACAATGGTTAGCGTTCCCAGCCTGACTTTTTCATCACGAAAACTCAGGGCGTTGTCAATTAGAGGAATCAAATTTTCCCACTGCAACTGTGAAGTATCCTGAAATTCATCAATGAAATAATCGCGGTAACGCTCGCCCAAACGTTCGTAAATGAAGGGAACCGGTTGATTTTTCACACTGGCGCCAATTGTTATGTTGAAATCGGAAATGAGGATCAAATTTCGTTCTTCTTTAATCTGCACCACTTCTTGTTGAATGCTGTTTAAAAGGGAAAGTTGTGTCAAATTTTTCTCGATTTCCCCACAGAAGCAATGCTGCAAGATCAATTCTTTGCTTTTTGTGAACAAATCGGCAATTTGATTATGGAGATTGTCGAGAAGTGCTTTTTTGTCATTTGAAACACGGTCGGGATAAAGCACTTTTTCATAAATACTTTCTTGCCATTTCGCACCAAAAAGAGTTTTAAAATCTTTCCTCTGAACCTTAAAAAAATATTTTGGAAGATATCCGTAGGAAAAATCACTTTGTACCAAATTGTTTTGTTCCAAGAAATTGAAAAAACCGTCACATAAGGCCTCAATTTCCTTTTCCAGCCGAAGCATTTCAGTTTTCAGTTTTTTCGAAAAGTCGCGGAAATGGATCAAATCCTTATCCTTTAATTTTTCCAAGGGCGCATAATGGTTTTCATTTACCAACAGCTTTGCCACGGCATATAAATCGCGGGAAATATCCCAACTTCTGTCATCATCTGCTTTTGAAATGGCAAAATCGACCAAGGTTTTGGTAAGTTGTTGATCTTCTCCAGCCCTTGCCACCAGTCGATCTACAGCTTCATTCAGAATACTTTCGACGTCGAGTTCCACATCATAATTGGAAGAAAGTCCCAAGTCGTTCGCAAAAGTGCGCAGCACCCTGTTTGTGAACGCATCGATAGTGGAAACTTCAAAAGCGGCGTAATTATGAACCAGGCTTTTGAGGATTTCTTTTGATTTCTTTCTGATGTCTTCTTCCGAAAGTCCTGTTTCGTCAATAATGGCATGCAATAATGCCCGATTTTTTTTTGGAATTTCCGTTTGGCAAAATCCCATTAGGTTTTGGACGATTCGGTTTTTCATTTCGGCCACCGCTTTGTTGGTGAAGGTAATGGCCAAAATATTCCGATAGGCATCATTCCGCTTGGCGGTAAAAAGTAGGGAAAGATAAATTTTCACCAAGGCGAAAGTTTTTCCCGAACCGGCAGAGGCGTTGTAAACAACAAAAGGAATTGGATTTTTCAAACTTAGAATTTTTACTAAAATAGAAAAAAGTTGGCAGTTTGCAGTGGCGGTTTGCAGTTTTTGATTGGTTGATTTGCAATGATCTTTGATCTGTGATTTGGTGGATTGAGATAAACGGATTGGTGATCAGCTATGCAATTTTGAGCCTTGAATTTTGGGCCCAGAACTTTTAAGGATAATATAACAAAAGAACGGTAAAAATTGGTAGAAGTTTGAGTAACTTTGGGAAGCAAAAAATAATAATAATCTAAAAATAATAATTATGTCTTTTGAATTGCCCAAATTGCCCTATGCGTTCGACGCATTGGAACCAAACATTGATGCACGAACCATGGAAATCCATCACGATAAACACCATGCGGGTTATACTTCCAAACTGAATGCCGCGATCGAAGGCTCGGAATTGGATAATAAAAACATTATCGACATTTTGACCGGGTTGGATATGTCCAACAAGGCGGTACGAAACAACGGTGGCGGGTATTACAACCACAGTTTGTTTTGGAAAGTAATGTCGCCAAATGGTGGCGGCGCTCCTTCAGGCGATCTGGCCCAAGCGATCGATAATGCTTTTGGCTCCTTTGAATCTTTTAAAGATGCCTTCAGTAAGGCCGCGGCAACCCAATTTGGGTCTGGATGGGCTTGGTTATGCGTGCACAAAGGAGGAAAGTTGGAAATTTGTTCCACTCCGAACCAAGACAATCCCTTGATGCCAAACACCGGCTGCGGTGGAACGCCTATTCTGGGATTGGATGTTTGGGAACATGCTTATTATCTTCATTATCAGAATAGGAGGCCTGATTATATTGATGCTTTTTTCAATGTGATCAATTGGGAGGAAGTTTCTAAACGATATGAAGAGGGGAAATAAGCTGTAGGCTTTAAGCTGTAGGCTTTAGGCTTTGCAACCCTTTCGGGGTTCAAAACCCCGAAAGGGTTCTATATCTCCAATCCGTAACACAAACCTTCAAGGT
>DASSWN010000065.1:0-7161 GCA_035704905.1 Flavobacteriaceae bacterium
TTGTAGGCACCCCCGTTCATCGGCAATGCCCCGACAACTTCGCCGTAAATTTTGCGGAAAATGAAAAGCACCCCGGCAACAATCAACAAAGAAACCCAGGCATATTGGCCCGCAGCTGCAATTGCCAAAGAAGATACATATAAACAAGATGAACTAATATCGTTTCCGGAAATGGCGGTAGCCGGCAATTCCTTTAGTTTCCCGAATTTATCCGTAAACGAAAATTTCATATCATTCTATTTTTGAACCTTTCGGCATATTACTGAAATAAACCGGATCGAAAAATCTGTTTCCTCTTATTGAAATTTAATCTTCTACCGCAACAGCGATTCGCCTCATGGCTTCTTCAATCTGTTTTTCGTTTGCTGCATACGAAATTCGGATACAATCCGGATTTCCAAAAGCCTCGCCTGTAACGGTTGCCACCAAGGCTTCTTTCAGCAAAAACATCGAGAAATCTGTCGCATTGTTGATTGTGTTTCCCTTTATTGTCTTTCCAAAAAAAGCGGAAACATTCGGAAAAACGTAAAACGCACCTTCCGGTGAATTGCATTTAAAACCCTTTATTTCCGAAAGCAAACCCAAAATAAGTTTGCGCCGCTCTTTAAAAACATCAATCATAAACTGAATGCTGCTAACCGGTGCGTTCAACGCAGTTATTACCGCGCGCTGTGCAATACAGTTTGCACCGCTCGTAATTTGTCCTTGCATTTTGTTGCAGGCGCGAGCGATATAGGTTGGCGCTCCCAAATAGCCAATCCGCCATCCGGTCATAGCAAAAGCTTTTGAAACCCCGTTTATTGTAACCGTTCGATCGTACATATCATCAAATTCAGCCATGGAAACGTGGTCGCCAACAAAATTGATGTGTTCATAAATTTCATCGCTGAGAACAATTATTTGAGGATGTTTTTGCAAAACATCGGCCAAAGCCCTCAGTTCTTCACGGCTGTAAACCGAACCGCTCGGATTGCAAGGCGAACTGTACCACAACATTTTGGTTTTCGGGGTGATTGCCTTTTCCAGTTGCTCCGGACTCATTTTGAAATCATTCTCAATGGAAGTTTGCACCTCAACCGGAACCCCTTCGTTCAATTTTACTATATCGTTGTAACTAACCCAATACGGACATGGCAAAATAACTTCATCGCCGGGATTCAATAATACGGAGGCCACGTTATAAATGGCTTGTTTTGCGCCCGTGGAAACCACAATTTGCGAGCGATCATAAGTCAACCGGTTTTCGCGACTAAATTTGGTAATAACCGCATCCTTCAATTCATCATAACCATCAACGGGCGGATAAGAATTGTAATTTTCGTTTATAGCGCGAATAGCGGCTTCTTTTATGAAATCGGGCGTGTTGAAATCGGGTTCGCCCAAACTAAGTCCGATAATATCCTTTCCTTCCGCCACCAATTCGCGGGTTTTCGCCGCCATTGCCAACGTAGCGGAAATGTTCAACCGGTTTATTCGATCGGATAATTGCTGCATGATTTGTATTTTAAATTATGAACTGGCGACAGGTTTCACCCCCATCTCTTTCAAATATTGAAAATGAGCGGCAATCGCCGCACGCATCGTTTTGTATTCGTAATAAGGCAAGTTGAATTCTTGCGTGGTTTCCCGAACAATTTTTGAAATTTTTGAGTAATGTATATGACTGATATTTGGAAAGATGTGATGCTCCACTTGATGATTTAATCCACCCGTGAACCAGTTTACGATTTTGTTATTTGTGGAAAAATTGACCGTAGTGAATAATTGGTGAATTGCCCATGTGTTTTTCATGGTTCCGGTTTCATCAGGAAGTGGCATTTGCGTCTCCTTCACCACATGTGCCAGTTGAAAAATAATGCTCAAAATAAGTCCCGCGGTATAATGCATGACAAAAAAACCGATCAAAACTTTCCACCATACAATATCCCCTATAAAAATGGGCACTAAAATCCAGATTGCCACATAAATAGTTTTCGTTATCGCAATGGTGCTCCACTGTTTAAACGGACTAGGAAGTTTACCATAAGACAGCTTTTTGGAAAGGTATTTTTTGCTTTGTTTGAAGTCGGTGGTAATTGCCCAGTTGAAAGTAAGCAACCCGTAAAGAAAAATAGAATAGTAATGTTGAAATTTATGAATTTTAAGCCATTTCGCATGTTTTGAAAACCTAACTATCCTTCCCGCATCCAAATCTTCGTCATGCCCATGAATATTGGTGTAGGTATGGTGCAAAACATTATGCTGAACCTGCCAATTATAAACATTTCCTGCCAAAATATAAATAGTTCCGCCCATGAATTTATTAAGCCATTTTTTGTTGGAATACGATCCATGATTTCCATCGTGCATCACATTCATTCCAATTCCCGCCATACCGAAACCCATGACCACAGAAAACAAAAGTTTCCACCAACTAGAAATATCGAGTGCAAGAATCAGAAAATAGGGAGTTAAAAACAGTGAAAACATACAAATTGTTTTCAAATGCAGTTTCCAATTTCCTGTTTTTGAAAGGTTGTTTTCCTTAAAATAAGCATTCACGCGACTGTTGAGCGTTTTAAAAAATTTGGCGGAATCTATTCTGGAAAAACGTATAGGGGCTGAATTCATTGGATATTTTAAAATTAGGAAAGTAACAAAGATAAAAATTTATCCGATGTAATGAGGGAATGACAAATTATAATCTTCCTGCAAATGCCTACTTTTGTCGTTTTTAAAACAATTTATTTTGGAAGAACTTGCAAAATATTTCCCCGGACTTTCCCAAGATCAGTGGAATCAGTTTTCAAAATTAAAGGATTTGTACCGGGACTGGAATGCCAAAATAAACGTGGTCTCGCGAAAAGATGTCGATGAAATCTATGAACGTCATGTATTGCATTCATTGGGAATTGCGAAAGTGCAAGCATTTTTGCCCGATGCAAAAATTTTGGATGTTGGAACGGGCGGCGGTTTTCCGGGAATTCCTTTGGCCATTCTCTTTCCGGAAACACATTTTCATTTGGTCGATAGCATTGGAAAGAAAATTAAAGTCGTGAACGAGGTAAAAGAAGGTTTGGACTTACAAAACGTAGAAACATCAAATTGCCGCGTGGAAGAAATTGATGGAAAGTTCGATTTTATTGTGAGTCGCGCAGTTGCCGCCATGCCAACTTTCGTGCACTGGGTGAAAGGTAAAATTGCCAAAAACAGTCTTCATGAACGCAAAAATGGAATTTTATATTTGAAGGGAGGTGATTTGTTGGAAGAATTGGCACCTTACAAAAACGTGCAGGTTTTTCCGCTTTCCAAGTATTTTGATGAAGCGTTTTTCGAAACGAAAAAAGTGGTGTACCTGCCGATGAAATATAAATAAGGAATAATCAAAAAAACCTGACAGATTTTTGAAACTGTCAGGTTTGAATCCATTGGTTCAGAAAATTATTCTCCCATAAACGGATAACGGTAATCTGTCGCGGGCACAAAGGTTTCTTTGATCAACCGGGGTGAAACCCAACGCAACAAATTCAATTTTGAACCGGCTTTGTCGTTTGTTCCACTGGCACGCGCACCTCCAAACGGCTGTTTTCCAACCACGGCACCGGTACATTTGTCATTAATGTAGAAATTTCCTGCGGCATTTTCGAGAATTTGGGTGGCTTGTGCCGCGGCATAACGGTCGGTGGAAATAACCGCTCCGGTCAATGCGTAAATGCTTGTTTCATCTACCAAGTGCAGTGTTTCTTCCCATTTCTTGTCATCATAAACATAAATGGTGACGACAGGGCCAAACAATTCAGTTTCCATGGTTTTGTACTTCGGGTCGGTGGTTACAATAATAGTAGGTTCAATGAAATACCCTTTGGATTTGTCGTAATTTCCGCCAACGATGATTTCCGCATCTTTATCTTTTTTCGCTTGGTCGATAGCTTTCGCCAATTTGTCAAAAGATTTTTCATCGATAACCGCGGAAATGAAATTCCTCATATCTTCCGGGGAACCCATTTTGAACGACTTCACATCTTCAATCAAATTTTCTTTGATACCGGACCAACTGCTCTTCGGAATGTAGCAACGCGATGCGGCACTGCATTTTTGACCTTGAAATTCAAATGCGCCGCGCGAAATTGCTGTTGAAACTACGTTGGCATTGGCGGAAGGGTGTGCGATGATAAAATCTTTCCCGCCGGTTTCGCCCACAATTCGTGGATACGTTTTATAACTGTCGATATTTTGACCAATTTTAGCCCAAATGCCTTGAAAAACGCCGGTACTTCCCGTGAAATGAACACCCGCAAAATCAGGGCTGTCCATTAATGTATCGCTGATCATTGCGGCATCTCCTGAAAGCATATTTATGACACCATGCGGAACGCCAGCTTCTTTGAAAATTTCCATAATCACTTGCGCTGAAAGCATTTGAGTGCTGCTTGGTTTCCAAATCACCACATTTCCCATTAAAGCCGCACTGGATGGAAGATTCCCTGCAATTGCCGTGAAATTGAATGGCGTGATGGCATATACAAAGCCTTCCAAAGGTCGATATTCAACGCGGTTCCAAGCGGTCGCATCCGATTCGGGTTGTTCCTGATAAATTTGCGACATAAATTCTACATTAAAGCGCAAAAAATCACACAATTCACAAGCAGAATCTATTTCGGCCTGAAAAATTGTTTTTGATTGCCCGATCATGGTGGCGGCATTGATTCGTGATCGGTATGGCCCCGCAATCAAATCGGCAGCTTTCAAGAAAACGGCGGCGCGCTGCTCCCATGGAAGATTTGCCCATTTTTTTCGTGCTTCAAGTGCCGTTTCGATTGCTTTTTGCACATGCTTCTTTTCCGCTCGGTGAAAAACGCCCATATCATGTTTATGATCATGTGGCGGGTGCATGCCGGTAGTGTCTCCGGTTCTAATTTCTTCCGAACCAATATACAGTGGAATATCCATTTTTGTTTGGTACATATCTTTATATGTTTCCAACACTTCTTTGCGCTCCGACGTACCGGGTGCATAGGTCAATACTGGTTCGTTAACCGCTGGTGGAACTTGAAAAAATCCTTTTCCCATAGTTTTTTATGTTTATGTTTTATGTTAAAAAAATGTGCAGAAAAATGAGCCGAAAGGTAGGGTTTTTTATTTGAAATTTAAAACTGAATTCTCTGTTCAGAAATTCCAATGATTTAAGAAGGCCTACCTTATTTAGGGGCACAAAGCGAAAAGTTTTCGGCCTATTTTCTTTTCAACTTCGTCAATCCCCGCCAGAGTCCAGCGGTTTTCGGAATATTTTCATTGATATCCGATTCGTTCACCTGCTTCACTCCTTCAACAGTGTAAAACGCTTTTGGATGGTATAAATTAATTGCTTCTGTCAGGGGTTTCAAATTGTCACGTTTCAAAACCAAAAAAACCACATTCACTTTTCCCATTTTTCCTTGAGCATCGAGAATAGAATAGCGGTAATTGCTTTCATGCAGAAATTCCAAAAACTCATGCACCGGTTCCTTGGTAATCAATCGTAAAACCACGCGTCCGATTGCCAATTTTTCTTCTATGTACATACCAACGAAAGTTCCTGTGGCAAATCCGGCCGCATAAGCCAAATACGACCAGCCATTGTCAATATTCGTAAAAATCTGTCCGATGGCCAGCAGCCAGATCAAGGCTTCAAAAAAACCCAAAATCGGGGCAATCACTTTTTTGCCGCCCATCACGAAAATTATTCGTATTGTTGAAATTGAAACGTCACCGATCCGAGCTAGAAAAATAAGGATAGGCAAAACCACGTAATTGAGCGTATCCGCCGAAATTTTGAAATGTTCCATAAAAAATTCTTCCATAGATACAAGTTGTTTTGAAGGTTTAATTTTTAAAGGTACAACGCCGTTGGCAAACTACATCGCAAAAAAAGAACAAAATCTCGAAAATGATAATAGGTTTGCCAATTTTTATCGAACAAAAACATTTCTGTTAAAGTTTTAAAAAATATCTTAGAAACCATTTATTCCGTTTATCTTTGCCCCAGTTTTACAGAATTAGTTTTTTAGAAAGTTTTTTATCTACACCAGTATTTCAACAACTCCCTAACTTCTTGTTTAGTAGAATATTTTCAAGAAAATTATTTTTTTTGAAGAGCAATATAGATCGGCCAAGGTGCAATACTTGGCAATAGTAACAAACCCGGCAAAAAACAAATCCGGGATTATTTTAATTTTTTAGTACCATGAAAGAAGGAACAGTAAAGTTTTTCAACAATGCAAAAGGATTCGGTTTTATCAAATCTGATGAAACAGGAGAAGACATTTTCGTACACGCAAGTGGACTTATCGATGAGATCCGTGAAGATGACAAAGTAAAATTTGACACCGAAATGGGTAAAAAAGGAATCAATGCTTTTAATGTTGAAGTGATCGACTAAGCAATAAAAAGCAATTTGCTAAAGGGAAGCCATTCTGAAAAGGATGGCTTTTTTGTTGGATTCTTTTTAGAAGAAAAGTTCTGTAGCCGTTAACAAGTAAAATAGAATGGCAGTAATAATCAAAATCACAAGGTTCAGCATCAGAAAAAGTATTCGTTTTTTCCATTTCAATTCAAAACAACGCACATTCCAAACAAGGATTAGGATAAGGTAAGGCACGACCAAAAAATGAAGAAAGGCAGTTCCAGCAATCCCAATACCGCGGAAAACAAAGAAAAGAAAATGGTCCATAAACTTATGGTGTACAGGTTCATCACCAAATGTTCGTAATTGTTCTTCTTGAATTTCCAAAAAGTCAACCGGGAAGAAATAGAAAACAATGGGGTAAAAAGAAAAAAAGTCACCAACGTAAGTGGAACAAAATCATCAGAAGAAGAAATGCTTATGTTAAGAAACTTATTGCCAGTGATAAGAAAATTGAACCCCAAGAAAATGGTGGCAATCAACAAAAACCGTACGGGACTGAAATAAAATTTGCGGTATCCATTCCAATAATCTTGGACCACTCTTTTGGGATCCAAGAGCATCCACTTAAGTTGTGAGATGAAGGAATTGTCCAAGGCAAAAAAATTGTCCAAAAAATCATGGCCCACGGTGAACATCGTCAACCGTTTCCCGACATATTTATTTCCACATTTTGGACAATATGCAAGATCAATTTCGGTATGGCAGTTTGTACAAATTGGCATGAGTTGGTCTAATCA
>DASSWN010000119.1:0-31810 GCA_035704905.1 Flavobacteriaceae bacterium
CGGCAAAGGCACTCCTTCATCCACTTCCGCTCCACGGAAACGCCTTCAGTCGCGCCCTTGCCTTTTGCCTTTGCGCGCATTCTGGTTAAAAAATAAAGTTTCATCTAAGCAAATAATTCCTCTCATCAAATCTATTGAAAATGGCTCCCATTCTTTACCCAACCACTGCAAACTGCTACTGCCTACTGCCACTTTCAAAATCACCTAATTACCTGATCACCCAGTCACCAAATAAAATCATATGTGAGCAGGTAAAGCGGTCTCGCTTCTCGGTCGTCGGCAAAAAAACGCGCCAGGCCGCAAAGCCTGTTTTTTGAATTTTGCAAACTTTATAAGGTTTCAAAAAACAAGCATTGCGCCCCTATACAAACCTCCACAAGCTACGGTTTGCATAGGGGTCTCCGCAAGCTACGAGCCTGTCATGTCTTTTGCGCTCCTCGGTCGGCGCTCGTGCGGGCTACCCGGTCTTTTTTTCCCCTTGCTCCACTCCGCAAGCTTCGTTGCACAAGACGAAAAAAATCCCCCGCCCGCCGTTAATATGCGAGCCTGCGGGTCGCGGCGGGCTTCGGGCTGTCACGGTTTTTGCTGTCAAACTAAGCTGAACAAATTCTGTATTTAACAAACTGTCGAAAATGTCACCCTGAGCGCAGTCGAAGGGCAAAAAACCGCGCCAGCCCTCGTTTCGGGGTGCTGGTAAGCCTCGACCCTCGTTGTAATTTAGAAAGTGTCTCCGTTTGCCAGCCCTCCTACAATGCGCCGGTCGTCTTCCCCCGATAACTATCGGGGTCAGTCTTTCCCCGTCGCTCCCTTGCTCCTCTCGCAGGCGGCTCGCCGTCGGTCGCTCGTACCTCACGCCCGCCGTAATCCTCATGCTCCGGTGCCACAGTCACCTCCGTATGGCCGCGGGCGCTTTTACCTACTCGAAAGAACACTTAATAATACCGGACTGATAACCAATCACAGACCACCAAATCACAAATCACCGTTTTCACCACTTTCCAGTTTCTCAAGAAGTTTCATAACTCCTATTGCATGCTTTTCCGGATTGTTTGCTTGAAGTTTTATTAAATTTTGAAGTTTCCATTGTACCGCTGGATATTTTTCAAAATTATACAGTCGCCAGTCAGGGGTAGCGTTTTCAAAATTGAGAAGAAATCTTTTGTCGTTTGCAGTTAAATTCTGGTGCAGAATAGTGATGAGTTCGTTACGGGTGGCTTCATAATCTTCATAAGAAAAAGGTACTTCCGACATTCCCTGAAATTGATCGGTAAAAGCTTGTTGTTGGTCTATAAAATGAGGAAACAGAATTTCTTGAATAGGACGTTTACTGCTCAATAAAGTAAAAATAAAACCTATCTTTATTGCTTCGGAAAAACCTTCGTTCGCCAAAAGATACCTTACGTCAAATAAATCCCTCGGATGTTGCCGGTCTAGGACGGCACAAATTTTCCCACCATACAATTGTCCAAAGGGCACACCTTGAATGATACAAAAAGCGTCAAAAGTTTCTTGGGCTTTATGACAGAGTTCCATTTCTAGGGGAGTATCTATAATTCCGCGGATTCCTTGGTTGACTTCCAGTTTTATAAGGAGCTTCAGCAGTGCTTATTTGTAATTTCAGCGTTTGCTCTTGGTGCGCTATGCGCACTGCCGGAATTACGGTTGTCAAACGTTTTTTGATAGTGGACAAGGCAGTCTGATATTTTTAAAAGAAGTTTCCCGATTTTCCACAGGAACATAAGTGAGGTCAATATCCACGGACAAACGGGGCATGTTGCGCACAAACAAATTGATGGCGGTCCCGCCGTGCAAGGCAAAGGACTTTTCTTTTGCAACCTCCGGCAGCACATTTAACAACAGGCTTACCTGGCGTTTTTAATTCGTCATTTTCTAAAATTTTTGGAACGGTTATTTTATATTGGGGAACATATACGCCATCTTCGGCCAATTGACGTTTTCCACTTCCCAAATCGATTTTTGAAACATCTAAATAGGCGTTCCAAGAATGACCTGTTTTTGTGGCCATATACAGGAACAAACGTTTTACTTTTACAGAAGTGCAGTTTTCCAAAAGCTGCTGCACCACTTTGGGGCGTAGGTTGTTGAGGCCTTCCATCAGTTCGTAGCATTCCAACAAATCTTGATTTTTTGGGGCCATATACATGCACTCCATCAATGCTCGTGCAGTACCCGATATTTTTATGGAAAACCCGCCCATTTCCTGTTCCACTAATCCCAACTCCTCAGGCAAAAAGGAAGTGGGAAAATAATTAACTTTTATTTTCCAATCATACTTCGAAAACCACCCAGGCAGCTTTTCTTTTTTCGCACCGAACAAAGTATAGATTGATGAGGAAAACTCCAAATAATGCGCTTTCCCCAGTAAACCCAAAGCGGTTTTTCCTCCCGGATGTACATCTTTTCCTGCTTGTTGTTGCAAGGCGAACACGGCTCCTTCCAAAGTGGCCTTATCACCGCTTTTGATAATAGCCCCAATGCCAACGGAAGTTATCCAATTGCTTTTTTTATACCGATGGAGCAGTTGATCGGAATACCCCTTCTCGGCTAACCACGAAGTCAAATATACCGCATTGGTAGGCCATTGTTGAAGCAAACGGTTTATTTTAAGTTCTTTCCCTAAACTCATAGTGTAGTGTTTGGTAAAATTTTAAACCAAAAATACAAAAAAGTTTACATTTATTCTGTTCTATAAACCAACAGTTTATTTCTAATCAAAATTTTAAACCAAAGCAAATTTCCATTTAAATTTCCCTACCAAGATCACTCCATCACCCAATTACTAAATCGCTTATTTTTTTATTCGTTAATTCTCCTCATCACCCCATCACCCCCTCATCCCAATCATTAAATCAATCCATCAACAAATTCCCCAATTCCCCAATTCGCAATTCACCCACTCACCCCATCACTAAATCACCCATTCACCCTATCCGTTTCACAGAGTCCGTCCATTCACCCCATCACCTACTCACCCCCATTACTAAATCACCTATTCACTCATTCACCATTCCGCCTTACAACCGCCGTAATCCTCATACTCCGGTGCCATAGTCACCTCCGTATGGCCGCGGGGGCTTTTGCTTGCTCTTAAGAACCTTTCTCGTGATAAATATTACTATTTTTATCTAAAATATCTCCTCCCATGAAAAATAAGATACCTAGTTTTTTTGTTCGGACCAATATTTCTGAAAAAGGTTTCATCGTAAACTTGCCTTCTTTAAATCTGAATGAACACCTTACAATAGGTTTCGACAAAAAAAGAAATAATTTCAACATCCATTTTACTAAAGATGCTTCTTTGCCTAAACATGAGAAAAGGCATAATTTTATTTTAGTTTTAAGTAGTTTCAGATTTTTGCTTCTTCTAAAAAGGTTAGAAACTTTTCAAAATTCTTTAATACCTGCTTTTTTGCAAAAGATAAAGGCTAATCCTTTCGATTTTAGCGATAAATCCTATTGTTTTATGCGAGAGTTGACAGAAAAAGAGCAAAAGACCCTCCTCACATTTAAAAAAAAGCGCAGTTATTTTAAATTAAAAAAAATGCCTGGTCCGGAGTTTATAGATTTCTTTATGGATCATTCTGAGATAAGTCAATATAAAAACGGATTTTTTACTGTTTTTTATTTAAAAAACGATCAATTACAGCACAAAGGATTTTTATTCAAATTTGAAAAATTCACAGATTTTTACTTTGTTACACCTGTTATGTTGGAAGAATTGGGCCTACGTCTTTTAATTTATTTATACAATTATTTAAACACTTATCCTGATTTAAATACTCTTAAGTTTCGCAAAATTTTATATAATCGATTGAATAATATCGAGTCTACTCTCTCTTGAAAGTAAAATTAATCTTATTTTCTTCCTTTAAAAGTAAAGCTATATTATTTCTATTATCTCCCTGAACTCGATTCTTTTTCATTTTAACCGAAAAAATAATAAAAGGAAAGCAAAGATAAGGGCCTCCCGCCGCCAGCCGCCAAAATGCAGTAAAGGTCAGGCCCTGCGGGTTTCTGGGGAAAATTTTTTGAATCAGCTCTATAACCAATCATTTTATACCGCATGTCGCTCCGTACTTGATACAGGGTCTCCCTTTTCCCCCAAAAAAATTTTCCCCGAAAACCTTGACAGCATTGCCTCGTCCCTAAAATGAGCGGCTTTCTTTTTTTTGTTTTTCTTTTTTCCGAAAAAAATTATTTTTTTAAATCCTTAATTATGAAAACGTATAAAATCAAAACACACCGAAAAGGAAGCCATTACCAAACGTCCCATTTTTATGTTCTGAACAAAGGGAAAAATGCCGGACGGCCTTCCAAGAAACCATATTGCAATTCCTTTGTGGTGTTCGCAAACAATGAATTGCAAACCGAAAAACTCTTTTGGATTTGCAACATCCTGCACCAAGGGGATTATTTCAAACCTTATCTTGTAGGATCCCGTATGGAATACATCCACATCGGATCGGTTAAAAAACTTTTTGATGAAGCATTAAAGAGGTATTATGGCAACCATTGGGAAGAACGCTTTAAAGTACTTCAGCGAATCGAAAAAGCGGAGCGCGATTTGAAACGTCAAGCCGATAATATCAGAAAGCATAAAATTCTGTTGATGCGGTCATATGAGCGGAAGCTGTAAAAAAAACAGGGCTTTCCGCCCTGCTTTTTTACTTTTTTGTCTTCCTGCTTTTTCGTTCGGTCCAAAACCGGCTGCGCTTCAATTTTCTGAAATAGTATTTCAAAAAAAAGGAAACAACAAAACTGATTACCGCTCCAAATACGGCCAAAATAGCGGACACCAAAAAATCTTCCGCTCCCAGAGATGGGACCATAGAAGCAAAAGAACCGCCCAAGATGGCGAATTTGGTATGTAAATAACTCTTTTCCATAACATAAATTTGAGCCACTGCCTACTGCCACTGCTCACTGAACACTGATCACTGATCAACGTCCAAAGCAATTCAGGATTTTTTTACATTCTGACCAAAACCATCATCTTCATCATCGTTCACCACCGCCTGGCTTACAGCAGTCGCCACCGTGCCGGCGACAGTTAAATAAGTGGCGACAGTAACGACAATGGCGGGTAGCGCCAAAGGAGCGGCAAGAATGGCACCGCCCACGGCGGCCAAAGCCAAACCTATATTGCGAAGGGTTTTAAAGAATTTAGGGGTTGGTTTTTGATAACGTTCTGCAAGTTTCATAATTTGCGGATTTTATGGTTATTGTGATTGTTTCTTTTTTCGCTAATGCTTGATGTACAAGGGATAGGATTTTGTCCAAAGCCTGTTTGGAATAAATTCCTTTTCCGGGTCCGCCCAAATAAGTAACCGGCGCGATACAACCGCGCAATTCTTTTTGTGCATCATTTGCTGGGTGCAACAGAATCAACGAACGTCCCGGAACGTTTTTTACAAGCAAATGATTTTTAAATTTGGTGGAAAATCGTGGAATCAGTTCATAAGTTCCCTCCGGAATGCACGAGATTCCCCGCCGGTTATCGCGCCACGACAATTCGATGGTGTGGCATAAAAACCGATCGGAAATAAAGAGGGCCCCATTGGTGCCCTCTTTGAAATAACCTCTGTGGAGCGTAAATTCCATCGTTTATGGATTGTCCACGCCCACGACCGCCAAAGCGTTGAAAGCCCCATTGTTGAGAGGGTACATTTCCCCGTTAACTTCCTGAAAAAACTCCACGCCCAAAACGCCAATGATCGGTAAAGTAGAATTAGGGGTGAGCGCTGCCAACAAATTGATCGCGACGGTAGGAGCGTTGTCATACGGAAGAATATCCGTTTGCGCGGTTTCAAATACCTGCGTTTCATTTTCGAAATCCAGTTCCGCACCACCCATCGCGATGCTGAAATGCGTGGTTCCTCCGGGAGCATTGATTCGCAACAAAGGTTGGAAAACATCCAAATCGACCGAAACCTCACCGGTAACCCGGTCGATCGCATTGGAATAGGGAACGAAGAGGGTAGAACCCAACTTCCCATTTTTGTTGAACTCAAACTTGTTCAATAAATCCATGTTCCCGTCTACAATGGTTCGCAAACCCCGCTCATTGACCGTATCGGTCTTAATGATTGCCAATAATTGCGTGGTCAAACGGCTGGTTACCCGTTTATCCTGTGCTCTGCGCAAAAGATACCGAATGGCGTTGCGAATCAGTTTGCCGCCCTTTCCCGCGCGCCCGAATTCCGCTCCATTTTCGCGCGTGCGTTGAAATGCTGGATCATTTGAAATACGGTTACCGTCCACACCTCCTTTTTCTCGGACCAAATACCCGTCGGAAGTTTTGTAAAAGGAAATATCACCGATAGTTCCTTTTAGTTTGATAATGCCTGCTTGTCTTGCCATAACATTGATTTTTATGATTAATAACAGCAAAGCACTCCATTATTTAAGGACATCAAAAAAACAAGGAACCATTTATTCCGGTTCTGAAGCTTTTTTCCAAAAATTCGACCGAAATTTTCAAAACTGAATTTTAAGCTGTAATTTGAGGGCTAAATAGAAGGAGAGGGATATAGGAAGCACCGTATGAACAAAGTATGGATTAAGTATGGATGAAGCATAGATAAAGTATGGATAGAGTATGAAAACAACCAGGATTTGTATTTACCCAAAAGACATTCAGCGCATCACCGGACGCACAGAACGATTCGGCAGGAACCTTTTGGCCAAAATCAAAGAACACTTTGATAAGCAGCCCCATCAATTCATCACCATTGATGAATTCGCCGAATATACGGGCATTAACAAAGAAGAAATCGAGAAAAGAATCACCGGATAAGCATAAAATTCACCCTGTTTTACTCCGATTTATCATTAAGTTTTCGTATCTTTATTCCGTTACGGAAACCAAAATTCAGTAAAACGTTCAAGGTAAAATTAGAGTTAATCGTGAGTTCATTAAAATCTGTGTGTGGAAACCCCTGAAAACACAGAGGTCCCGGGAATTGGTTCGAATCCTCTCATCCCGACTATTTAGAAATGCGGTCGCTTGTTTTTGACTGCATATTTTGTATATAACCAAACAAACATTTTACAAATCCTCTTTCGGCTTGAAAGAGGATTTTTCTCATCAATTCCTCACTTCAACACCAATTTTTTTACCAACTCTTTTCCCAGCTTTTCATTTAGCATGGCAATGATTTTTTCTTTTCCATAGCTCAATTCTTCCCGCAAAACCGAAGAACTCAATTGAACATATAAAGTATTGCGGTCTAGTTTTATGGCCGTGGTATATTTGGCAATTGGCGCCCCCATTTCCGAATTCCATACCTCTTTCACATTCACTTTGTCCAAGCCTTTTTGGAGTTTGTTCTCGGAAACAAATTCTTTCAACGCCTCGCCAATGCTAATGTTTTCATTGTTTCTTTTTGCCATGTTCATTTAAATATCCGGTGAAACGTTTGTAGGAATATTCAATTCCTTCTTCATTTTGTAATACGATTTTATTTTCTTCGGAAGCGATCAAAGTTTCTTTCCATTCATCCAATCCGGTGGAATAATACAGGTTGATGTTGTCATTTTCGACTTTGACAATAATTTTTTCCGAATCGTCAGTAACAAGAAAACTCCCATCGATTTTTGGTTTCACTTTTTTTCGAAAACCTTTATTATCATTTATTTCAATATAATCGACCAATGAATTAAATGCCGGATATTCTTTGGTTTTGCCATTTTTGGTTTCCACTTTTGAAATGGCCCAATATCCGTTCAGATTTTCTATTTTTTCTTGTGGAGTTTGTCTGCTGCACGCGAGCAAAACGAAGAACAGCAGGAGGTAAATGCATTTTTTCATTTTTTGGGAATGTTGGGTAAAGATAACATCAAATTGCTAAACAAGCTTTCTTCGGGAATGTATTTTTTGAAATTGAAAAATGAAGAATGGAGGGCCAAAGTTTTAAATTGATAATGGAATAAACAATTCGATTCCAATTGGAACAAAGGAAAATATAATTTCAATAAAATAAAAATCATATTTAATCATAGAAATCAGCGTCATCTGCGTTCTATTTTTTTGATCGCACACAAGGACTACTTATTCTCCCAAATCAATCATTTTATAACTCGCGGCATTGTTCTTCACCACATTTTCCGTTCGTTCGGCGTGCGTGTCGCTGAGGAACAACTGGCCCAATCCGTCTTTGGTGACCAAATCCACGATGTGCGAAACCCGTTGTTCGTCCAGTTTGTCAAAAATATCATCCAATAACAAAATGGGGTTCTGCCCACTTTGGTTTTTGATGAAATCATACTGCGCCAATTTCAACGCGATCAAATAGGATTTCTGTTGTCCCTGGGAACCGAATTTTTTCACCGGATGACCGTTAATTTCCATAATCAAATCATCTTTATGGACACCTACACCGGTATATTGCAAGGCCAGATCGCGCTGTAGGTTTTCTTTTAAAAGTTCCGCAAACCCATTTTTGAAAAGTTGGCTTTTATAAGTTAGTTTCACTTTTTCTTTATTGTTGGAAATTGCGGCATAGCGTTTTTTGAAAATTGGTGTGAATTCGCTCAAAAATTCGGTGCGTTTTTCGTGAATTTTCGGGCCAAGTTCCTGTATTTGGTGGTTGTAGATTTCCAAGGTGTCGCGTTCAAAAGTTCGGTTCGCGGCAAAATATTTCAACAATGAATTGCGTTGCGCCAAGACTTTGTTGTAGCGAAGCAACAATTCCAAATAATGTTTATCGCCCTGCGAAATGACACCATCCATAAATTTCCGGCGGGTTTCGCTGCCTTCAACGATCAAATCCCTATCGGCTGGCGAAATAATCACCAAGGGAACAAATCCGATATGATCGCTGAATTTCTCATAAGATTTTCCATTTCGGTTAATAATTTTCTTCTGCCCCTTTTTTGCGCTCATCACAATTTTTTCTGAACGGCCATCCTTTTCAAATTCGCCATCGATCACAAAAAATTCGGTTCCATGTTTAATATTTTGACCTGTAACCGGATTAAAATAACTTTTTCCAAAAGCTAAGTGATAAATACTGTCCAAGACATTGGTTTTTCCCGTTCCGTTTGGCCCGACCAAGCAGTTTATTTTCGGATCAAATTCAAAATTAATGGAATCAAAATTTTTATATTGAATAATGGAAAGCTTTTTCAAATACATAAAAAGTTGTTTTTAAGGAATTTAGCTATATTTAAATTCGAATTCTCCGTTGCAATTCCTTGTCTGCAAAGTATTGAAAAATAACAAATTAATTCCCTTCAAAATAACAAGAAAAATTCTATTTTTGCCGTTCATTAAGCAGTTGATATGGCAACCTACAAGAAAAAAGGACAAAAATCCAAACGGGAGAACATTGAGGAGAAATCTACAACGGCCGGGGTTTTCAATACTCTGGACAAAAGTGCAAACAAAACAGAAGCTTGGGTCGCAAAAAACCAGCGCTATATTTTTGTGCTAATTGGTATTGTAGCCGTGGTTATTTTGGGTTATTTGGGTTATGAACGTTTCATACAAGGCCCGAACGAAGCGGAAGCTTCCAATGAAATGGCACAGGCACAAATGCATTTTGGAGAAGCTTTGGAGGCGCCGGCAGCAGAAAAGGATTCACTTTTCCAACTGTCGTTGCAAGGAAGTGGTGGAGCCTACGGATTTGTGCAAATCGCCGAAGAATATTCCGGGACCGATGCCGCAAATTTGGCACATTATTATGCGGGGATGGCTTATTTGAATATTGGAAAATACCAAGAGGCAATTGCGCAGTTGGATGAGTTTTCGAGTGACGACGAAATTTTGGCGCCTTTGGCAAAAGGTGCTATTGGCGATGCATTTATGCAGTTGAATCAAACCGAACAAGCCTTGACTTATTACGAAAAAGCGGCCTCTATGCGAAGCAATTCCTTCACGACGCCAAAATTCCTGTTGAAATCGGCAATTACCGCCATTGAACTTGGCCAAGGAGAAACCGCCAAAAAGCATTTGAACAAATTGAAAGAAGAATATCCGGATTCGCCACAGGCAGATAAAGTTCCTGTTTATTTGGGACGCGCCACCGCGATGAAGTAAATGCACTTCCAAATGCGTATTTAATCAGTTCATAACTTCTAACTCCGAAGCCGTGGCCACGACAAATCTTTCGAAATATAACAAAGAAAAAATGCCGGAAGCCAAAAACTTCAAATTTGGCATGGTGGTTTCCGAATGGAACGAGAAAATAACCGAAGGTTTGTTCCACGGAGCTTTCGATACCTTTTTGGAAAATGGGGTGCCGGAGGAAAATATTCTCCGATGGAATGTCCCCGGAAGTTTTGAGCTAATTTACGGTTGCCAAAAAATGCTTCATACCAACCCGCAACTCGATGCTATTATTGCTATTGGCTGCGTAATTCAAGGTGAGACAAAACATTTTGATTTTGTATGTGAGGCCGTTTCACAGGGAATCAAAGATTTGAACATATTAAACGATATTCCCGTTATTTTCTGTGTTTTGACCGATAATAATGAACAGCAATCCCTCGAACGATCGGGCGGAAAATTGGGCAACAAAGGCACCGAAGCCGCTGTTGCCGCGATCAAAATGGCACAGTTGCGGAAAGACGCCGAGTTTTAATTTAAACTACGTCTTAACCCTTTCGGGGTTTCAAACCCCGAAAGGGTTCTAAAGGTTCTGTGATTATTTTCCGTTTATGCATCTTTCGCTTAAAATCGCTATTTTCGTTCTATTATTTTTCCGCCATGCGCCAACGTCTTCGTGCCGTTTTCCAAAACAATCCGCTTTTAGAAGTGGCTTCGCAAAATAGCGGAGGTATTTTGGTAAAACTCTTCACCGGGCTGGCAACTTCCAAGATCATTGCAATTTTTGTGGGTCCTTCAGGAATGGCCTGGTTGGGGAATTTGAGCAACTTTCAAAACGTCATCAATAATTTTTCCACTGCCGGTTTGGAAAAGGGCGCCATTCGTTATTGCGCGGAATATAAAGACGATGAACAGCGTTTGAACAGCTTTGTTTCCACCCTTTTTTTCATAGGAATTTCAATTTGTCTTTTATTGGGCATTTTGCTTTTTTTCGGAAGCGAATTTCTGAACAAACTAATTTTTCCCACCAAAAATTTTCAATTTGTTTTTGAACTGTTGGCATTTCTTTTACCACTTGGAATGCTAAATGTTTATTGCTTGGCCATTTTGAAAGGAATTGGTGAGTTTAAAAAAGTGATCTTGATCAATATTTTTTCCAATTTGCTTAATTTGGCATTGATCGCATTATTCGTTTCGCAAAACGGCTTGGATGGAGCAATGTTGGCATATATCATTCTTCCTTCCGCTATTTTATTCGTAACATTATTGGTTGCCAACAAAAAATTGCATTTGGTCGGTAATTTTAGATTGAGGAATATTTCGAAATTGTTCGGAAAAAACCTGAGCCAATATGCGTTGATGACTTTGGTTTCCAGCATCACTTTCCCCGTGGTTTTTTTGATGGTTCGGAACTTCATTATCGACCGGATCGGTATCGAAGAAGCCGGATTTTGGGAAGCTCTGGTACGTATTTCCAATTACTATTTGCTGTTCATTATGTCGCTTTTGTCGCTATATATTTTACCAAAAATGGCCGAAACCGACAGCGATTCGGGCTTCCGGAAAATAGTTTTCGATTTCTATAAAAGCATATTGCCCATTTTCGGAATCGGACTGATATTGGTTTATTTCCTACGGGTTTGGATTGTAAAAATCATTTTTTCCGATGAATTTTTGCCGATGACGGAACTTTTCCTTTGGCAATTGATCGGTGATTTTGTGCGTGTCGCGGTGATTGTCATTACTTTCCAATTGCATGCCAAAAAAATGGTTTGGAAATTCATTTTATCCGATTTGTTCCTGGCCGCGATTACCTATCTTTCCAGCGTTTTTCTCATTTCAAAAATTGGTTTGGAAGGCGTGGTTGTTGGCTATGCAATAACTTGGACGCTTTATGGCATAGTAATCTTGTATATTTTCAGAAAGGTGTTTTTCCATAAATGGTTTTTATGAAAAAGGTGAGTTTGGAAATATTAATTTCGACTATGAACCGCACGGATTTGAGGTTTTTAAAACCTATGTTCCCCAACCGTGAATTATCAGAATTTAATTTTTTGATTATAAATCAAACCCAGCCGGATAGAATTCTTGAAACCAATTTCCCAAATATTCGGGTTATCAATTCTTTTGAATATGGGCTGAGCAAAAGTAGAAACCTGGCCTTGAAAAATTCCATTGCCGATGTGGCCTTGATCGCCGATGATGACGTGGTTTATTCACCCAAATTCGACAAAATCATACTCAAGGCTTTCCAGAAATATCAAGCGGCAAGCCTCATCACATTTCAGATGAAATGTCCGAATAACCAACACCAAAAAAAATATATTCATCAAGAACGAAAACTCACCACTTTATTGCGGCAGCCCAAACCTTCTTCCATTGAAATGGCGTTTCGCCCGGATGATTTGAGGAAAAATGATCTTTATTTCAATGAAAATTTTGGGTTGGGTGCAGAATTCCCTTCCGGGGAAGAATCGCTTTTGATGTTGGAAATGCTAAGAAAAAATTTAGAAATTTACCACATTCCAAGTATAATCGTTGAACATGCCGGCGAGTCCACGGGTTCGCAAAAAGGAAGTGAAAAATCAATTTGGGCATTGAGCGGATTGAAATATCTGGAATATGGCAATCGCAGCAAATTGTGGCTTTTGAAGTTTGTCTTTTCCCTTGTTCAAAAGAAAATAATTTCCCTCTCAAAAGCAATTTGGGCCTATAAAATTGGGACAAAAGCAATAACACGTTCCAAAGAAATTTTTAAAAACAATAATCCTTTGAAATGAAAAGTGGAGCCCGATATTTTGTTTGGTGGATTTTAGCGGTCCTTATTGCGTTGGGGTTCGAACTGTGTTTTGCCAATTTCGAAGCATATCGTTGGAAAAATGTAGCGGAAAATCTGCTTTTTGCCACAGGAATGTTGTTAACGATTCCTCTTTTTAATTCCCGAAAAATCAAAGGAATTCTAGCGGACTCCTATTTTGTGTTCTTTGTGCTTTGTCTTTTCTTGGAGAGCGCATTTTTCTATCTTTTTCATACGAATTTCAGTGCCTCCGCAATTTATATTCTAATAGAAACCAATGCTGCCGAATCGCGCGAATTTTTGGGTTTTTATCTGGACGTTCCTATTATTTGCTTTTTTCTTGCGCTGTTACTTCTGTGTTTTTTATATTTCAAAAGAAGAAAAAATATTTTCAGAAAATATTCATTACGTGTCAAAGCGATGTCGCTTTCTTTACTGGTTGGTTTGCTGATTTTTATGAAATTCAGCGGAATGATTGACCCAAATTTGCCGTATTTAGTGGGAATTTCGATTTGGGATTATTCGCATGAAAAATCGAAAATGGAGGCTTTCAACATAGATAAACCGACTGGGAATTTTGAAGAAGTAAATTTTCAAGGAAAGTTTAAGAAAAATTTATTCGTTTTGGTTATCGGTGAATCCACAACGAAAAGAAATTTTGGCTTGTACGGATATTACCGAAATACCACCCCAAAATTAAAGGAAATTGAAAATGAATTGTTGGTTTATTGGAATGTGATTAGTCCGCATGCTTTTACCATCGGGGCTTTACAAGAAGCTTTGACCTTGAATAATTTCCAAAAATCAGACGAATCTTCACTAGTACAACTAATGAACCAAGCCGGATTTAAAACTTTTTGGCTTTCCAATCAACGTCCGATTGGACCTTATGAAAGTTTGGTTACAAAAATTTCCAAAGCCTCGAATGTGGTCGAATTCACCAATTCTGCCATTGCCGGTTCTGTTACTCCCTATGACGAAGTTTTACTGTCATATTTCGAAAAAGCACTTGCCGATTCTGCCGAAAACAAATTTATTGTTTTGCATATTCTCGGCACCCATATGCAATATAAAAATCGATATCCCGAGAATTTCGACTTTTTTAAAGACCAACCGCAAAGTAATTTTGAAGATGAGCTGGCGCATTCACGCATCAATTCGTACGACAATGCGATTCGCTATATGGATTCATTTTTACGTCAGGTAATTGAAATGAGTCGAGATAAACATGTGCCCAGTTACGTGTTGTATTTTTCCGATCACGGCGAAGAAGTCTATCACAATCGCTATTTTGCCGGACATTTAGATGAAAATCCGACCAAAGATATGTTTGAAGTACCTTTTATTTTATGGCGTTCCGAAGAATTCAAAAAGCAAGATTTCATTTTTGAAGAAAATTTAAAA
This sequence comes from Flavobacteriaceae bacterium, assembly GCA_035704905.1. GTDB lineage: Bacteria > Bacteroidota > Bacteroidia > Flavobacteriales > Flavobacteriaceae > DASSWG01. The sequence goes on from DASSWN010000119.1 coordinate 14,271, forward strand.
ACACCGTATTCGATGGGCGATTTCATTTACAGTTTTGCCGATTTGTCACAAATAGATTTTGCCGGGATGAACGAAGAAAAAAGTATTTTTTCCGAACAATTTCAACCGAAAAAAAGAAAAGTTGGCGACGGACTGGATTTCGATATTTATTTCGAAAAAGATTAATTTCCCTGGGATTTCAGCATTAAAAAAACAAATAATCTATTGGAAACTGGTCACATAAATATTTTTCTTAATTAAAAACGAATGAAACCGTTTCAAGGAGCGGACGAGCGAATTGGGTGCAAACAGAATTATTTTTTGTTTGAAATTGAGTGAGTTCAGATCAATATTTTCTTTCAAAATCTTTAAAACCTTATGATCGTCAGAATATTTGCACTGAACCGCCAAGGAATATCTGTTCAGATCTAAATATTTTTTCAAGGAAAGATTTACTTTTTCTTCGCTTTTATAAGAGTTGAACAAGGCACATTTACTTTTCCTAAAATCGCCTTTAGACAAGCTATTGGCAATGGTTTTGTCGTAGCCAGTGGTAATTGTTCGGTTGAAAACAATTTGTTTTTTCAACCCAAAACGAATCCATAAATCGATATCTTGTCCAGAAAGCACTTTTGGGTTAAAACTTCCAATTTCGATAAAATCCTTCTTTTTGAAAACCACTCCGGAAGTCATTGCGATCGGATGGATCATGCTCGCCTCAAAATAATCTGGAATGATGGAAATTTGTTCTTTCCCAGAAAAACTATAGCTCGCGGAGTGCGTGAAATTTGGCGATAAGCTAAGATTGTAAGCTGTGCAATATAAAGCTGCCTCTGGGAATTTTACAATTGATTTGTGATGTTCTTCTAAATGATTGGGTTGCCAAATATCATCGGCGTCCAAAAGCGCAATGTGTTCATTTTCCGCTTTAGTAATACCATGATTTCTTGCAATTGAAGCCCCAGCATTTTCTTGGGAGAAAATTTTAATACGTTTGTCGTTTATCGCTTTTACCTTTTCAAGACTTTTATCGGTAGAACCATCGTTTACAATTATAATTTCAAAACCTGCCTTGCCGGCAGGCAGGTCGGCAAAACTTTGATTCAAAACGCTATTCAAGGTAGCTTCTATATGCGCTTCTTTGTTGAACAAGGGAATGACGACAGAAAAAAAGGACATTAGCTGGCAGATTGGTTTTTAAAATAGCAGTTTATTCGCTGAGCAATGGATTTTGGAGCAATTTGTTTTTCATCGGTAATAAATCCTTCAATCAAATGGTTGAATAGAAATTCATACAAAAAAGCATTGATTTTTTCAGGATCAGGCCTGAATTCCAGTGAATGTTCGAGCAATTCCCGCAACCGGCATTTATCCACTAATTTCAAACAAATTCCCGAGTGATCATAATAAGAATTCCCCAAAACCACCACCGTTTTCTTTCTTGAAATTGCTTCCAACCCCACGGTAGAATTGTTCACCAAAATAATATTGGCTTGATCAAAAATCGAGTTGAAATCTTTATTGCAATCTATATAAATGGAGTTTTCTTGCAGAAAATCATAAAATATCCGTTCGTATTTTCCTTTGAACAATGGATGTTCCCGAACCACCAAAATCGCATTTTCAGGAAGATTTTGATATACATTTTTCAAAAGCTCAAAATGGGAATTAAAATGCGGACTATGATGGCTCATGTTCACATCAAACGGTACTTGACAAATGAGCAAAAAAATAGGTTTATTGGGGTTTTCTTCATGAAACTTCTCCGAATCAAAAGGAGTGAAATTTTTGTTTTTGCACAGGTCATATTTTTTCAGGAATGGCTCAGGAACTTTCAAGTCCGGTGGGTAAAATGAGCTTTTCTTCAGTAAAAAATCCAGGAAATAATCAATTCCTCTGTAAAAGGGACAACGGCTATATTTTTGTTGTCGGTTTCGAATCAAGAATGAATTTATTGAATCAATTTTTTCCCTTTGCAAACTGTTTTCTTCAGAAGAAAAACCCCGAATCGAGGCATTGGCATTTACCCCTTTTTCATCAAAAAAAGTTGTTTGAAACGGACCTTGTTCCACAAACCAGGTTTTAATTTTGCGTTGTTGCGCCAATTGCTTGGTAATTTCGATCAACAATCGCGAATCACCGATAAGTAAAATTGCGTCAGGTTGAAATCGTTCAATTTCCTTATGCATTAAATCGATATAAGAAATTGCTTGCAACAACATTTGCTTTCGCGAGGTTTTCTCATTCAATTGGAACTGATATGCAATCAATTCATGAAGATCAATGGAATGATAATGAGTTTGCGAACCAACGATTTTCAGGTATTTTCTTTTATTGAAAAAAACGTTCCACCAAGCCTTGAATGAAAATAACGAAGAAGAATTTCCACGTAAAAATGAATAAAAAAAACCGCTGAAATAAAGGCTGTAAATTTTGAACTGAAGGTTTGGGTTTTCTTTTTTCAGGGCAGATTTTATGCCCAGAAAAAACCGAGAAAATTTATCGTAATAACCAATACAAAGTATGTTCATCCGTGTAATGCGTTGATCTTTGTTTTTCTGGCATTAAAGATACAGTTTTGAATTAGAGTTCAGTCATTCGATAAAAAAGTGATTTTTGCCGAAAAGAAAGTAAAACTATTCATTGTTCTTTTTTACTGTTTATATTTCAGCACTTCCGACCTTCCTTTTTTGAAAATTTTATTGCTGTTTCCCTTTCCGCTGCGCAGTTTTTTTTGTTCTTCATAAGGCAAAGCCGAAATTTCCTTGCAAGTTTCGGAACAGCAATTGTTCATTTTTTCGGCACATTCGGAACATTGAATGAACAATAAATGACAAGCTTCGTTGGCGCAATTGATGTGGGTGTCGCAAGGTTTTCCGCATTGGTGGCAATGGGAAATGACGTCGTTGGATATTCGTTCGCCACGACGGTGATCGAACACGAAATTTTTTCCCAAAAATTTGTTTTCGAGTTCTTGGGCCTGAACTTGCCGCGCATATTCGATGATTCCACCTTCGAGTTGATATACTTTTTTAAAACCTTTATGCTTGTAATACGCACTGGCTTTTTCACAGCGGATTCCGCCCGTGCAATACATGACGAGGTTTTTGTCTTCTTTGTGTGGGGCCAAATCTTTTTCAATAATATCCAATGAATCGCGAAAAGTATCTACATCGGGAGTGATCGCGCCTTTAAAATGCCCAATTTCACTTTCGTAATGATTGCGCATATCCACCAAAATGGTGTTTGGATCATCGATTAATTGATTGAATTTTTCGGCATCGATGTGAATGCCTTTTTTGGTGACATCGAAGCTTGAATCATTCAATCCGTCCGCTACGATTTTGTCGCGAACTTTTATTTTTAGTTTCAAAAAAGACTTGACGTCATGTTCGATCGCAATGTTTAATCGCACATTTTTCAAAAAATAAATTTCATCCAGACATTTTTTAAAGGCCTCAAAATTTTGTGCAGGAACCGAAAGTTGGGCATTTATTCCTTCGTGCGCCACATAAATTCTGCCCAAAACTTGAAGTTGGTCCCAAATGACAAACAAATGATTTCTGAAAAGTTCGGGATTGCCAATTTTGGCATATTGATAAAAGGAAAGCGTTAAACGGTCTTCGCCGGCTTCATCCAAAAGCGCTGCCCGTTCTTTTGCGCTTAGTTTATTGTACAGTTGCATGCTATACCAATTTATAAGTTCAAAAAAATAATGCGGCAAAGGTACGAAAAACTTGAGGGGTGAAAAATAGAAAGCCTTCTAAGAAAGTTAGCGTTTTTAATTGCTTAAAATCGGTCAATAAAAATACCCCGAAATGTAGTTCCGGGGCATTTTTTCGAACGGCTAATTCGTTATTTACTATTTTCAAATTGTCTTCAAAAACAACAAATAACGTTAGCCACCGTCGACTTTGCAACTACTTATAAACAAAATAGTTGCGCCGCCAACAGATGAATTCAAAACAATATTCCTTTTGAGAAATCGCATAGAATTGTTCCCTTGCTTTTTATGAAGATGCAAAAAACCTGGAAAGGTTGCGTTGTTTTTGACAAACAGTTGCCGTTTGCAGTTTGCAATGGTTTTTATGAATTGATTCGACAGGTAAAAAGGCAAATATTTACCTTATATTTACAAAAATTTTTGAATCTAAAGCTGAAACATTTATGAGTTCCGACAAAGAAAAAGAGGCAAAACTGAAGGCCCTGAAACTCACCTTGGATAAATTGGACAAAACCTACGGAAAGGGCACCGTAATGAAAATGAGCGACCAGGCAGTTGTTGATGTCGATGCCATCCCGACCGGTTCATTGGGATTGGATATTGCAACAGGAGTGGGTGGTTATCCGCGTGGAAGGGTGATCGAAATTTATGGACCAGAATCTTCCGGAAAAACGACTTTAACCCTGCATGCCATTGCAGAAGCCCAAAAAGCGGGCGGTATCGCGGCTTTCATCGATGCAGAACATGCTTTTGACCGCGCTTATGCAAAAAGTTTGGGCGTGGATATTGAGAACCTCATTATTTCGCAACCGGACAACGGTGAGCAAGCCCTTGAAATTGCCGATAATTTGATCCGGTCTGGGGCAATTGATATTGTAGTGATCGACTCTGTGGCCGCTTTAACGCCAAAAAGCGAAATCGAAGGCGAAATGGGCGATTCCAAAATGGGGTTGCATGCGCGTTTGATGTCGCAAGCCTTGCGAAAATTAACGGCCTCCATTAGCAAAACCAAATCTACCGTGATTTTTATCAACCAATTACGCGAAAAAATCGGGGTGATGTTTGGCAATCCGGAAACCACCACGGGTGGAAACGCCTTAAAATTTTATGCTTCCATGCGTTTGGACATCCGCCGTTCCACTCAAATCAAAGACAGCGACAGCGCGGCCACAGGAAACAAAACACGCGTAAAAATCGTGAAAAACAAGGTGGCACCGCCTTTTAAAATGGCAGAATTCGATATTATGTACGGACAGGGAATTTCGAAAGTCGGTGAAATTATTGACATTGGGGTCGATTACGAAATCATTCAAAAATCGGGCTCGTGGTTCAGCTATGGCGACACGAAATTGGGCCAAGGACGCGATGCAGTGAAAAGTCTGATTCTTGACAATCCTGAATTAATGGAAGAACTGGAAAAGAAAATCACCGAAGCGATAAAAATCGCCAAAGGATAAACGCATGTTTTTTGCTTCATTTATAAAATCCCGTTAAGGCGGGATTTTTTTTGTTTCCAACACGCAACCAACCACACATTTACGTATCTACTATACAAAACCCTATCTGTTTTTGTCCGAAAATTTTTGATCCATGAAAAATTTGGTTTTGCTCATTGTGGCCCTTATTTGCCTCGGTTGTTCCGTGGACGACGACACTCGAACCACGTTTACATACGAATTGGTTCCAACCATAGCCGTGCAAATACCCGACACATTGGTTTACCAAAATACGTATAATTTTGAAATTACTTTTGAACGACCAACACAATGTCATTTTTTTGAAGGTTTTAATTATGAAAAGGACGGAAATCAACGATTGATCGGTGTTATTAATGGAATTTTTGATAATCCGGAATGTGAACCGCTCGACAATGTTACAGCAGTTGCCAATTTGAATTTCATCGCGGAACGCAATGATTTTTATATCTTTAAATTCTGGCAAGGAGAAAATGAGAACGGGGAACCTATTTTTTTAACCAAAGAAGTGCCCGTGAAAGTACAATAATTTAAAAATCGAAAATTTGGGTTTAGAGCAACTCATCGCAAAATGCAAAAAACGGGAGTTGAAGGCGCAGGAACAATTATACCGGCTTTATTCTGGAAAATTGTTTAGTGTTTGCCTAAAATATTCCGGGAATTATGCGGAAGCAGAAGATACGCTGCAAGATTCCTTTTTGACCATTTTCAAGAAAATTGCTCAATATAATCACAAAGGTTCTTTTGAAGGCTGGATGAAACGCATCGCCATCAACACCGCTTTGCAGCGTTATCGAAAACAACCGGTTTTTGAAATTGTCGATGAAGAAGCTTTAAAAACCCCGGAAGTTGAAATTGATGAAGAATCAATTTCATTGGATTATTTATTGAAAATCGTGCAAAGTTTGCCAGATCGCTACCGAATGGTTTTCAATTTGTATGTCTTGGATGGTTTTTCACACAAAGAAATAGCCGAAATGTTGAACATTTCCACGGGAACATCAAAATCCAATTTAGCAAGGGCCAGGGGGATTTTAAAAGAAAAAATTGAAAAAAAAAATTATTTGAAGACAGCAAAATCGCTTTAAAAGATGAGTGAAAAAAAACATATAGACCGTTTGTTCCAGGAGAAATTCAAAGATTTTGAGGTTTCGCCCAACAAATCGGTATGGAAAAATATAGAAAAGGAACTAAAATCCAAAAAACGAAAAAAATTCCTTTTGCCATTGTGGTATAAAATCGCCGGGGCCGCTGCGGTTTTGGTACTTCTTTTTCTTGCTGGAAATTTCGTTTTCAACAATTTCGGGGAAATTCCGGTGGTAAAATCGAATCCTGCTGAAAAAGCTATCGAACCTTCCAAGGAAATACTTGGTAAAGAAATTGAAGTGGGCCGTGCCATTGTTTCTGAAGAAAATTCCGAAGAAAAAATGCTTTCCGGGAAGAAAACAAACAATAATTCAATTTCTACAAATTCCGGAAAAGAACGTTCAAATTCTGCCGCAAATACAAAATTAAAGGAAAAAAGAATTTTGAATGAAACCGGAAATGCCGAAAACAATTCGGTTGTTTCAAATGTTGAAAAACTACCCGTTATAAAAGAAAAAAATTCTTTCCTGAAAAAATCTACGCAAACGGACAAAGAAAATAAAATTGTCGGAAAAATATCTGATTATAAAAACAGTTCCGACTCTAAAGAAAATGACGCTTCAAAGGTTGAAAATGCGTCCGAAAATGAAAATCTTCTTCCCCAAAATAAGGTGCTAAATACACCAGCGGTTGCCAAAACCAATATCAAAAATGACGCAACGGAAACAATATTGAACGAAAACGGTTCACAAACGGAAGAACCACAAAAATCTTTGCTGGAAATTGCGGCCCAACAGGAAGAAGATGAAATTTTTGAAAAAGAAGAGAAAACGGAGCTCGCATCGAATGCGAATTGGCAAATAAGTCCGTTTGCGGCACCAATTTATTATGGAGGTTTTGGAAGCCAAAATGCGATTGACCCAAGTTTGGCACAAAACAAAAGTGAAAGTGAAATGACCATGTCCTATGGCGTCAATTTTTCTTATAAAATTTCCGAACGTTTGAAAATAAGGTCTGGTGTGGCACAAGTTTCCATGGCCTACAACACACACGACATTGCTTTTGCAACTGCCGTGAAACCTTCTTCTTTTAACAATGTGGCCTATTCTTCATCGGTTACCGATAATTTGGAAATCGTTCCATTAAATTCGGTTCAAAGCCAAAATAGCGAACTATTGGGCAGAAGCCCTTTTACTGCCGGAACGCTTCACCAACAAATTGGATTTATCGAGGTTCCATTGGAAATTGAATATGCATTGATCGACAAAAAAATAGGACTTAGTATCATCGGTGGTGCCAGCACCTTGTTTTTGAACAATAATTCACTCGTTATCAATTCAGAAAATGGAACAACAAATATTGGTGAAATGAAAAATTTAAATGATTTGAGTTTCAGCACCAATATAGGCTTGGGACTGGATTATAAAATTTCAAAACAATTTGAAATCAAGCTGGAACCCACCTTCAAGTATCAAATAAATTCGTTCAGCGGAAACGACAATGGTTTCAAACCGTATTATTTCGGGATTTATACCGGAATTGGATTTAAATTTTAAAGGATTTTTAGTTGGTTAGGTTGTTATTGTGAAAGCAATAACCGAAAGCCGCCTTTGGTTAGGGCGGCTTTTTTATATGGTTTTTTTTTCTGTCGAATAACCGCGTTGCAGTTCGTTCAACATTAATTCCCTGGTTTCATTTTTAAGATGTCTTTTTTCACGCAAATCCATGCCCTTTGTTTCAATGAATGGCAAGATTTTCACCCGCATAACACCCGGACTTCCCTTAAAAAATTCTGAGGGGAAACGCTTTTTATTATCGTAAAAAATCATGGGAACAATCGGAATTTGATGTTCGATCGCCAAATGAAATGCTCCGTCTTTAAAAGAATCCAAGAGAGTGGAAGTATCATCGGGAATTCCGCCCTCCGGAAAAATACAAACCCCCAACCCTTGCGCCAAGCGGCGTTTGGCTTTTTCAAAAACTTCAACCCGGCTTTTCGAGTTGCTTCTATCGACCAAAATGCACGTGCGCTTATAGAAGAATCCGAAAATGGGAATTCGTGCCAATTCTTTTTTTCCTACAAAAACAAACGGATTTTTCACCAAATGGAACAGCAACATAATATCGGTCAATGAGGTATGGTTCGCGATCAACATATAGCTCTTTCCCCATTTCATGCGCTGCATTTTTGCAACTTTCGGATAAAAACCCATTCCGAAAATAATTATATTCGCCCAAATACGCCCCAATTTATAGCTATACGGATACCATTTTTCTCGCGACGTGAACAGTAAAAGCAAGGGAGACATGATAATTATTGGCAATCCCAAAAGGATATAAAACCAAATTCGCCAACATACCGTAACAATACTTTGTAGAATTTTCATCATTCCAAAAGTAACAACTATTTTTGAGCATGTTCCTTAAAAAAAATATCTTTGCGGGGTTCGGTTCAAATTGAAAGAAATAAAAAAAGATGCCCAGAATTTTAACGGGAATACAAAGTACGGGAACACCTCATTTGGGAAACCTCTTGGGGGCAATTGTCCCGGCGATAGAAATGGCGAACAAATCGGAAAACGACTCTTTTCTTTTTATCGCCAATTTGCATACGCTGACACAGATAAAAGATGCTGAAATTTTGGGGCAAAACACTTATTCGGTCGCGGCAACTTGGTTGGCTTTTGGATTGGATATTGAAAAAACCGTGTTTTATCGACAAAGCGATGTGCCACAAACTGCTGAACTGACTTGGTATTTGAGTTGTTTTTTCCCCTTTCAACGTTTGACGCTGGCCCATTCTTTCAAAGATAAATCCGAGCGTTTGGAAGATGTGAACGCCGGATTGTTCAATTACCCGATGTTGATGGCGGCCGATATTTTATTATATGATGCCGAAATTGTTCCCGTGGGAAAAGATCAATTGCAACATATTGAAATCACCCGCGATGTGGCTTCGCGTTTCCACGCCAAAATGGGCGAAACCTTCGTGCTTCCGGAAGCGAAAATTCGAGAGGAAACCATGTATATTCCCGGTACGGATGGCGAAAAAATGAGCAAATCACGCGGAAACTTTATCAATATTTTCCTTTCGGACAAAGCGCTTCGGAAACAAGTAATGAGTATCGAAACCGACAGCACGCCACTGGAAGAACCGAAAAATCCGGATACTTGTAATGTTTTTGGTTTGTACAAATTAATCGCTTCAGCAGAAGAAACCACAGAAATGCGGAAAAAATACGAAGCCGGCGGATTTGGCTATGGCCACGCCAAACAAGCTTTGTTTGATTTGTTGATACAAAAATATGCAAAGCAACGCGAATTGTACACCTACTACATGAACCATGTGGAGGAAATTGATGCAGCTTTGGAAAAGGGCGCGGAAAAAGCCACCAAAGTGGCGGAAAATGTAATTGGTCGCGTTCGGGAGAAGTTAGGGTATTGAAATAAGTTGGCAGTTGCGGTTTTCAATTGTCAGTTTACGGAAACCTAAAACGTATAACCAATTCTAAAATGCAAATCGAGCGCAACTTCCACATCATCATGGGCGACCCAATAATAATCATTTTCAAAAACATGGTGGTATCCGATTCCTATTCCCGCTTCATAAGTGAAATGCTGACCTATTCCGCGTTTGATTCCCCATTTCGGAATAATGAAGAGTTGATTGGGAACACTTATATCATCTCTATTTGAAATCACAAACAAATCGGGGTTAAAACCCACCCTCAAAGCCAAAAAATTCCCACTGTTGTTGGTGATTTTTCTTCCTTTTCGTATTCGTTTTTCAAAATTGTAATACCAACGCGGTTCCAAAATAAGAACCGGAGTAAAGACGTAATCAACATAGTTTTCATTGCTATAGCTGTTTCCAAAGATTCCGGCATCCAATCCAATTTCCGATCTCAGGGCAATGGAGTTGGAGAGCTTTCTTTCGTTGTGGACCCAAATGCCCAAAAACCCGGTTTGGATTCCGTAAATGGATTTTTCTACGCTGGTAGATTGGGGTGGTTGGGCATTTATAGTTTGCCGTTTTTGAGCCTGAAGGCAAAAAGAAAAAACTAAAAAAATGCAACAAAAATACTTTTCATAGATTAAGGGAAGAAAAAAGATTATTGTTTGGCGTAGGTTTCATAATGTCCTTCTTCGTCGGAAGAGTTGTGAACTTTCATCCCTGTGGAATTATCGAAAAAGCTAATATCCATAATGGTATTTTCTTCTATTCCATTCAGGTTGATTTTAATTTGATTGTTACCCAGATATTCCCAACTTCCAAAAAGTGAAGCAGATTGGCATTCACTGGGTTCATCACCAATCGATACTTCAATAAAAAAATCATATTGTTCCGAAAATTGTAAGGTATTTGAAAGTTCACAATACTCAATTCCATTTGGCTCCCGTCCAATCAACTGCCATGTTCCTATTATTTTTTCTTCTACATTAACGGAGGTTTCCCCGCCGCCGCTATTATCATCACTACTACAAGATAAACAAAAAGGTAGCAATAAAAGCAGAAATAAATATTTCATAATCGATAAATTATAGGTGATTTTAAAAACGCGAAAATAGTCAAAAAAGGCAGTTTAAAAGGACATTCTTCTTAAATAACCTCAAATTGTTTCCCCGGCAATGGTCGTACTAAATTTTTTAGTTCTAGGTTCAACAACAAACTTGCTACTTGAAAAGTGGGCAGACCGCTTTCGATCGCCAAATGGTCCAATTCGCATTTTCCATGTTTTTGCAAAGCGTCGAATAGTTTTTGCTCTGCGGGAGTTAGTTTCACAAAGAGGCTTTGTTGTTGAGGTTTCTTTTCTTCCAAATCCCAGTTGAGCATATATATTAGGTCGGCGGCACTGGTCAACACATGGGCTTTTTGTTGTTTCAGTAGATCGTTGCAGCCTTTGCTTTGGGAATCGCTGGGCCGACCAGGAACGGCAAACACTTCGCGATCATACGAATTGGCGATATCGGCAGTGACTAAAGAACCACCTTTTTCGGCACTTTCTATTACAATTGTTGCTTGGCCCAAACCGGCGATAATACGGTTTCGGCTGAGAAAGTTTTGAGGCAAAAATTTGGCATCGCTCCAGAAATCAGTCATAAATCCGCCGTGGGCTTCCACCTGATCGCGGTATTTTGAGTGAACTTTCGGATATATTTGATTGAGCCCATGCGCCAAACAACCAATGGTTTGCAATCCGTTTTTTATTGCGGCTTTATGTGCGGTAATATCCACGCCATAGGCAAACCCGGAAACAATCACAGGATTCAAAATTGCTAAATCTTCTACCAATTTCTCGCAAAAAGCAATTCCGTGCGTGGTCACTTTTCTTGCGCCAACAATGCTGATGATTTTTTTACGTTGCAAATCGATATTGCCTTTTTGAAAAAGCAAAACAGGCGCATCAATACATTGTTTCAGCCTTTCCGGATAATTTTTCTCTTGAAAATAAATTACTTCGATCCCTTCCTTTTCAATGAATTTCAATTCCGTCTCGGCCTCATCCAAATAGAAACTATTGTGCAGTTCTTTTAAAGTATGCAACCCAATCCCGTCGATTTTCAACAAATTCGATTTCTTTTCTTTGAAAATATTTTCAGCCGAACCTAAATGCCGCAATAATTTTTTTGCGGAAATGTGCCCAATGTTGGGAATTCGCTGTAAAGCCAAGAGATAAAGTAGTTCCTTTTTTGTCATTTTTTAAAAGTAGGAAAAATAACATTCCAGAGATTAACATTCCCAAATTTTTCTATCTTTGTGTTCATGAGCGTTGAAAAATACATCCAAGACTTATTGTTCCGGTACGAATGTGTGATCGTTCCCGAGTTTGGGGCGTTGATCGCGCGGCGCAAACCTGCGGAAATCCACGAAACCACGCATGCGTTTTATCCGCCGAAAAAAATAATTTCCTTCAACCGCCAATTGATAAAAAACGATGGATTGTTGGCGAATTATATTGCCGAAAGCGAAGAAATTCCCTACGAAAATGCCTTGCAAAAGATTCAATCTTTTACCGAACAACTGAAAAAAGCGCTTTCCGAAGAAAAGGAAATCAGTTTGGAGCAAATTGGAATTTTCCGAATGGAAGCCGATGACAAACTGCAATTTCAACCTTTTTATCATCAAAATTATTTATCGGAATCCTTCGGTTTGGGCAGTTTTACTTCCCCAAAAATAAAGCGGGAAGAATATAAACGTGAAACCGAAAAACTGGAAGAAAAAACAGGCTTGGTTTTTACGCACGAAAAAAAGCTGAAACCCATTCACAACTATTTGAAAATCGCCGCGGTTGGATTAGTTGTTCTGGGACTTTCCGGATTCTTGGGAATGAATTGGTACACTCAAGAAATCGAAGCCCAAAACATTGCCGCACAACAAGCTGCGGAAGAGCAATTGGAAGGTAAAATTCAGAAAGCGACTTTCATAATTGGAAATCCGCTACCTGAAATTACTTTTAAAGTTGATGTACAGCCAAGAAATTATCACATCGTTGCAGGCGCATTTCGCGAAGAAGAAAACGCCGAAAAGAAAACACGACAACTTCGTGAAAAAGGTTTTCAGGCACGACAGATTGGTCAAAACAAATGGGGTTTGTACCAAGTGGTTTACAGCAGTTTTCCGAACAAAACCGAAGCCCTCGATGCACTTCGCGCAATTAAACGTACCGACAACGAAGCCGCTTGGCTTTTAGTGCAGGAACTTTAGCCTTTTTCGGGTATAGCTCCGTACCTTTGCAAAAAAAACAATGCAAGCGAAATCTCCCGCAGAATCTTTAACAGTGGCCACAGATATGGTGCTTCCCAGTGAAACCAATCCGTTGAACAATTTGTTCGGTGGCGAATTGTTGGCGCGCATGGATCGTGCCGCGAGCATTGCCGCGCGCCGTCACAGCAGGCGCATTGTGGTAACGGCTTCGGTAAACCACGTGGCCTTCAATCGTTCGGTTCCTTTGGGAAGTGTTGTTACCATCGAAGCCAAAGTTTCCCGCGCCTTCAAAACTTCCATGGAAGTTTTTATGGATGTGTGGATTGAAGATCGGGAAAGCGGGCAACGCAGCAAAGCAAACGAAGCCATTTATACGTTTGTTGCGGTCGATGAAATGGGAACGCCTGTGAAAATTCCCGAAATTATGCCGGAAACAAAATTGGAAAAAGAGCGGTTTGCGGCAGCATTGCGCCGGAAACAGTTGAGCTTGGTTTTGGCCGGAAAAATGGCACCCAATGAAGCGACCGAATTAAAGGCCCTTTTTAGTTAGACAGTGCGAAATTTCTTTTATAATTCGGCACCAACCAGTTTACTTTTTAAACAAGCCTTTTTCGCACTTTAAAAAAAAGGAAAAAGGCTTGTAATCCTTACTGTTTTGAACGGATTGATTTCTATAAACAAACTATAATTTCCCGATGAAATCACGATTTCGATAGTTCGATCATCATACCGATTTTTTGAACCATCCGCTCATTGTTGCCCCCGTAACCCACTTCTTTGAATTTAAGAATGCCATCGGGGCCAATGATGATTTTGGTGGGAATGCCGGTAATTCCAAATTTTTCAGCGGTGGCATAGGTACGTCCACCTTCTTTTTCCAACGGATCGAACAAAACATGAAAATCGTAATCATTCTTCTCAATGAAATCGGCTACCATTTTCTGCCGATCTTCTGGTGATTTGCCAGATTCAAAGGTGTTCACAAAGAAAAATGCCACATCCGGATTGTTCTTATATTTTTCCACGGCAATTTGCATTCCCGGAAAAGAAGCTTTGCAAGGGCCGCACCAAGTTGCCCAAAAATCGAGGATCACGGTTTTTCCCTTCAAGGATTCCAAAGAAACCTCCTTTCCATTGGCATCCATCATGGAGAATTTTGGCGCCGGTTCGTTCAGCATTTCACTTTTGATCTTGCTTAAAGTTTTGGCCCGGGCTTCCTTTTCCAAAGACGCCAATTTTGCCTGAAAACCTTCTTCGGATCCGGTATTCTTGGTATAGGCTTTTTTGAAATATTCTTTGGTTTTTGCCGTGGCTACATTTTCCTTAATATATCTGGCAGCTGTTTTTTGTGCCATTTCCCAGTTGTTCGCAGCGATTAGATATTGAACATAGCGTTCGTTGACATCGCTGGATTTTCCATCGCCCACGGCCAATTTTTGATAGCTTAGCGCTTCCTCTGTTTTTCCTTGTTTGAAAAGAATATAGGCATACGTGTCGGCATACATTTCATAACTACTGTCCAGATTGTCCAAATATTGGTTTTGTGTCAGAATTTCCGGTTTTGATTCCGGGGTATCTTGGGCAGCTTGCAATAATTCCAATGAGCGTTTTGAAATTTTTTCGGCAAAATCCAGGTTTTTTCCTTTTTCGGCCAAGTTCCAAGCAGCGTTGTTGTAAAGCATCGCCAGACTTTCTTTGTCGGAAATCTTTTTGCTTATTTCAAGAAATTTCTCTTCATTGCCATTTTTCAAATACGTGTTTGCCACTGTTTGTACCATTAAATCTTTGTAGGAGTAATCACCAAATTTGGAATCGTATTCGGCAAGCATATCTTCTTGCTTTTGCAAGTCGGCAGTCTGGCGGAACTTCATGAAATAATTCGTTTTCGCGGTTTCACCCATTGGGAATTTTTCCGCAGCAATCATTTGAAGGGAATCTACTTCTTCCTTATTTTGTAGTATTCGCTGCATTTGTATCATTGCGGAATAATCAGCTTCTGTGGGGTTTTCCAAACCGGAATAATATGCAAGCCGGTCTTTTATATAAGCTTCTCCTTTGGAGGAATCCTCGCGGTACAAACGCCACGAGTAGGTTTGGTCCCATTCTCTTCGCAATTCCGGATATTTCTCGATTTCGGTGCCGATCATCACTAAGGCCGAATCTTGTTCGGTTTCTACACCGAAATTTTGTACCCAAAGATGATAAAAACCTTCGCTTGCTTTTCCGCCGCGCACAATTTCCCCGTCTTCGGTATAAAGCGGAAGCACGTAACCTTTCTTGCTATTGGAATCGAACGAATCGCTCAGCTTGAAATTGAAAGCGATGGCGGTGGCCGAATCCGGAACTTGCAAGGTAGTTTCCATTATTCCCATGGAATCTTTCAAATCCAAATCTTTGGGATAAACCTCTGAATTTACGAAGTAGTAATAATAGCCCGATACATCCTCGGCATTTTCCCCTTCGGGGATCGTATAGCGAATTTGAAGTTCATCGCCGGGGTTGGGTTGCGCTGAAGAAATATAGAGGGAGCCAAGGGTTTTTCCATTTTCTGTTTCTTCCTTTTTTTCATCTTGGCATCCAAAGAAAAATAGGGAAACCGCAAATACTGAGAGAATAAATTTTGATTTCATAGTTAGAATATTTTTTAGGGTGATTTCAGTTCAACAAAAATAAACGTTTTGAAAAGCCAACGGAATATTTTGTCAAATTTATGATTTTTCCTGAATTGATGTTCGAAGAATTCCTTAAATAATTTAAGGTTCCTACATCTTATAAATCCAGGCTGCCGGATCGAGTTTTTGTGTGTTCTTATAAATCAAAAAGTAAAGCGTGGTTTTTCCGGTGGCGGTGCTTTTCGCCACTTTTCCAAGCGCTTGTCCCAAACTTACTTGGTCGCCCTTTTTGACATAGACATCCGACAAATTATTATATATTGTTATATAATCGCCATGCCGGAGCATCACTGCCATGTGCGCCCCACGAACCGCCTGCACTTCGCTCACGATGCCGCTAAACACCGCATTTGCCTTCGCGTTTTCTTCGGTATTGATGCGCACTCCGTTGCTATTGATGGTAACAGAGCCCACGATCGGATGTGGATGTTTCCCAAAGCTCATGGAAACAATTCCTGATTCTACCGGCCACGGCAATTTTCCTTTATTACTGGCAAAATCGGCTGCCAAAGCTTTTGCGGCGGGGGTCAATTCAAAAGTTCGACGTTCGGGGGAACCTTTTTCCTCGTTTTCTTTGGCAATGGCTTCCGCAATCATTTTATCGATTTGTTGATCGATCTTGTTTATTTCCTGTTGTTTTTGCTTTATTTGGGAAGTGTATTTCCCTTCATTTTCTTTGATCTGAGCTATCAAAGCTTGTTGTTCCACTTTGTCTTGCTGCAATTCTTCACGAACCTTCCGCTTTTCAATCAGTAATATTTCCTTTTCTTTTTTCTGACCGATCAATTTCTTGTTCAAAACTTGAAGCACCGCGGTTTGGTCTTTAATTCGCAAGCCTTGTTCTTTCCGATAATTGGCATATTGTTTCATATATTGCAAGCGTTTGTATGCTTGCAGAAAACTTTCCGAAGAAAAAAGGAACATGAGCCGGTTTTGCTGCGAGCTGCTTCGCTGCGACTTAACAATCATGGCAGCATAATCCTTTTTCAGCTTTTCCAATTCTTTTAAAAGCTTGGCAATTTTTTTTTGGTTGGAATTGATTTCCGCAGTCAATAAATTGGCTTCCCTATTGATTACGGCAATTAAATTTTCTGTGGTTTTAATGCGTTTATTCAAATCGGAAACTTGTTCCAAAACCGATTTTTCTTCCTTTTTGGTATTTATTAGAAGGGAATTGATACGGGTTATTTCCTTTTTCAGGTCGATGCGCCGTTGTTCCAATTCCGCGCGGGAAGAAATTTGTGCGTATCCGGGAATTTTCCCCAGAAAAAAAATGATTAACAAGAATGGATATATAGCTTTGAAATTTTTCATTCAATCTTGATTTCTTTATAGCCCGAAGGAATATCGAATGGAAAATCAATGGGAACATCCATTTCCAACGAACGAAATTCAATTTCGATTTTCGTGCTTTCACCGCCTTGGTTGGCAATGATTTGAATTTCTTTTGGAAAATCGAAACCGTTTATTTCTTGATATTTTGGGTAGGTAATGGTCAAACTCTGATTTTCTTCCCCGCGCACCAATTGCTGGGCTTCGGCTTTGAAAGTTTGGGGGTTCAAGAGAAACAGTTTTGTTAGAAAAGCTTCCTCATCAGATTGAAATTCGAAACCATTTGGCGTTTCCTCCATTTCATAATTTCCTTCCTCCAAATTGTAAATTGTTTGCCCGGTCAAAAGGTTTTGCACTTTTTGAAAATCGAGGTTTGTGCCCAACCAATCGCTCAACAATCGGAAATCACCCACAAAATAGGTTTTTTTCACTTTCTCGTAAAATTTCACCTCGGTTGGGGTGATGAGCACTTTTGCCAGGGGAATAATTCCCGCAAGTTTGGCACTCAACCAAATCATTTTGTCCTTCTCCATCCGAATATTGATGGAAATGGACTGTGAATTATC
>DASSWN010000122.1:0-27641 GCA_035704905.1 Flavobacteriaceae bacterium
CTCCCCGAATATTCCCGAAGCCCAATTGAATGCGGAAATTAAAACCATGTCCTATCCTTGGATGAAATTTTTCTTGAAATACGACCCCCGACCGGCATTGGAAAAAATAAAAGTTCCGGTTTTGGCAATCAACGGGGGAAATGATTTGCAAGTCCCGGCGGAAATAAATTTAAATGCTATTGAAACCGCATTGAAAAAGGGTGGAAACAATCAAGTTACCATTAAAATACTTCCCGGATTAAACCATTTGTTTCAAAAAAGTGAAACCGGTTTGCCATCCGAGTACAGGAAATTGGAACAAAAATTTTCAGCTGAAACTATGGAATTGATTTCGGACTGGATTAAAAGCCTTGAATAAGGAATTAGGAAGAAAACAAACCTCCGAACGACATGACCACAAAAAAATTCACACAACTTGGAACAATCTGCATAGCGGTTTTCCTTCCTATCTTAATAATGGAAGGCATCGTACTTTATAAAACCGGTATTTCGGACGATCCAAAATTTATAATCTTAAGTTTGGTATGGATTCTTATATTTTTGTGTTTGCTGACCTTCTACAAAATGACGATTCGGATTGATAACAATTCCATTTCGTTCAAATTCGGAATTGGCTGGTTTGGCAAAACCTTTCCGCTTTCTGAAATCGAGTCATGCGAGGCGGTAAGAAATCATTGGTTGGCAGGAATTGGAATTCGCTGGCTGGGAAACGGCTGGCTGTACAATGTTTCAGGATTGAAGGCCATTGAGCTCCGGTTCAAAAACAAAAAATCCGTTGTTCGCCTTGGTTCAAATAAACCGGATGAAATCTGTGAAACACTGCGCACGAATTTACAAAAACCTTAATTAAAAAGCAAAAAGAATTGATTCAAAAATTCATTTATTTAATCATTTGTACCGCTTTCCAAATATATTCCTTTACAATTTCTCCAAAAACACTTATATAATTTCCATTTTCAGAAATTACAACAAAACTACTGCAGGGATAATGGTGTTTAAAAAATAAACGCTCTATTGTTCCGTCGGGGTCCGGTTTCCATTGTAATACATCTCTTTCCTCCAATCCTTCTTTATCCTTATAAATATAAATGGGTTTATTGGCAATTTTTTGTAATCCCTTTTCCAGTTCACCGTACCATCTTTTTCTATCAGCTTTTGTCGCGATACCACCGCTGTTGCAAGTATCTTTTCCTGGATAAAATATTATTACAATCGGTAATGTGGAATCCAATTCGACATTCAGTTCCTTTTCCAAGAAACCGAAAAAAATCTGTTTATTCGCTATGGTTCCTGATTCTTCCCTCGGAACCAACCGCTTATGATTAATGGAATCTCCCTGAATGGCAATATTTGCCATGGAACGTTTTTCTTGGAATTCTGCTTCGGAAATTTCCTTATTATTAAGATCAAAATAGCGCATTCGATCACTTTCCGGTTCTTCCAAAATTTTATTTGAGGTTGTTCCACAAGCAGAAAAAATCACAAAAATCAAAAATATGAACAGCTTATTTTTCATACTCTGGGTTATAAATTTTTACCCTCTATAAATTTCCTCAAGAAATTATCGCGCGATATTAACCGCTCTAGTTTCCCGGATGACGGTAACTTTCACTTGCCCGGGATAGGTCATATCTGTTTGGATTTTTTGGGAAATTTCGAAAGAAAGGTTGGCGGCTTTGTCATCATTGACTTTTTCACTTTCCACGATCACCCGCAATTCACGTCCCGCTTGAATGGCATAGGCTTTTTTCACCCCGTTGAAACCAAAAGCAACATCTTCCAAATCCTTCAATCGTTGAATATACGAATCGACCACTTGGCGCCTTGCACCCGGCCGAGCCCCGCTTATGGCATCGCAAACTTGCACAATGGGCGAAAGTAAGGATGTCATTTCAATCTCGTCATGATGTGCGCCTATGGCATTGCAAACCTCGGGTTTTTCGCCATGTTTTTCAGCCCACTGCATTCCCAAAATCGCATGCGGCAATTCGGTTTCTGTATCGGGTACTTTTCCAATATCATGCAACAATCCCGCACGTTTGGCAAGTTTTGGGTTCAATCCGAGTTCGGCAGCCATAACGCCACAAAGTTTTGCCACTTCGCGCGAATGTTGCAACAAATTTTGACCGTAGGAAGAACGGTATTTCATTCTGCCCACAACCTTTATCAGTTCGGGATGAAGGCCGTGAATTCCCAAATCAATGACCGTACGTTTTCCAATATCAATGATTTCCTCGTCGATTTGCTTTCGGGTTTTTTTCACGACTTCCTCGATACGTGCGGGGTGTATTCGTCCATCGGTTACGAGTTTATGAAGCGATAATCGCGCAATTTCGCGACGAACGGAGTCGAAACAGGAAAGGATAATCGCTTCCGGTGTGTCATCGACAATGATTTCAACCCCTGTAGCTGCTTCGAGCGCACGGATATTGCGCCCTTCACGTCCGATTATTCTTCCTTTTACGTCATCATTTTCCAAGTTGAAAACTGAAACGCAATTATCGACCGCTTCTTCCGTTCCGATGCGTTGTATGGTGTTAATGATAATTTTCTTCGCATCTTGTTGGGCGGTGAGTTTTGCTTCTTCAAGCGTATTTTGAATCAGAACCATGGCTTCGGTTTTGGCCGATTCTTTCAAAGATTCGATCAATTGCGCTTTAGCATCTTCAGCGCTTAGTCCGCTAATTACTTCCAACTGCTGTACTTTTCGATCGTGCAGCTTGTCAATTTCTTCTTGCTTTTTCTGAAGGTAATCGTTTCTGTGTGCGTAATCTTTCAACTTTTCTTCCAGATCGGCATTCAAACGTTTGTTTTTGGCCAATTCCGAAGAAACCTGCGATTCTTTATCTTTTGTGCGTTTTTCAGCTTCCGCAATTTTATTATCGCGCGAAAAAATTACTTTTTCATGCTCGGCTTTGAGTTCAATAAATTTCTCTTTGGCCTGAAGGATTTTATCCTTTTTGATGCTTTCCCCTTCGCTTTTTGCTTCTTTTATGATGGCATTGGCTTTGGCCTTAGCTTCCGAAACCAATCCGGAAGCACCTTTTTTCTCTAGTATTTTTGCGATCAAAAAGCCAAGTGCCAATGCAATGACCGCAACAATTATCGTTATTATTTCCATAAGTTAGCGTATAAAAAAAGCCTGTACCAGCATTGGATTTGCTAAACTCCATTAATCAAGTTTAGGGCTAACAAGCTGATCAAGGATCCGCTCAAAGGCGGCATGCTTTAACAACTTAAACTCACCCTTTTTAATAGAATAGTGTTGAGTTTATCAAAAAAGAATAACTAGTACAGGCAGTAAACCTTGTTTTTATTTAAAAGAACGTATTGTAAATTTTATTCGGCCACATATTTTTGAAGCATTTTGTTGAGCGCGCCCAACTTTTCTTCCGCTTCTGTTATTTCGTGGTCATTGCTTATTGTTTCTTGCTCGGTTTGGGCCGCAAATTGCAAAGCGCACATTGCCAATACATCTTGCTTGTCCCGCACCGCGTAATTTTGCTCAAATTGCTTGATCACCGCTTCAATTTTCTTTGCCGCTTTCCGCAAACCTTCTTCCTGATGAGGAAAAACCGTCATTGGATACATTCGGTCCGCTATTGATATTTTTATTCGAAGCTTTTCCGACATTGACAATTTATTCCGAAAGTTGAACAATGCATTGATCGATTTCCCTGATCAAGCCGTTTATTTTGAGTTTTGTTTCCCTTTTATATTCATTACTGCCCAGTATCGCGTTGGCCGTTTTCAGCGTTTGATTTCGATCCTCGAGCTCTTGGATTTGTTGTTCCAGTTTTGAAAATTCCGCCTGATTGGCTTCTAAATTTTCCTCCAAGGTACGGTTTTTTTCTTTTAAAACCTCTTGTTTCTGCAACAATTTTTCAAGCTTATCTTCGAGCGAATCAACTATTTCCATCAAATTGCTCATCAGCGGACAACCTAATACTTATCGCATACAAAGTTAACATTCTTCGGGAATACGCCAATATTTTTCGCATAATTTTCCAAAGAAATTCTGCTTTGGGCGTTAGATTGCAGGCTCTATGGCTTTATTGTTGTAAAAAAATCCAATATGTCGCTTGCTTGCGGCGTTATATTTACGTAATTTTTAAGCCAAAAAAATTCGCCATGAAACAATTTGGAATTTTCCTCTTCTTGTTTTTTCCCCTTATACAACTTTCCGCACAAGCCGAAATTCCACAGGATTTCTTCAAAAGTCCGTTGGAAATCCCTTTAACATTGGCTGGTTCGTTCGGTGAATTGCGTTCGAATCACTTTCATAGCGGAATGGATTTGAAAACAAATCAGCAAACCGGGCTGAACGTGCTCGCGGCAGGACCCGGATACATCAGCCGCATAAAGGTACAACAATGGGGATTCGGAAAAGCTATATACATTCAACATCCGAACGGATATACCACGGTTTACGGGCATTTGAAGGAATTTTCACCTGAAATTAAAGCCTACGTCCGCAAACGCCAATACGAAAAAGAAAGTTTTGAAGTTGAATTGTTCCCCTCGGAAAATGAGTTGCCGGTTAACGAGGGTCAACTCATTGCTTTAAGCGGGAATACAGGCAGCAGTGGCGGTCCGCATGTACATTTTGAAATACGGGACAACCAACAGCGCCCCATGAACCCGATGCTTTTTGGATTGGATATAAAAGACACGCGCAAACCAATTATTACGGGATTGTATGCCTATCCGGTTGGGGGCAGCGCTTATGTCAATAATGTCGCCGAACGGCAAAAAATTCGATTGATCCCGTTGCAGGATGGCACATTCAAAACAGAAACAATAAACGCATTTGGAAAAATTGGATTCGGAATTTCTACCGTAGATCAAATGAATTTCGAACCCAATAAAAATGGCGCTTATAAAATAGAAACCATTTGCAACGGATCGCAACATTTCGAAATGATTTTTGACAAATTCTCCTTTGCTGAATCGGGATATATCAACCGGATGATCGATTACTCCTATTATAAAGAAAACGACAAACGAATTCAGAAACTCTTTTTAGAGCCCAATAACGAACTGAGTATTTATTCAAATGTGGTCAACAAAGGCTTGATTGATATCGGACCGGATGAAGATTATATTTTTATTATAAAAGTGAGCGACTTCGCCGGAAATTCCAATATTATTCGAATTCCCATTGAAGCAAAGCAGTCTGATACGGTGAAATTCATGGAACCCGCGAAAACGGATTATTTTGCCGCCGCAAATCAGTCCACGGTTTTTGAGGAAGGAATTTTTGATGTCTATATTCCGAAAGATGCCTTGTATGAAGATACCTATTTGAATATTTCCATCGAAGGGGAAACCATTCATTTGCACGAAGCCACTACCCCACTGCACAAAAATTTGACGTTGGGTTTCGATGTGGGCAATTACAGCGAGGAAGACCGGAAACAACTTTGCATCGTGCGCACCTATCCGTGGGGATCGAAATATTATGTTACCACAAGAAAGGAAGGAAACCGTTTTACCACGCACACCAAAACTTTCGGCACGTACACGCTTGGAACAGATGATGTGCCTCCAAAAATTGTTCCGGTGAATTTTTCAGACGGAAAATGGATTTCGAACAACGAAACCTTAAGTCTGAAAATCACCGACGATTTTTCGGGAATTAGTGCCTATCGGGCAACTGTCAACGGAAAATTCATTTTAATGGAATACAACCACAAGACCGATTTGATCACTTATGAATTTTCCGATGGAATTGCAACCGAGACGGAAAACAAATTAAAAGTAATCGTAACGGACAATGTGGGGAATAGTTCGGTTTTTGAAGCGGTGTTTTATAGAAAATAGATTTTTTCAAAGGCTGGCAAGCATAAAGTAGGACAGTATAATTGGGTTCGAACCAACAAAAAAATATTTTCCCAAAATAAGCGTTTGTAAAAAGATCGGTCGAAAACGGTATATTTGTTCCCGTTTGTCCCTTAAAAAACCAATTTTTGAAAACACGCTTCCTCTTTTCCTTGTTTCTGTTTTTCACCTTGCAAAACCTATTTTCACAAACCGCAACGATCAAAGGAATTGTGCTCGATGAAAACCAACTTCCGGTTTATGGCGCGAACATCAGCTTTCCAAATGGCGGAACCCTGACCAACCAAAATGGGTTTTATAGTTTGGAAATTCCCGCAAACGAAGAGATCAAAGTTGTAATTTCCTACATCGGTTTCAAAAATATTTCCTTTTTAGTCAACCTACCCGAAAACACCGAAAAAGAACTCAATTTCGTGTTGAAGAAAACTGTGGAGCAAATCAGTGCCGTTGTTATTACCAACGATCGGACCAAAGTTTCGGGCGTTACCACCATTGAACCGGAAACGATTCGGAAAATTCCAGGGGCAAACGCAGGTGTCGAAAATTTGTTGAAAACACTTCCCGGCGTGAGTTCCAACAACGAATTGAGCACACAATATTCCGTGCGCGGTGGCAATTATGACGAAAATTTGGTGTATGTGAACGGCATCGAAATTTACCGTCCATTTTTGGTGCGCAGCGGGCAGCAAGAAGGCTTGAGTTTCGTAAATCCGGATTTGGTCCGGAACGTGGAATTTTCCGCAGGCGGATTCCAAGCAAAATATGGCGACAAACTTTCTTCCGTTTTGAATATTAAATACAGACGCCCGGTGGACTTTGGCGCGTCGATAGATATGAGTTTTCTGGGCGGAAGTGCTTCGGTGGAAGCGGTTTCAAAAAACAAAAAACTTTCGGGAATTGTTGGCATCCGTTACCGCGACAACAGTTTATTCGTGGATGCCAAAGAAACCGAAACCAATTATCACCCGGTTTTTGCCGATGTGCAAAGTTTTTTGACCTATCAATTCAACGACAAATTCGAATTGGGTTTTCTCGGGAATATTTCCTTGAACAAATACGATTATACACCACTGACGCGCCAAACCAATTTTGGAACCTTGCAAGATCCTCGCACGTTATTGGTGTTTTATGAAGGCCAGGAGCAAGATCGTTACCAGACATTTTTTGGGGCATTAAAAGCCAGCTATGAAGTTTCCGAAGATTATACCGCGGAACTGGTTTTTTCGAGCTACAATACGCAAGAACAAGAATATTACGATATTTTGGCCGAGTACCGTATGGGCCGACCGAATACCGATATTGGCAGCGAAGATTTGGGCGAGGTGGAATTCACCGAAGGAATTGGTTCGCAACTGACCCACGCACGAAACGATTTGGACGCGCTGATTTTCAATGTGGAACATAAAGGCACGTACACAATCGAAAAACATCAGTTCGATTATGGTATAAAATACACACACGAAGATATTCAAGATCGGATTCGGGAATATGAAATCATAGATTCCGCCGGATTTTCCATTCGTCCACCAGTCAGCGATTTTCAAAACGAGCAGCCTTATGAAAGTTTTGATGCGCCTTTGGTACCATTTTCCAATATTCGGGCCATGAACCATACCGAAATTGACCGTGTTTCTGGGTTCGTTCAATGGAGCAACCGCAGCAGTTTTGGCGAAAATGATGTTTGGTTCAACGCCGGTATTCGCGCGCATAATTGGACGGTCAGCGGAGAAAATATTTCTTCGAAAAGCAAAACCACATTCAGTCCGCGGGCACAATTTGCCATAAAACCCAACTGGAAAAAAGATATGATTTTCAGGATTTCGGGCGGCTTTTATCACCAACCTCCTTTCTATAAAGAATTGCGCGATTCAACAGGAACCGTGAATCCGAATGTGAAAGCACAGCAGTCCATTCATCTTGTTTTGGGAAACGAATACAGTTTTTTACTGTGGAAACGCCCGTTCAAGCTGAATTCGGAAGCATATTATAAAATACTGACCGATGTAAATCCTTATACGGTCGAAAATGTTCAGATTCGTTACCGGGCAAAAAATAATGCGGAAGCCTACGCTTATGGTTTGGATTTGCGTTTGAACGGCGAATTTGTTCCCGGAACCGAAAGTTGGGTGAGTTTCGGTTATCTGAAAACGGAAGTGAACATCAACAACAAAGGCTATATCGCGCGTCCGACGGACCAGCGATTGAAATTTGGGGTGCTTTTTCAAGATTATGTTCCCAATATTCCGAGTTTGAAATTGTATCTGAATTTGGTTTACAATACCGGCCTTCCAGGCGGTTCCCCAGATTATGCCGATCCGTATGATTATCAATTGCGTTTGCCCGATTACAAACGAGCCGACGTGGGGATTTCCTATGTTTTGACCGATTCCAACAAACCATACCCAAAAGGGCATTGGCTGCATTCTTTTAAGATGTTGAGTGTGGGATTTGAAATTTTCAATATGTTCGATGTTCAAAATTCCATCACCAACACCTTTGTGCGCGATGTTTATACCAAAACCCAATATGCCGTTCCGAATTATTTGACGCCCCGGGTTTTTAATTTACGGGTTTCGATGGATTTTTAAGTTACTTCCGATATGATGATCAAAATTTAGTAACTTGCGGAACAAGCAAAAAAAGAATGAACGCAAAAGAACCTTTATTCGATTATATAAACCCTGCTTTAAATTATTCTGTTGAACATGGGGATTGTTTAAATATCCTAGAAAAATATTCCCAGGAAAAATTTGATTTAATAATCACTTCACCCCCGTATAACATTGGTAAATCGTATGAGATCAAAAGTTCAATTGAAGAATATCTCAAAACTCAAGAGGAAATTATTAAAGGATTAATTAGGGTTTTATCCGAGAAAGGTAGCATTTGCTGGCAAGTGGGAAACTATATTGACAAAGGAGAGGTTTTTCCATTGGATATCTTTTATTACCAAATATTTAAAAAATACGGCCTCAAACTTCGAAATAGAATTATATGGCATTTTGGGCATGGGCTTCATGCATCCAATCGATTTTCAGGAAGATATGAAACCATACTTTGGTTTTCCAAATCCGACGATTATATTTTTAATTTGGATGACGTGAGGATTCCTTCAAAATATCCAGGAAAAAGACATTTTAAAGGACCAAACAAAGGAAAATTATCGGGAAATCCAAAAGGAAAAAACCCTTCGGATATTTGGGAAATTATACGTAAGGATTGGGAAAATGAATTATGGAATATTCCCAATGTAAAATCGAACCATCCTGAAAAAACATCACACCCCTGCCAATATCCCATTGAACTTGTCGAAAGGTGTGTCCTTGCGTTGACCAATGAAAACAGTTGGGTCCTCGATCCGTTTAACGGTGTGGGATCCACAATGATCGGAGCTTTAAAAAATAATAGAAATGCTGTTGGAATTGATCAAAGTGAAGAATATTGCCAAATTGCAAAAAAAAGGATCGAAGATTTAAAAGGAGGTGTATTAAAAACACGTCCTATAAACAAACCCATTCATAAACCCGATAAAAAAAACAAACTGTCCCAAATACCGGAAGAATGGAAAGAATTGAACTTCGATAAATGAAAATAGCCCACAAATACTCTCATTTAAATGGCGAAGAATATCTTATTGTTCACCACCATGATCTTTATGAAGAAATCAAAACGGTTATTGCTTCTATAAACGCTGAAGATTTTAAAACAAAAATAAGTAAAGAAAAAACGAAAAAAGGGAACAAATTATACAGCCCAATAAATCTGAACACAGCGATTGATCGATCATTTCAAGAAATTGGCTGGAACGAAAGCCGCTATTCCTATTATATAACTTTGGACAGGGAATTAATGGAACAAAGCATTCCCATGTCTCCCGGCGAACAAAAGAAGTTTTTGGAGGAAAACGGAGAAAAAGCACCCATTTATTTTGCCAACAAAAAAAATGCAATCTCAAATGTCCAGCGGAGTTGCATATTATGAAGGGGAAGTGTATAATGTCATGAGACAAGGAAGAAACAGCCCTCCTGTTCCTTTATTGATTCTGGGCATTGAACCATAATTTATAAACCCTTATTCCAAAAAAAACGAATTTAGGCCATAAACCCTTTCAAAACCTCCATTACATAATCAATATCTTCTTTGGTGTTGAAATGGGAAAACGAAAACCGGAGCGAAGGTTTTTTTCGGTCTTCTTCATTCAGAATTGCGTTCAAAACATGCGAACCGCCTTCTGCCCCACTCTGGCAAGCACTACCTTTTGAACAGGCAATTCCGTTCAAATCAAGTTGGAACAACAATAAAGTCGCTTTTTCCGCAGAAATTGGAAGGCAAACGTTGATAAGCGTATACGTACTTTCTCCCATCTTCGAACAGTTGCCATTCAATTTCGCACCCGGAATTTCCTTTTTCAATTGATCGATGAAATAATTTTTCAAACCGCTAATATAAGCTTTGTCTTCTTCCAAATGTTCATACGAAAGCCGCAATGCTTCTTCCAAACCGACAATATTATGTACACTTTCTGTTCCGGCACGATAGCCGCGTTCTTGCGAACCACCAAAAATCAAGGGTTTCAAACCAGTGTTTTTTCTAATATATGCAAATCCAACCCCTTTTGGTCCGTGGAATTTATGCGCGCTGACTGCCGTAAAATCCACCGGAATCTCGCTAAAATCCAGTTCAAAATGCCCGACTGATTGAACCGTATCGCAATGGAACAGCGCGTTGTACCTTTTACAAAGTTCCCCCGTTTTTTTGATGTCCAACATATTTCCCACTTCATTGTTGACGTGCATCAAACTCACCAAGGTTTTTTCGGTGGAATTTTTCAGAAGTACTTCCAAATGATCCAAATCCACATCGCCACATTCGTCCAAATTGACAAAATCGACTATGATCTCATAACATTCTTTTAATTGCTCAAGGGTGTGCAAAACGGCGTGATGCTCGATTTTTGAAGTAATAATTCGACGAACGCCCAAATCGCGCACCGCGGAATTCAACGCCAAATTATCGGCCTCGGTTCCGCCGGAAGTGAAAACAATTTCAGAAGCGGAAACGTTCAAAAGTTTTGCAACGGTTTTTCGTGCCTGCTCGATCACGGATTTTGCCGATCGCCCAAACGAATGCGTGGACGATGGATTTCCGTAAATTTCGCGCATGGTTTTCGTCATTTTTTCAATCACTTCTTCGCGCATTTGCGTGGTGGCGGCACTATCAAAATATACTTTTCTCATGTTCTTCTTCTTTTTCAAAAAAAAAGCGCAGACTGCTTTCATTCATACTCTTCGGAAATCCTATAAAAAGTGGAAATCAAAACTTTTGAAACCTCGTGATTTTGTAAAAAAACCAATGGAAATAATTTTTCTAAAATCCCATTTATAGGAAAAACTTGGCAAAAATAACGGATTTTGAAATTCTTTGCGCGATTCAGCACTATAAATTACAAATGATTAATTTTGCCAAGTTCGATTTTTTAATTGATTCGTTTTAACTTCAAAGCAATATGATCAGGAAATTCATTTTATCTATTATTTTCTTAGGAATTATTTCGGCATGTGATGACGGCGATGTAATTGTTTCCACTTTCGATTTTAGCGCTGAAACGCAGCTGCAACTTTGCGGCGCAAACAACACGAAAGTAATTTATGGAATCAACAACGACCCAAACGAAAGTTTATCACTGAATTTTGAGGATGACGATTTTGATGGCACTTTTGACAGCATACCAAACCCCGAACCACGAACTATTTTATTGAACAATACCAACAAACTGATTTATCGAAGTTACAACGGACAAATTAGTGGTGCGACTTATTTTTGCAATGAAATCCCCCCAAGTTCGCCCAAAGTGGTGGATGAATATATCAGCACCTCTGGGGGAAGCGTGGTGCTGACTTCGACCGTGACTTCACAAGACGACAACGATGGTGTGGCCGCGGAATTGGAAGATTTGAACGGAAATGGTGATTATTTTGACGACGATAGCGATGGCGATGGGATTCCCAATTTTATCGACCCGGATGACGACAATGACAATGTGCCCACATCAGTTGAAATCGCGGTTCAGGATGACGATGCCGAACCCGATAGTTTTCCGGATACCGACAACGATGGTATTCCGAATTATTTGGATGAAGATGATGATGGCGACGGAACCATTACCCGTTATGAAGATTTAAACGCAAACGACGATGTGAACGAAGATGGGCTTCCTGATCTGAATCCGGGCGATGATGACACAGACGGCGACAACATTCCGAACTATCTGGATACGGACAATGACGAACTTTTACAAATAGATGCATTCAAAGAATATACGATTTCAAGAAGTTTTCGAACGCTTTTGGTGGCAAAAAACGTAACATTGAACAATTCATACTCTGAAGAGAATATCACTTTTGAGACGTTGGTCATGGGTTATCTCGATGTGACCGCAAGCGATACCTTAAAGGTGGATTAAGCCTGATTCTGAAAAATATAAACTTCTGTGGCGCCCATTCCGTATTTTTGGTAATCGGCATCATAAAATTTTAGGTTTTCATAACGCTTGAAAAGTGTTTCCAATTCTGTCCTTAAAACCCCTTCGCCGACCCCATGGATAAAAACCACTTTTTGAATGCGTTTCCGAATGGCGAAATCGAGCTGGCGTTTAGCGGTCTCCAATTGAAGGTTTAGCAAATCGAAACTACTTTTGTTTTTTGTGGAATTGGTCAGTTGATGAATATGCAAATCGACCTCCAAGGCCACTGCATTTCGTTCCTTGGGTTTGGCCCTTCTTTTTGAATTTTTGGTCGCAATTTGCTTTTCTTCCAAAGCAGATTGCAACGAAAACCGATCAATTTTTATAGCATCTTCTCCGGGAATTTTAATCAACTCATTTTCCTCAAAAACGAGTTGAAACCCGGCGGAAGTTTCAATTGTAACATAGGGTGCCTCAACATGAACCACTTCCCCTGAAAGTGCGTCGTCCAATACCTCCACGCGATCGCCTCTACTGAAATTTTTCATCTTCATCATCAAATTCAGAGTCTTCTTCCTGATTGTTGTTTCCTGCGGTCCATTGTTGGGTAGCGGTGTACAATCCGTACATCAGTAACACCAATCCAATAATTTTTACATAAATATTTTCACCTTCAACGGCCAAATCATAAATCAGCATTCCGGCACCAACGATAACGATTAGGACATTAATTAATTGACGATTCAGGTTCATGGGGGTTTTCCTTCAACCGTAAAAAAACAGTTATTTTTAAAAATTTCCTTCAAAAGTATTACTTTTAATTTTAATTCTTCACTGACCAAAAATATTTTTGGAATGGAAAAATATATGCTCCCCTGCCCCATCAAACATTATTTCGGATTCGATTGTCTGGGCTGTGGAATGCAACGTTCGCTCTTTCTTCTTTTCCGAGGTGAGTTCAAAGAAGCCTTTTTGCTATATCCGGCGATTTATCCTTTGGTAATGTTCATCCTATTTTTGGCATTTTATAAATTTTATCCTATTAAGAATGCCCGTAAAATTGGTTTCGTCCTCGGAACGATTTCAGTAATAAGTATTATTGCCGGCTACGCTTTTAAACATTTTTTCTGAATATTCCGTTTTTCCATTTGGAAACTACGAGTTGAAAAAACCGCAATAAATTCCTTTATAAAAAAAGGTGGTTTCCCATAAATTTTCCTATTTTTATTTTCTGGGAATTATTGGGTTTAGGAGGAAAAGTTCAAAATGAAAATTCCCCAAAAACCATTCAAAATAAATACATGAAGGCATATTTGGATTTGGTAAAAGATATATTGGAAAACGGAAATGAAAAATCGGACCGTACCGGAACGGGCACAAAAAGCCTATTCGGCTATCAAATGCGGTTCGACCTCAGCAAAGGCTTCCCGATGGTTACCACTAAAAAATTACATCTGAAATCCATTATCCATGAATTGCTATGGTTTTTAAAAGGTGAAACAAACATTGCATACCTGCAAGAAAACGGTGTTAGAATCTGGAACGAATGGGCCGATGAAAACGGCGATTTAGGACCAATTTACGGTCAACAATGGCGCAACTGGAACCAAGAAAATATTGACCAAATTTCGGACGTCATCAATACGTTAAAAACAAATCCGAACAGCCGTAGAATGTTGGTTTCGGCTTGGAACCCCAGTGTTTTGCCTGATTCTTCAAAACCATTCGCAGAGAACGTGGCCAACGGGAAAGCTGCTCTCCCGCCCTGTCATGCATTTTTTCAATTTTATATGGCTGATGGAAAACTCTCTTGCCAACTTTACCAACGCAGCGCCGATGTTTTTTTGGGCGTTCCCTTCAATATTGCCTCTTATGCTTTGCTTACAATGATGATGGCGCAAGTTTGCGGTTATGAAGCGGGAGATTTTATTCATACTTTCGGCGATGTCCATATTTACAACAACCACTTAGAACAAGTGAAGTTACAATTGCAGCGCACGCCACGACAGTTGCCAAGCATGCGAATCAATCCGGAAGTGAAAAATATTTTTGATTTTAAATTCGATGATTTCAAACTGGAGAATTACAATCCATACCCAGCGATAAAAGGAAAAGTTGCTGTTTAACAAAACTTCTATAATTATGAAAGTCGTAATCTTATTCTTTTTTGTATTCATTTCCATTGGTGCCAATGCACAAAAAGAAGGCTCGGTTCAAGGAAACACGGTCACTTTCAAAGAAGTGGCGCCGGTTTGGCCGGGTTGCGAGGGAAATGAACTGGAAAAAAAGAAATGTTTCAATGAAAACCTGGCCTTGTTGATCCAGAAAAATTTCAGTTTTAAAAATTGGACACAAGCGGACAAAGGTTCGCGCATCTTGGTACATTTCATTATCAACAAAGACGGAAATGTTGAAATTGAAAGCACTGAAGGCGGATCGGAAGCTATGCAAAAAGAGGCCAAACGCGTCATTTTATTACTGCCAAAAATGAAACCCGGCAGCATTGGCGGCAAAAACACGGAAATAAATTACACCGTGCCATTCAATTTATAATAAAAAAAGTCTTCGGGATATTTATTTTTTCAGATTGAATTAACAAATCCTTGGTTTTTGCTTCAGCGAAAAAAAACTAACTTTGGGAACAATCCGTAAAGATTTGGATTCTATGAACCAAAACCTTTTTTCCCTTTTTTCAAAAACCCGATCCCGAACGGAAAGCCTTTGTAAACCACTGGAAATTGAAGATTATGTGGTGCAGCCAATTGCCGATGTTTCCCCACCAAAATGGCATTTGGGACATACAACTTGGTTTTTTGAAGAATTCATTCTTACAAAATATAGCGACACGTATCAGGTTTTCGATTCAAATTTCGCTTATGTTTTCAACAGTTATTACGAAAGTGTGGGTGAAAAAGTAATCCGTACCGATCGGGGGAATTTATCAAGACCTACCGTTCAACAAATTTATGCCTATAGAAACCATGTCACAAAAGCAGTTGCAAGTCTCCTGGAAAATTCACCTTCATCGGAACTAACAGAAATACTGGAAATTGGCATCAATCATGAACAACAGCACCAAGAACTGCTGTTAACCGACATCAAATATATTCTCGGCAACAATCCGCTTTTGCCCACCTACAATCCTCATTTTTCTGAAAACAAGATCGAAGATTTTCCGCAAAAATGGCTGCAATTGTCTGAAGGTATTTATGAAATTGGCCATTCGGGAAGAGAGTTTTGCTATGATAACGAACTTAGGAAACACAAGGTCTATTTAGAAAATTTTTCCATTTCGAACAAACTCGTCACCAATGCCGAATACTTGGAATTTATGGAAGCCGGTGGATACGAACAAGTGCTTTTATGGCATTCGGAAGCATGGGAATGGCTGAAAACATGCGAAATTAAGTCACCTTTGTATTGGCACAAAATTGACGGGGAATGGTTTAATTATACCTTATCGGGATTCGAAAAAATAGAACCGAATGCAATTTTGACCCATATCTCCTATTTTGAAGCTGCCGCCTTTGCGCAATGGAAAGGAATGAGGTTGCCGACAGAATTTGAATGGGAAGCGGCCAATTCGAATTTCGAGTGGGGAAAACGCTGGGAATGGACGGAAAGTGCCTATTTGCCCTATCCGCAATTTAAAAAAGCCGAAGGTCCCTTGGGCGAATACAATGGCAAATTCATGGTAAATCAGAAGGTGTTGCGCGGAAGTTCTGTGGCAACGACCGAAAATCATTCCCGTCCGACTTATCGCAATTTTTTTCAGCCCGAAAAACGCTGGCAGTTTACCGGATTGCGCTTGGCAAAATAAATTCTATATGAAAAAACAAATCGATCCGGCTGAAACGGATTTCGCAAAAGAAGTCCGCAAAGGCTTGACGGATTATCCAAAACACCTTTCTTCGAAATATATTTACGATGAAAAAGGCGACAAACTATTCCAAGAAATAATGGATTTGCCCGACTATTATTTAACGGCATCCGAATTTAATATTTTAAAGAAAAACACGCAGGCAATAGCCGAACTGTTCAATGGCCCCGATGGTTTCGACCTTATTGAATTGGGTGCGGGCGATGGGAAAAAAACCAAAATCCTTCTGCGACATTTGTGCGAAAACAGATTCAATTTCACCTACATGCCGGTTGATATAAGCAAATATGCCTTGAAAGATTTGGAAATTTCACTGAAAAAAGAACTGCCCGCTTTACTTGTTAAACCCAAACAAGGCACTTATTTTAAAACCATGGCCAATCTGGACAAAACAAGTTCTCGGAAAAAGGTGATTTTCATGCTTGGTTCCAATATTGGTAATTTATTGCATCCGCAAGCAGTATCGTTTTTAAAACAGATTCGCGTTTCCATGAAAAAAGACGATCTGCTTTTCATGGGATTCGATTTGAAGAAAAACCCCGAAACCATTTTGGCGGCCTACAACGACAAGACCGGGGTGACCGCATCTTTCAATAAAAACATCTTAAACCGGATCAATCGTGAATTAGGTGGAAATTTTGATGTTGAAACCTTCAAACACTGGGAAACCTACAATCCGGAAACAGGCACCGCGAAGAGTTTTTTGGTCAGTAAAATTGAACAGAAAGCCCGAATTGATGTTCTGGACATGAACGTTTCTTTTCATCCGTGGGAAAGCATCCACACCGAAATTTCCCAGAAATATGATGACGCCACGGTGCAATGGCTCGCGGAAAAAGCAGATTTGAAAATTCAAAAAACTTTTCTCGATGAAAAAAAATATTTCAAAGATTTTGTTTTCGGGATAAAGCAATAAGTGGTTGAAAACGTATTTCCAATTTAAAATCTTTTTTACAATTCTTTTCGGGCTTCTTCATAATATGCTTTGAACAATTGTAGCAGCTCAATAGTGGAACTTACCAAATCTTTACTTTCCAAAAGCAAACCGAAATAAAGTTTGGTGTTTTTTGGACTGGTTTCCGAAGTTCGTATCCGGTCGATTTGTTTTTGTATAAGTCCCGAAACCTTGTCCAACAACTTCCTTTCTTCAACAATAATCCGATCAATATTTCCGAAAGATTGGGTATCGAAGGTTTCCTTAATTTCCTTCAGCAACACCTCCATCTCGCGATCTACCGATTTTAAATCACGAATTTGATTGAATTTAAGGTTTTTGTGATTGTTGTGCACATGTTTGTAACTTGAACGGGTAATGAAGGCAATTGATTGTACCATATTTTTCAAATGATCCAAAATAAGCACATAGAATTTTCCGGCTGCTACCGATTTTTCTTCCAATGATTTTATGAAATAGAAAATATTATCTTTCAATTCATCTACTTCCCCTTCCAACTTAGCGAGTTTCTTGGTATCTTTTTTCAGCTTGCTCAAATCTTGGTACCCCAAATGATCGATCACTTTTCCATACCGTTTATTGATACCATCGATAACACTGGAAATATTTTGTGCCGTTTCAACGGTAATTTCATTGATGGACAAAATATCTGTTCTGTTGAATTGCTTTTTTTGCTGTTCCTGTTTCACTTTTTTGGAATGTGAAACGGCACTGTAAATCATTAAGAAAATAACAGTTGCCATTAAAATCAAGACAGCCCATATTCCCCCGAACCAAATAATCGATGCAACCAAAGCCGCGCCAATAAAGGCACAGATTGCGGTCATGAACCAGCCTCCAATTACATTGAAAACCCCGGCCACGCGGTAAACGGCGCTCTCGCGATCCCAAGCCCTATCGGCCAAAGAAGTACCCATTGCCACCATAAACGTTACGTATGTTGTAGAAAGTGGTAATTTCAAGCTAGTTCCTATGGAAATAAGAATACTGGCAACGACCAAATTCACCGAAGCACGAACCATGTCGAACATAGGGGCATCAATACGTTTATCCTGCAAAAACGAAGGCGGTTTTTGAAACTTGGCTTCAATTTTTTCACCCATGGATTTTGGAAGAATCGAAGTTAAAGTACTACTGGCCATAATAGAATAGCGCACGGTAATTCGTGACAAAAAATTTGGTTCGAATTTCTCTTTGCCCAAATCTTGTCGCGCCAAATTTAGTTCGGTCTGCATTACATGGCGCGATTTATTTGAAAACCATAAGGCCAATACCATAATTGTTCCAGCAATTAGTAGTAAAATGGTAGGCGTTTGCGTCTCTCCACCGAGGGCGGTCATTAAGAAACTCGAAGGCTCAATCCCTGAACCCGACCAAATGTCAAAAGCTTGCCAAGCCGCGATTGGCACACCAATAAAGTTCACCAAATCATTGCCGGCAAATGCCAATGCCAATGCAAATGTTCCTACCATAATAATGACTTTCAGAATATTGATTTTCAAAAAAGTCATTGCCAATTGGGAAAGAAGTGTCCAAAAAAGAAAACTTGCGCCAATGATAAGCAGTACATGTTCCGTAATAAATTGCTTCATGTCTTTGGGAACAAATGGCATATCTTTCATTCCTTTTAAAAGAATGAAAAAAGTAATGGCCGTAATTGCCATTCCACCGAATATGGCACCGACATATTTTACTTTTCGTTCATATTGAAATGAAAATATCAGCCGGGAAAAATACTGCACGACAACCCCAACGGTAAACGCCAACGCCACAGAAACGAAAATAGCAATAATTATGGCCGTGGCTTTATCGGTGTTGATATAAGTAAATATTTCCCCATAATTCCCGGAAGTACTGTAAAGTTTCAAAAAAGCCACCGCAAAGGCCGCGCCCAACAAATCGAACACAATGGAAACCGTAGTGGAGGTTGGGAGCCCCAACGAATTGAAAAAATCCAACAGAAGCACATCGGCGATCATCACTGCCGTAAAAATGATCATTATTTCATCGAAATAAAATTCACCCGGATTAAAAATTCCTTTTCTGGCGACTTCCATCATTCCACTGGAAAAAATGGCGCCAATGCCAATACCCAAACTGGCCACAATTAAAATTGTGCGCAAAGAAAAAGCCTTGGAACCAACGGAAGAATTTAAAAAATTAACCGCATCGTTGCTTACGCCAACCACCAAATCGGCTATCGCAAGCACCACCAATACCAAAA
This sequence comes from Flavobacteriaceae bacterium, assembly GCA_035704905.1. Lineage (GTDB taxonomy): Bacteria > Bacteroidota > Bacteroidia > Flavobacteriales > Flavobacteriaceae > DASSWG01. Next base: position 19,364 of record DASSWN010000122.1, read on the forward strand.
GCATGATAAAATACACATTTTCCATAGGAAGCTGTCTCTAATTTTTTGACAAAAGTGTTCGATTTATTTTAAACCGCTAAAAATCTTGTGTTACCAAATGGTTAAATTCATTTCCGAAAAATAAAACAAAAATATTCAATTCGCCCAAAAGGGTATAGAAATTTCACCAAACGAAAAAATTTAGCTACCTTTCTTGAATTCATGCCAAACCAAACATAAATGGAGAAAACGAATAAATTGATTGAAGAATCAAGTCCTTACCTTTTACAACATGCTCAAAACCCGGTGCACTGGAGAGCTTGGGACAACGAAGCATTTACAGAAGCACAAAACAACAATAAATTAATACTGATAAGCATTGGATATTCTTCATGCCATTGGTGTCACGTAATGGCGCACGAAAGTTTTAAGGATGGAGAAATTGCTTCCTTGATGAATAAAAACTTCGTAAATATTAAGGTCGATCGGGAAGAAAGACCAGATGTCGATCAAATTTATATGAGCGCGCTACAACTGATGACCGGTGGTGGCGGATGGCCCTTGAACATTGTCGCGCTGCCCGATGGCCGTCCCATTTGGGGCGGAACCTACCTTCGGAAAGAGCAATGGGCCGAAATTTTACGGCAACTCGGCGATTTATATGTGCAAACCCCCGAAAAATTAATCGATTATGCCGAAAAGTTAACCCACGGAATTCGCCAATTGGAACCGATTGTTTCCGAAGAATTGGCATCAAGTTTCGATCGGGAAGTTTTTTCCGAAATGCTTTCCATTCTAACCAATCAATTCGATACGGTTTGGGGCGGAACGATTGGTGAACCAAAATTCATGATGCCAAGCGAATACCATTTTTTGCTGCGATATGCTTGGCAAACCAATGACCAAAATATTTTGGAACATGTAATGCTAACATTGAACAAAATGTCCTTTGGGGGTATTTTCGATCAGCTTGGCGGGGGATTTTCGCGCTATTCTACCGATGAAAGGTGGCATGTGCCGCATTTCGAAAAAATGCTTTATGACAATGCACAACTAATTGGTTTGTACTGCGATGCTTTTTTGGTTTCGAAAAATCCGTGGTACGAAAAAGTGGTTCATTCGACTTTGGAATTCGTGGAAGGCGAATTGACGAGCAAAGTAGGAAGTTTTTATTGCGCGTTGGATGCCGACAGCAAAAGTGAAAATGAAATTCTGGAAGAAGGCGCATTTTATGTTTGGAAAAAAGACGAGCTTCAACAAATTTTGAAAGATGATTTCCAAGTTTTTTCAGATTATTTCAACATCAACGAAAAGGGCTATTGGGAAAATGGAAATTATATTTTAACAAGAACCGATGACCCAAACCGTATTGCCGAACAATTCGGATATTCCGAAAATGAACTAAATGAAAAAATCGGAACCTGTACCCGCCAACTATTCGAAATTCGGGAAAAAAGAAATCGGCCCGGCTTGGACGACAAAAGTTTAACTTCTTGGAACGGCCTTATGTTGAAAGCTTTCCTCGACGCATACCGGGTTTTTGGAGAGAGAAAATATTTGGATATCGCTCAAAAAAATGCAGACTTTATTCTGAAAAACCAACTTAATAAGGACGGAAAATTATTCCATTCCTATAAAAATGGGAAAAGCAGTGTGAACGGTTTTTTGGATGATTACGCGTTTTTTATCGAAGCGCTCATTGCACTATATGAGAACACGTTTGAGGAAAAATGGCTGCATACGGCTAATGATTTGACAACAACAGTTTTGGCAGATTTTTATGACGCGGAAAAATCATTTTTCTATTTCAATTCCAAAGATGACAGCGGATTGATCGCCCGTCCTGCCGAATTTCAAGACAATGTCATGCCATCTTCCAATTCGGTCATGGGAAAAAACCTCTTTAAACTTTCACATTTTTTTGATCGACCCGATTATTTGGAAATTTCCGAAAAAATGTTGAAAAACCGCTATTCACAATTGCGAACATTTCCACAAGCATATTTCAACTGGCTCGATCTTCTAATGAATTTTACCTTTGAATTTTATGAAGTGGCCATTCTGGGCGGAAAAGCCGAAAAGAAATTAGCTGAAATAAACCGGAAATATCTTCCAAATAAAGTCATTGCGGGCAGTAAAACCAAAAGTGATTTGGCCTTACTGAAAAACCGCTGGCAACCGGAAAAAACAACTATCCATATATGCGTGGATCAAACTTGCCAAAAACCCGTGGAAACAATCGCAGAAGCTTTCCATCAAATGATTTAACAAAAATTAAACAGCGAGGTTTGGCTTAATTAATCAGAAATTAAGTTCTTTGTTAAAAAGTGTTTTCTATGGAAAAATTAAGGGATATTCCATTCTATGTCGAGAAATATGCAGATGCCTTCATGGATTATCTGCCAACGTTGGTAGGGGCCTTGATATTATTGGTTGTCGGATGGTGGATTATCAAATTTCTGTTGAAGAGGCTCGACAAAATTTTTACACGTCGTGAAGTCGATTTGGCCCTGCATGAATTTTTGCTCACCGTCATTGGCATCGTTCTAAAAGTTTTGTTGCTTTTGATGGTGATTGCAAACCTGGGAATTGAAACCACTTCCTTACTCGCCATTTTGGGTGCGGCCGGTCTGGCCGTTGGATTGGCGCTCCAAGGATCACTGTCCAATTTTGCAGGGGGAATTATAATTTTGGTGCTAAAACCTTTTCGATTGGGAGACTGGATCGAAGCACAAGGGCTTTCCGGCAGCGTAACCGAAATATCCCTGTTTTATACCAAACTAACTACTTTCGGTAACCAGCTGGCCATTATTCCAAACGGGCAACTGACAAACGACAACGTCGTCAACTATACGGTTTTGGGAAAACGGCGGGAAAATTTGATTTTTAAAGTTTCCTATGGAAGCGACATTCGAAAAGCCAAGGAAATATTTGCTGGAATTATAGAAGAACAAGAAAATATTCTGAAAGATCCGGCCCCACAAGTACTTATTTCCGATTTGGGGGAAAACGCCGTTAATTTCTCGATACGCTATTGGGCGATGAACGACGATTTTTGGGATTGCCATTGGTACACAATCGAGCAGGCAAACTATAGATTGCAAAATGCCGGGGTTCATTTATCTATTCCGCAGCGTTTTATTGCACAGGGAAAAAAAGACGATTTTCCTTTGAAGCCCTGATATTCAACGCGAAACGAAATATTTTAGATAAAAAGGTTCAAAGTACGCAACATCTTCAAATTGGTTTTTGCTGAATTTTTCTTCGGCTTCAAAAAGCATTTGCCGGGCGGAAGGAAATTTATCCAAGACAAAAACCGCGTTCGGATGTTCCATTAACTGTTGAAACTTTTCAACTCCGTTTCCAAGGAAATAAACTTTTTCGGCGTTGAGATAATCGCTAAAGGAATTTTCATTTAAAATTTCGGCGCGGGTTTCGCGAATTTGCTTTCCGTTTGAATCAAAAACCGCAGAATAAACCTCCATTCTTCTGGCATCCAACATCGGAACAACCACTGCATTTTCGGGAATTTCGATTTGAATTGCCAAAGAAAAAAGGGTGGAAACTGAAATCAACGGAATATCGAGCGAAAAACAAAGTCCTTTGGCAGCTGCGGCACCGATACGCAAGCCGGTGTAGGAACCCGGGCCCATACTGAAAGCGACCGCATCCAATTCTTGAGGCTTCAACTTAGCTTCGTTTAGAACTTCCTGAATGAATAAATGCAATTTTTCGGCGTGCGAATAGTTTTTGTCGCCATCTTCGCGAACGGCAAGTAAATTTCCATTTCGTTCCAAAGCGACCGAGCAATTGGTGGTCGCGGTTTCCAAACAAAGAATTGTGGGCATGGTTATTCTTCTTTTCCTTCCTTCACTTCCTTTTTCACCTCAATTGCATCGCCATTGTCCAATTTTTTGGTTACGGTCGTATATGGACCGGTGATGACCGTGTCGCCGACTTTCAACCCTGAACGAATTTCAATATTCGCATTGTCTTGAATTCCTGTTTTCACAACTTGTAGCCGCGCTTCGTTGCCCTCTTTCAAAAACACACATTCAAACAGTTTTTCATCACTGGAAACCTTCTTCTTTGATTTATAGGATTTGGTTCCGCTGGTATCGGTTTTGATGACAATGGCACTCATCGGCACCCCGATCACATCTTCCTTTTTGCTCGTGATTATATCTACGGTTGCCGTCATTCCCGGACGAAACGGGGAATAGCCGACAGGTTTTCCTTCCACCAGATAGTCATAAGAATCTTTCAATATTTTTATTTTCACCTTAAAATTGGTAACCTGATCGGCGGTCAAAGTTTGATTGGCTGAGTTGGAAATTTCTGTAACAATTCCTTGGAAATCCTTATTCCTATAGGCATCAACTTCCACAATAGCCGAATCGCCCACGGCAACTTTCACGATGTCGTTCTCATTAATATCCACTTCCACTTCCATATCGCTCATTTTGGCAACGCGCAAAATTTCGGTACCGGCCATTTGCTGGGTTCCGACAACACGCTCACCAAGCTCGACATCCAAACTGGAAATGGTTCCGGTCATCGGGGAATAAATGGTGGTTCGGCCCAAATTGTCTTGCGCTTCGCTCACCACGGCCTGGGCGCTTTGAATTCCGTAATAAGCCGCATCTTTGTTGGCTTTCGCAACTTCGTACGCCGCCACAATATTGTCCCATTCCGATTTGGCCACAATACCTTTTTCGTATAAAATTTTATAACGGTCATAGTTTGCTTTAGCTTCCACCAAATTGGCCATAGCTTGCGCATAATTCGCTTTCGCGTTTTGAAGTGCCGCTTGTGTCCTGTTTAAATTGGAAACATAAATATCGGGGTTGATCTTCACCAACAAATCACCCTCTTTTACTTGTTGGCCTTCCACAATGGGCAATGCAATAATTTCCCCCGAAACTTCCGAAGAAATTTTAACCTCCACTTCGGGTTGGATTTTTCCTGCTGCGGAAACGGTTTCGGTAATATCCATTTTTTCGATCACGGCAACTTCAACCGGGGTCAAATTTCCTGAACTTCCGAACCAGCCTTTCTTTTTTCCAACAATCAATAAAATTATCAACAAAACAACAACCACAATAATGGCTATCAATGTTTTTTTCTTCATGGTCTTATAATTTTAGTTCGGAAATCGGAATTCCGAAATAGAGTTCAAGCACTTTTATTTTGAAAATATAATCATATTTCGCTTGGATCAATTGGCTTTCGGCATTGGTCAACCGGAATTTCGACTCGCTGAGTTCAAAGGAATTCGATAAACCGACATCATAACGCTCTGAAGCATAATCGTATGCCAGTTGCTGCGCATTAAATGCCACTCGGGCTGCTTCATACGCTTCCTTTGCTCCTTTGGCGTCCACATAAGCCTGATAAACATTCGATTCCAAATCAAGTTTTGCCTGCTGCAAATTATATTCGGTGCGCATTACATTGATCTTGCTGCGTTGCACGGAATTCCTGACCGAAAACCCGTTAAGCACCGGAATATTTAGTTGAAGTCCGTAAGAAATTCCATCAAAAGTATAAAGTTGCTCCATAAAGGGCATTGTGGATCCGAAGGAATCGTTATTGGAGGCGCGAGCATTGTAATTGAAAAATCCGGTCAAACTCGGGTAATAATTGCTTTTTGCAATTTGAATATCTTTTTTGGCCAATTCGAGGTTTTGTTCGGCGATTTTCACTTCATATTTCTCTTCTTTGGCCACCTCGATAATTTCATAAACCGATTTGTCCAAAATATTGGTTACGGGAACATTGAATTCCGGATCGGCGATTTGAAAATTTTCATAATCTTGAATCAGTAGGATTTGAGCCAAATTGATAAGTGAAATTTTCACCATATTTTCGGCGGCGATAATTTGTTGATGTTCACTGGCATTTGTCGCTTTTATCTGCAACAGATCGCCGGTTGGCACCACGCCGGCATCAACCAAATCCTGGGTTCGGCTAAGTTGTTGTTGGGTAACAAGGTTTTGTTCTTGCAATATTTTCAGGGTTTCCTTGTTCACCAAAACTTCCAAATAGGCATTGGCCACGAACAAAGCGATATCTTCTTTCATTTTGTTCAAGGAATATTCGGCGGCAACGCGAGACATTTTCGCCCGCTGCAAGGTTCGTAAATTCCGTAAACCTTCGAAAAGGGAAAGCCCTGCCGTTGCCCCGGTTGAAAAATTGCGGGTTGTCTGGTTCTGCAACACACCCGTGGTCACATTTTGGGTTAATCCGGTGTTCCAGGCAAGGGAAGCATTCGCGTTTATTGATGGCAAATAATTACCGATGGCGTCGCTTTTATCGATTTTTGCCGCTTTCAAGTCTAGTTCGGATTGTTGAATGGAAATATTATGTTGCAACGCATAATTGACACATTCGCGCAGGGTCCATTTTTTTTCTTGGGCCGTGAGGGAAAACCCGAAGAGAAGCAAAATAGCAGTAATAAATTTGTAGTTCATATCTAGTAAGTCTTTTCTTTTTATACTATGTTACAATTTTCACTAGTAATTTGTGATTAACCTTTAGCATCAGGCATCACTTGATTCCAAACTTTAATTTTGGAGTTTTTGTCGATACCTTTCTTTATTTCCACAAAAATTCCATCGCTCACGCCCAATTCAATATCGCGGCGTTCAAATTCTTTTTCACCGGTGGTCACTTCCACAAATGGTTTTTTCGTTTCGGAATCGAATTGTACCAAAGCTTCCTTTATGGAGAGCACATCTTTTGCCTCTGCCAAAATAATCGACGCGTTTGCACTTAATCCAGCACGGATAAACGTAGTATCGGCGTTTTTCAAGGTTCCTTCAATTTCGAACTGAACGGCACCGTTTTCTTCAATACCTTTTGGTGCGACATAATCAAGAACAGCATCGAATATTTTATTTTGAAGTGCACCAACCGTAATTTTCAAAGGCAATCCTTCTTTTATTTTACCGACTTCCGATTCATCGACTTTCCCTTTGAAGATCATATCTTTTACATCGGCAATGGTAGCAATAGTGGTTCCTTCGTTGAAGTTATTTGCTTGAATCACCTGATTTCCTTCTTTCACCGGAACCTCCAGAACCATTCCCGAAATCGTTGCACGGATTTTGGTGTTGGCTGCGTTTCCTACGCCACTGCTTGTTCCTGTTTTAATGATTTCGTAGGTTTCTTTGGCAGATTCGTAAGCCAATTGGGCCTGCTCATAAGCCACTTCAACTTGATCGAAATCATTGGCCGAAATCACGCCTTTATCATATAATTCTTTTTGACGGTTGTAAATTTTCCGTTGGTTGTCCAGTGCGATTTTTGCGGAAGCAATCTGGTTTTTGCTTTCCACCAAATTTGGAATACTCGGCACCACGTTCAGTTCGGCAATTAAATCGCCGGCTTGCACTTTTTCGCCAGCTTCCACATAAATTTTCTCGATAATGCCGGAAATATTCGGTTTTATCAAAATTTCCTGATCGGGAACAATGCTTCCTGTGGCCACGGTTTTTTTAACGATCGTTCGCATCTCAGGCTGCTCTGTTTCAAAAGTAATCGGGCTTTCTTGATTTTTTTGATATAGATAATACAAGGCGCCCACAAACGAAACGGCAATTAGGACAAGAATAATAATGGTGATGGATTTCTTCATTTTTTCGGTTTTAAACTTTGGCTATAAAATAGATTTTAATCTTTTGAAGGCGGTTGAAATATTGAATTTACATTTATTCACTGAATTATTTTATAAACGGTCTCGACTGCGCTCGACCTGACATTTTCATTCGGTCCTCAAAGCGTCCACAGGTTTTATTTTGATAGCATTTTGTGCGGGAATCAGTCCGGCAAGTAAGCCGGAAAGAATTAGAATAAACAGTGCCGTGATAACAACGCCCATATTTACACTTGGATTTATGAACATCATTTCGGAGGTATCCATAGTGTTCAACCAAGTATTGACGCCAAAAAGCACCAGGGTCGCCATAATAATTCCGACCATTCCGGAAATAATGGTAAGAAAAATCGATTCCAACAGAATTTGCCCGCGGATGGACCATGGGGTGGCTCCCAATGCACGTCTTACCCCAATTTCTTTGGTACGTTCTTTTACCACAATCAACATTATATTGCTGATTCCTATAATTCCTGAAAGAAGAATTAAAATGCCCACAAAATAAGCAACGGCATCAAGTGCAATAAAAAGCCCATTTACTTTGTTGTACATTTCGAACAAATCGAAATAACCGACCGCGCTATCATCTTCGGGAGCTATAGTATGCCGCGCCTGTACTACATCAACAATTTGGTCTTTTAA
>DASSWN010000142.1:0-2984 GCA_035704905.1 Flavobacteriaceae bacterium
TTGTAGCATATTTGTATTTTTTGGTTTGCACTTTAAAAATACTTCAAAACCAAGCCAATGGCAAGGTTTGTATGCTACATTTTTTTCTTTTTTTTAGCCTGAAACACCAGTGTTTTCAGCTTGCGAAACTTGAGTTATTAAAAACTTCAAACGAAAGGGAGATGATCAATTTGTTCCATGAGTTTCGAACTTTGGAAAAGTTGTTCCCGATGGTGGAAACCTTAACATTTATTTAACTTCGCTTAGTTCGATAATTTCCGAACTAATCATACTTTTGCCTTCTTTTAAATTAGAAGAAATGACGCGAGAGGAATTAGAAGAAGAAAAAAAAGCACTGGTCGAACAGTTGGGTGTTTACATAGAAAAGGAAGATCAATTGGCACCGGTGGCGGCCAGAATCATGGCCACATTGATTTTGACTTGTAAGCAAGGAACTACTTTTGACCAACTGGTGAGCGATTTGGAAGCGAGCAAAAGCACCGTTTCCACCCACTTAAACACGTTAACTTCCAATGGTTCGATTGATTATATCACACGGCCGGGCGATCGCAAGAGATATTTCATCCTTACCCCAAACCGGTTGATTCAATTTATAGATGAGAAATTGACGAAGTGGGAAACCGATAAGGTTATTCACAAGCGATTGATCGACTATAAAACGAACGTGAATGAAGTTTATAAAGAGGAACCCGAAAATCAGTGCGAATTAACGTTTCATCAGAATTTCCTAACATTTTTAGAGGAAGCCACCGCTGTTTTCGCCAAATTAAAAAATAATCTCAACGAAAAAAATAACCAATAGCAACGCCCAAACAATGAGAAAAGCAATTTATATCGCAAGCATACTAACCGCTCTGGTTTTGGTTTCCTGCGGGGAAGATCAAAAGCAAGGCGCACAGCAAGCCTATGGGCCCATGCCACTTCCGGTGGTGGAAATACCAAGCAAAACCGTTACCGGTTTTTCAGCTTATCCTGTTAGTATTCAGGGAATAGTTAACAGTGATGTTCGTGCAAAAGTAAGCGGGTATATCACAGAGGTTTTGGTGGACGAAGGCGAAAAAGTGAACAAAGGCCAGTTGTTGTTCCGGTTGGAAACCCAATCACTTTCCCAAGATGCTGCCGCGGCCAAAGCAAATGTGGAAGCCGCCCAAGTGGGTGTAAATCAGTTGAAGCCATTGGTGGAGCAAAATATTATCAGTGAAGTCCAGTTACAAACGGCCAAAGCGAAATTGGCACAGGCAAAAGCCAACTACAACAGCATTGTGGCCAATATCGGTTACGCTTCCATTCAGAGTCCTATTGATGGGTTTGTCGGATCAATTCCTTATCGAAAAGGTTCATTGGTGAGCCCTACCAATCCGTTGCCTTTGACTACGGTTTCCAAAACCAACAAAGTATATGCGTATTTCGCGTTGAATGAATCCGATTATTTGAATTTTTTAATGAATGCGGAAGGGGAAGGGCTTCAAGGAAAAATCAAAAATTTTCCACCGGTAAAATTGCGTTTGGCCAATAATGAACTTTATCCGTTGGAAGGGGAAATCGTTACCGTTACCGGGCAAGTCGATCCTTCAACAGGAACCGTTAGTTTTCGGGCGGTTTTCCCAAATCCGAATCATTTGTTGGCAAACGGCAGTAGCGCGACGATCTTGATCCCGAAGGAATATGAAAATTCTGCCGTGGTTCCGGAACAATCCACCTACGAACGACAAGGAAAAATTTATGTATATAAAATACAAGGCGACACCTTGGCGGTTCCCACAATAATTGAAGTAAAAGATCGCATTCAAAATCTGATTGTGGTCGAAAGCGGCTTGAAACCCGGTGATAAAATTGTTGCGCAAGGCACCGGAAAATTACGTGGAACAACGCCGGTTCAGCCACAAATGATGCCTTTTGACAGCATCGCGAATTCCGTGAAACCTGTTTTTCAATAGAATTGAAAAATACAGATTCCGCAATAATCAACAAAAATAAAGAAACATCACATGTTTAAAAAATTTATAGAACGTCCGGTTTTGTCCACGGTGATATCCATTGTGATCGTCATTTTGGGAATTTTGGGGGTAACCAGTTTGCCCTTGACCCAATATCCGGATATTGCGCCCCCAACGGTGCAAGTGTCGGCAAATTATACAGGGGCCAATGCCGCCACGGTTTTGGAAAGCGTTATTATTCCCATTGAAGAACAAATAAATGGGGTGGAAGGAATGAAATACATCACTTCTTCCGCCAGTAACGGCCGAGCACAAATACAAGTATTTTTTGAGCAAGGCGTCGATCCGGATATTGCGGCGGTAAACGTACAAAATAGGGTTTCGCGTGCAGCTCCACTCTTGCCTCAGGAAGTAACCCAATCTGGGGTGGTGACCCAAAAACAACAGTCGAGCGGATTGATTTATTTCAGTGTTTATTCCACGAACCCGGATTACGATGCCACATTTATTCAAAACTATTTGAACATCAATGTTTTGCCCGCAGTCCAACGGATAAATGGCGTGGGGAACGTGCAAGTTTTTGGTGCAAAAACTTATGCAATGCGCATTTGGCTTTTGCCCGAAAAGTTAGCTGCCTACAACCTAATTCCTTCCGATGTGTTGGCTTCCGTAAACGAACAGAGTTTGGAAGCTGCAGCGGGTTCATTGGGCGAAAATAGCGGTCAGGCTTTTGAATATGTCATCACCTATGGGGGCCGGTATCAAACTCCGGAAGAATATAAAAACATTATTATCAAATCACTGGGAAACGGACGGTTTTTGCGGTTGGGCGATGTTGCAAAAGTTGAGCTGGATGCGGAAGGCTATGGGGTTATTTCCAATGTAAACGGTTATCCGGGCGTAACGATGGGCGTAAACCAAACTGCCGGTTCCAATGCGCACGAAATTATAACCAACATTTATCAAACGCTCGATGAATTGAAGGCCCATTTTCCCGAAGGTCTGAACCTTGCGGTAAATTTCGATACCGATAAATTTTTGACCGCC
>DASSWN010000167.1:0-19161 GCA_035704905.1 Flavobacteriaceae bacterium
ACACCGGTACAAATGCACGAACAAAATAAATTGAAAAGAAAACAATACAAATCAAAAAAGCTGAACGATGACCTCATCGTTCAGCTTTAATTAATAAATTTGATCCTTTAATAATCTGTATCGGTTATTTAGGACTAGACACAATTAAAGACTTATTCTTTCACAATGGTGAAAACCTGCGAAACATCATCAATGCTCACTTTCATCAAATAAGTACCGGCCTGTAAATTGCTTAGTTTTAGAACGGGGTTCAACGTGTTCGGTTGAAGATGAATTACTTCTTGACCCAGTAAATTGAATATGACAACCTCCTCGATCTGCTTGGTGGATTCTAAAGAAAGTTGGTTATTCACCGGGTTCGGATAATAATTAAATCCTTCGAACAAGTGATTTTCAATACCCAATTCTTCGGTTTCAAAGGGAATTGGCCCAGCCATTTCACTCAATCCATCTGTGGCACCACAATCCGCGACCACATAAAAATCATACTCAGTGTTAGCTGTCAATCCAGTGGCCACGGCACTCAACACGCCAGTAGTCGTTCCCGTGGCAATTGGCGTGGCGGTTTCCGGATCGGCACCGGCTTCAAAGACATACCAGGTATAACCGGTAGCATTGCCCACTTCTTCCCAAGATAAGGTTGCTTCTTCAGTGGTGATTTGTGTAACGGTCAAATTGATCGGTTCGGCGCAGGTGACGGTAGATGTCCGTACTTCAAAATCATCGATGAAAACATCGTAAGCTTCTGAATCATCTACGGTTCCTCCAGTGGCCCAAAACGCAATTTGCACCACCCCTGTATAGCCTGTTAATTGAATGATTTCATTATCACCTGTAAAAGAAGGAAAGCCATTTTGATTGTAGGTTTTCAAAATATCCCAAGTTGCCCCGTCATCCTCACTGATCATGACATTGATCACATCATCGCTTCCCATTCCGTTGCCTTCCGGAGGATTGGAATTGAAATAATCGGTGATTGCCGCTGTATAGGCAAGTTCGTAATTTCCGCCAGTCAAATCAATATCGGGGGAAATCAGCCATCCTATTTGATTTTGATTGTAAATATAAATGCTTGCGGAAATATTATCACCGGTATTCAAAAATTCATCGGCAAACCAGGGTCCCGAACCAAGGCCCAACGGCCCATCTTCCGGCATTCCAGCATCGGCTTCCTGCCAACAATTCGGGAAGAAAGTGAAATCTTCCAAATAATCCGGTGTATAAACATCCTCACATAACATTGTGAAACCAAATGGGCCCGTCCAGTTACTTAAATCACCTCCGCCGCAATCGGCACGAATATAAAATTCATAATCGGCGCCCGGTTGCAAATTGGTAATTTGAAAAGGATTACTGGTCGCTGTTTCGGTGGCAACCCCCGTTGGAGCAAAATCGTCAAAGCCATATTCAATCTCCCAAGTGGTTGCAGAACCATTTTCCACCCAACTTAAATCCGCAGTAGTCGTGGTTACAGTTGCGCCAAGGTCTGAAGGTGTGGGGCAAGTAGGCGGTGGGTTGCAGATAATATTGGCCACCCAGCCATCTTGAATTCCCGATCCTTCGCTCATGAACACAAAAGTTAACGCGCCGCTTGGATGTGTGGAGGTAAAAGGTCCGGGCACATCTGTTCCGTAATAACCCCCAGCCGGAAAACCTGAATTGGTCGGCGGATTGAAACTCGCAATTTGTGGATACGTGGCATCGGGCCCATCATAAACATATAAGGCGTCCCAATTGGCCTCAACTTCGAAAGAGGTGAATATTGCAGTAACAAGATATCCTGGTATGTCTGGGGAAATTGTCCATGTTTCATTTGCATTGTTCTCATAGCTTCCAGTTGCCCCACCGGTATCGAAAAAGGTATCGCCACAAGTGAAATTCGTTTGGAACGCATAAGGACCGACCCAAACACTGGTATCGCCACCGCCACAATCTGACCGGACATAATACTCGTAATCCGTTCCACTGAGTAATCCGGTCGCGGGATATGGATTGGTTACATCTTCATTTGTAGGAACTCCGGTGGGTGCAAATCCAGCCGGTCCGAGTTCTATATCCCACATTGTGGCACTTCCCGTTTCATTCCAACTTAAATCGGCGCCATCTGTGGTAATGTTTTCCGCGTTCAAACTATTTGGTTTTGGACATGATGGAAGGGCATCCAAAACCACACCATCAATATACAAATGCAACTGATTATCGGAAATCACCTGAATGGCAATGTAAATATCTTGACCGGCGTACGCGCTCAAATTATACAAATGTTCCGCATAACCGGTTTGCGGTGAAGTGATGGGGCCATCTATCAAAGTGAAATCGGCAGCATCTGTTCCGGTTGTTGAAACAAGCACATTGAAAACCTCATTATAAAAGGTGGAATTGCTCGAAGAGAAAAATGTAAACCGATCGGTTACCCCAGAGATGACAGAAATATGTGGGGTTATCAAGTAATCGTCATGGCCTGGATTGGAGTCCCAAGAAATATACATTACCTTCGTACCATCATAAGCATTCGCGCCCACATCACTCACTTCCCAGGCATCCGGTCCACCTTGGTTGATAATGGACCAACAATTGGTCACATCTCCAACATCGGTAAATTCAAAACCTTCCGTAAAACCGGTAGTAACCAGGGCACAATTTGTCGTGAATAAATATGGACCGGCCCATTCGCTATAATCACCACCCCCGCAATCACCGCGTACGTAAAATTCATAATTGGTGCCGGGAGAAAGCGAACTCAAGGGAAATGGATTACCAACTCCCGCATCGGTTGGGGTTCCGGTGGGAGCAAAACCCGCCAATCCCCATTCAACGTCCCAAGATGTAGCACTACTGGTTTCCGTCCAAGCCAAATCGGCACTGTTGGTAGTAATATTTTCAGCAGTAAGACTGATTGGTTTGGGACAAGAAGGAAGCGCGTCCAAAACAACACCGTCAATATACAATTGGAGTTGGTTGTCGGAAACTATTTGAATGGCAATATAAATATCTTGACCGGCATAAGCACTTAGATTATACTCATATTCCACCCAATCGGTTTGTGAAGCGGTAACAGGTCCATCGATTAATGTAAAGTCCGTTAGATCAGTTCCTGTCGTGGAAACGAAAACATTGAACGTCTCTTGGTAAAATGTAGAATTTCCCCAGGCTTGAAATCTGAACCTATCGGTTACCCCTGAAATAACAGACATTTGTGGCGAAATCAGATAATCATCATGCCCCGGGTTGGAATCCCAACTAATGAACATTACTTTGGTACCGTCATACGCATTGGCACCGACATCGCTGACAGCCCAAGCATCCGGGCCACCTTGGTTGATAATAGACCAACATGTGGTAACATCGCCCACAGGAGTAGATTCAAAACCTTCCGTGAAACCGGCGGTAATAAGAACACAATTGGTGGTGAACAAATAAGGTCCCGCCCAATCGCTGGAATCACCTCCGCCACAGTCGCCACGTACATAAAACTCATAAGAAGCTCCTGGAGACAAACCACTAATTGGATATGGATTTCCCACAGCCGCATCGGTTGGGGTTCCAGTCGGGGCAAAACCTGCCGGCCCCCATTCCACATCCCATGAGGTCGCGCTGCCCGTTTCCAGCCATGCCAGATCGGCACTGTTTGGCATAATATTCTCTGCTGTAAGGTTTATTGGTTCGGGACAAGAGGGAAGTGCATTTAAAACCACACCATCAATATACAACTGGAGTTGGTTATTGGAAACAGCCTGAATGGCAATATAAATATTTTGACCAGCATAGGGGCTCAGGTTATATTCATGTTCCGACCAACCGCTTTGGGCCGCCGTAATTGGCCCATCGATCAAGGTGAAATCAGCTTCATCCGTTCCAGTAGTGGAGACAAGTACATTGAATATTTCTTCAAACACGGTAGAATTTCCGGAAGAATGGAAAATAAATCTGTCAGTAACCCCTGGGGTAACCGCTATCTGTGGCGTTATAAGATAGTCGTCATGTGCTGGGTTCGAATCCCATGCAATATACATCACCTTTGTACCGTCGTATGCATTGGGCCCAATATCGCTAACAGCCCAAGCATCGGGGCCGCCTTGGTTGATAATTGACCAGCAAGTAGTAATATCGCCGACGTTCGTGCTTTCAAAACCTTCGGTAAAACCAGCGGACACAGTTACGCAACCCGTATCAAAAGATATTGGACCAACTGGTGCACTTTCATTTCCTGCCCCACAGATCGCCGTAACATACACGTCATATTCGGTAGCGGCAGTAAGCCCTGTCAAGGTTTCTCCGGGAACACCGTTTGTGTCGGAAACAATTGTTCCGGTCCCCAGCGCAAAACCAATGGGGCCATATTCAATTTCCCATTCGGTAACGCCGGCAGTAGTGTCCCAAGAAATATCGGCACTGTTAGTCAAAATATTGGAAACCACTATATCGAAAGGTGGCAAACAACTGGTTGCCTCCCGTCCATTGACCGCCATAAGGTTAAAAACCACATCGTCCCCAGCTGCATTCGTTAAATCAAATGTGATACTGCTAATGTCTTTCGATTGGTTCGGAACCGAAATATCCAGTTGCAAACGGTACAATTTCGGATTGTCTAGTGGAGTTTCCACATTATTGTTGTCTCGATCTCCTCGTCCGAAACCCAGTATTTCAACAGGAAGTCCGCCCATAAACCAATCCGGCACGGTGTTTCCGGTAAAAGTTTCAGCAGTTGCATCGGCGAAATTTACGGTAACATCCACGAATGCATTTCCATTGCCCGCGAATACCAAAAAATAAAGAGAAGAATATGCTGCAGGGGAATCGAGCGTAACTGTACCGTTGCCACCCCCGGCAAGATCGAGTCGCAGGGAATTGTTTCCTTCGTAAGGTGCGGCAGCTGTGGGGATTTGATAAACCAAACCAGCGACATCGGGGCTTACAATTTGACCATTGGCGGGCAGGCCTACAGTAATAGGAGTATCGCCGGCATTTAATATCCAGTCTTCCGATAGTAGGCAAAAAGAATCTGCATCGGCAGCCATAGAGGTAGAAGAAGCCATTGGACCTGTTCCGTTCGCAACAATATCTTCGTTATAGCCGGTGACTTCAATGGTACTTATTTGAGGTCCGCCAGCAGAAACAGTTATTACACCCATCATAGAAGGATGCACCTCACAATGATATGGATTTATTCCTGCGGTGGTAAACGTGTAAGAATAAGTACTTCCCGAGGGCAAGGTAGTGCTGTCAAAACTTTCCGAACTTCCAACATCTGAGGTTACGGAATGTGGTGGCCCATCGGTGAAAGTCCAAATCACCGTATCGCCCACTTCAATTTCAAGGCTGGCATCGGCCATGGAAACACCCATGTACCAGTCAAGGTTATAAGTAGTCTGGGCATTCATCCAAAACCCAGACATACAAAAAGCAATTAAAAAAATAATTTTTTTCATATTAAAATTGTTTTAATTAAAGAAAGCTAAATTTATAAAATTAAATCAATAAAATCATAATTTTTTTATTTTTAAAACCACCACATCGTTCCAAAGCCTTAACTGGTGGGGTTTTGATGCAGCAATAAATCGTTTTTACCACTTTAAATAACAAAATCCGCCCTCAAAAAGAGGGCGGAAATTAAGTTTGGTTAAGTAAAAAATTAGCTATTCCTTAATAATGCGGTAGGTTTCGTCCTTTCCATCTATTTTCACTTTCATTAAATAGGCTCCGGTTTTCAATTCTCGCAATTCTAAAGTGGCCGAAACCTGATTAGGCTTCACATTTAGAATTGTTCGGCCCAGAAGATCATAAACGGACACTTCTTGTATCGGATCGGCAGCTTCTAAGAGCATGGAATTGTTGACCGGGTTCGGATAAAAGGAAAACCTTTCGAAAACCTGATCTTCAATAGCCAAGGGCGCACAGCTAACCGACGCTTCCCATCCGGACATCACCACTGCCCCATCACTCATAAAAACAAAAGTTAAGGTTCCACTTGCGTCAGTCGCAGTAAATGGGCCGGGAATTGCTGTTCCATAATAACCACCAGCCGGAAATCCAGCCTGTGTCGGTGGGTTTCCGCTATCGATTAAGGGATAAGTATCATCAGGTCCATCATAAACATACAGTGCGTCCCAAGTGTCTTCCACTTCAAAAGAAGTAAAAGTAACCGTAACGCCGTCGCCAGAATTTACCGGGGAAATTACCGTAACCACTACTGAATTGTTTTCATAATCGCCAGAGGAACCTCCTTCATCATAGAAATTTTCACCACAAGTTGGCGGAATTACCGCTGTTTCAAATGAAATTGGACCGGTTAAGCCACTCATACCGTCCGCATCGCAATCGGCTTGCACGTAAAAATCATACATCATATCGGCTGTCAATAGAGAGGTGCTGGCATTGGTTGTTCCCATCGCCGTGGTTCCGGAATCTATTGGAGTGTCAGTTGTTGGATCTGCTCCGTCCAAGAAAACGAACCAGTTATAACCCATACTGGCATTGGCCACTTCATCCCAAAAGAAATCGGCAGAAGTTTGATCAATATTCGTGATGACTATATTCACCGGATCAGGGCAAACAGGTGGTGTCACAATTGCACCCGGTGTGGAAACCCATGCTATTTGATCGCCGGAACCGATTGTTCCAATGAAAGAAGACATCCCCGAAGCCGTGTTTACAGAACGCCATTCTGACTGACTTGTGCCATTATTATACGCAGCCATATACATGGTATCCGTATTATAATCCCAGCACATTCCTTGTCCGTAATTGGCATCAAAACCAATAGCTCCAACCACCGACGAATTTCCTGAGGTTTTGTCTATATAATGGAGATTGTCATCTGCGATATCGACCGCGTACATGTAGCCCGAACCATTTATTGCCAAAGAAATGGGAAAAGCCATGCCGGTAACCCCGACAATGCTTGCAGAAACCCCGGCAATATCGATACTAAATAAAGTTGCTGTCGTTCCGTCACCCGAAATGGCATATAAGATTCCGGTAGTGGGGTCAAATTCCATACCCGTCCAATTTTCGGTTCCGGACGGAGCAATATTTCCCAAAAGTGTATAAACTCCAGTAGTTATGTCAACACTATAAAAATCTCCGGAACTATCGAGGACATAACCCATTGTGGGATTCGCCGGATCAATTGCGCCGGCATTTTCAAAATTGACAGTTGGAGAAGTACCCACTACGGTCAATGTAGAAGGATCTGTTATATCAAAACTGACCAAATTGGCATTGCCGTTATCAATTCCATAAACCAAATTCGGACCACCACCGGCAGGTGAACAGGTAATAGTAGCCTCCCATCCTGCATTCGGTACGACTCCTGAAGATACAAAATGAAACAAAAGCGAGCCATCGGCTGCAATCGATGTATAGGCCACGGGGGAATCGCCCGCCCCTATCTCTGGAACAACCTGCGGATTTCCATCGCCAATGTCAACAGTCAGTACATCAAATGAGGTGTTGTTCACGAATGTAAAGGTTGCGGTAACCACATCTCCGGAAACATCGGGAGAAATTATGACCGTATAGTCTTCATTGTTTTGAAAATCGCCGGTTGGGCCGCCAGTGTCATAAAAATTTCCACCACAAACTGGTCCTCCCCCAAGCGTTTCAAAAGTTATAGGGCCACTAAACGTGCTCATCCCATCGGCATCGCAATTGGACTTTACATAAAAATCATACATCGTTCCACCAACCAAAACACTGGAACTTGCGGTTATAACGCCAACTGCGGTAGTTCCAGAATCGACTGATGTTGCGGTATTGGGATCATCGCCCGAAAGGAATACAAACCATTCATATCCAAGTGTAGCTTCAGCAACGGCATCCCAAGAAAAATCGGCAGAGGTTTCATCAATATTATCAACAACCAAATTGGCAGGACTAGGACATGCGGCCGGTGCACCTCCTACCGCTTCCACACAAAATGCGCCGGTACCGGGATCGTTGTTTCCATATTCCCAAATACGTAAATAATAGGTGGTTCCCGGGGTCAATCCTTCAACCGGATCGGGCTGAAAAGCCCCCACCCATTTATTCGCATTGTCATTCGGAATTGGCTGCGTATCACCACAGTCTGCATAAATCGCATAGGAAACCGACGACCAATCGCTTACAGAAGTGTCGGAAAGCATTACAATACTACCCGAAGCCGGTGCCACGAACGAATACCAAACATCTTGTCCTTGATAAACGCCACTCGCCGGTGTTCCATTGGTTCCCTCAGAACCGGTCGCAGTAGAGTTATCAACCAAGATTGGCGAAGTACAACCCGTTCCCTCCGGATCGACATCAATTGCGATCGCTCCTGTACACTCATCGTTGGAAAGTCCCGCCGCAACAACGGTAATGACCCCCATCATGGAAGGGTGCACATCGCAATGATATGGATTTGTTCCAATAACTGTGAAAGTGTAAGAGAAAGTACTCCCGGAAGGAAGTGTGCCGCTATCAAAAGCTTCGGAACTTCCCGCATCGGAAGTCACGGAATGCGGAGGACCATCGGTAAATGTCCAAATAACCGTATCGCCTTCTTCTATTTCAATGCTTGCGTCTGCCATTGAAATTCCCATATACCAGTCGAGGTTGTGGGTCGTCTGGGCATGCATGCCATACCCAATCAAACAAAATGCAATTAAAAAAATAATTTTTTTCATAAGTAAATATTTTGGTGAATAATTGGATAAAATTAGTCAAAAAGATCATAACTATGAATTTTTAACATTAAATTTTTCACCAGAGCTGAAAAAGCATTAAATCCCAAAACCAGAAGGAATTCGAAATACATATAAACCGATTTGAACAAAGCACAAAAAAACCAAAGCGCGTAACACGATTTGGTCTTTTATAAAAAATTGTCCGTTGAAAAATTCCTGTGAGAACTATGCTTAAAACGGATCACCGCTTGCCGCTAAAAACCACCCACTTTTTACTGCCCGCTTCCATTCACAAAAGCCTCCATTACTTCTTGGCTCACGCCCATATTGGAGAAACCTCCATCATTGTATAAATTTTGAAGCGTCACTTTTTTGGTCAGATCCGAAAACAAACTCACGGTGTAATTGGCGCAATCCAAAGCCGTAGCATTTCCCAAAGGCGACATTTTATCCGCATAAGCGATAAATCCGTCGAAACCTTTCACGCCTTGTCCAGCCGTAGTTGGCGTTGGCGATTGTGATATGGTGTTCACCCGTACATTTTTCTCCTTTCCGAAGAAATAGCCAAAACTTCTGGCGATAGATTCCAAATAGGCTTTATTATCGGCCATATCGTTATAATCGGGAAAAACACGTTGTGCCGCCATATAAGTCAGCGCAACAATGCTTCCCCATTCGTTCATGGCATCTTGGTGATACAAGGCTTGCATGGTTTTGTGAAAGGAAACCGCCGAAACATCCCATCCTTTTTCGGTAAAATCGTAATTCATGTCGGTATAATGAATTCCTTTCCGAACATTTACTGACATTCCGATGGAATGCAATACAAAATCAAGTTTACCACCGAGGATTTCAACAGATTTTTCCACCAAATTTTTCAAATCTTCCGTTTTGGTAGCGTCGGCAGGAATGATTTCTGCTCCGGTTTTTTCCGCAAGTTGCTTGATCGAGCCCATCCGCATTGCGATCGGCGCATTGGTCAATACAAATTTCCCGCCTTCTTCGTGAATGCGTTCCGCGGTTTTCCACGCAATGGAATTTTCATCCAAAGCTCCGAAAATGATTCCTCTTTTTCCTTTAAGTAGGTTATATGCCATGATTTTTTGGTTTTTGTTGAATGTGTAAAGATAGCAAGAATTGGGAATTAGCGAATAGGAATTAGCGAAAAGCCTCATCGCTTTTTCCTCTTCGCTCATCGCTCATTTTCCATCAAAGCTTTTGCGTGGGCTATTGCCGAAGCATGCTTTTCATTCCCACCCAGCATTCCGGCGAGTTCCAAAATGCGTTCTTCCTCTTTCAACCGAACAATATTTGTTTCGGTTTTGTCGTTTTTGTTTTCTTTGAAAACTTTGTAGTGATGCCGGCCTTTTGCCGCAATTTGTGGTAAATGCGTAATGGAAATCACTTGCATTTGATTTCCCATGGACCGCAAAATAGTTCCCATTTTTTGCGCTATTTCACCCGAAACACCGGTGTCGATTTCGTCAAAAATAATGGTGGGCAATTTCGAGTATTCCGCCAAAATGCTTTTGATGGCCAAGGTAATTCGCGAAAGTTCACCGCCGGAAGCTACTTTTTTCAAATCGTTGAAAGCACTTCCTTTATTGGCGGCCAATTTCCATTCCATTTCATCATTGCCCCTATCGGTGAAAATTTCTTTTGAATGGATCGAAATTTTCAATCGGGCTTCGGCCATACCCAGTTCTCCAAGGATTTTTTCTATGGAACCAATGAATTTCGGAACAACTTTTATCCGCTGCTGATGAAGGTTTTCTGCCAATTTCGAAGTTTCTGATTTGGCACTTTCAAGTTTCTCTTCCAATTTTGCCAACGTTTCTTTAGCATTTTCACTAATGTCAAGCTTTTCCGTCAAATCTTCTTGAATTGCAAGCAGTTCTTCCACGGTGGCAACATTGTGCTTTTTCTGAAGGTTGTATATTTCTTGCAAACGCTGGTTTAACAGAGCCAGTGTTTCCGGATCGTCATCGACCTTTAACAAAGCGTTTTCCAATTCTTGGAGGACATCTTCCAATTCCAATTGCACGCTTTCCACACGTTCAAAAAGCGATTGGTAATTTGTCGAAAAATGTTGGATACGGCCCAAACGGATTTTTATTTCACGTAATTCGGCCAAATTCCCGACTTCTTCCCGCTGCAATAGTTCCATGGCTTCCCCCAAATTTTCTTTCAGGGTTTCCACATTGTCAAGTTGTTTTTGTTCTTCCTCCAATTCTTCCTGAAGCCGCGGTTTCAAATTTGCCGCGCGCAGTTCGTTCAACAGGAATAAATTGTAATCATAAACCGCCGCGGCTTCTTTTTGTTGAATTTTTAAAGATTCAAAATCATGTTTCAGTTTATTGAAATTTTGAAAACTTTCCCGATAACTTTTTAGAAGCAAAGCATTTCCGGCCAGGGCATCAACAATACTGAACCGATATTCCACATCGCCCAAAGAAAGGGTTTCGTGTTGGCTGTGAACATCGATCAAACGACTACCAAGAGCAGCCAAAACAGAAAGGTTTACCGGCGAATCGTTAACAAAAGCACGTGATTTCCCCGAAGGAAGAATTTCGCGCCGAATGATGGTTTCAGGTTCATAATCCAACTCTTGTTCCTCAAAAAATTTTTTCAGGTTATAATCGGAGATTGCGAAATTTCCTTCTACGACACATTTTTTCCCAGTGTTGCGCACTGTGGACAAATCGGCACGGTTTCCCAATAGTAATGAAAGTGCACCCAACAAAATAGATTTCCCCGCGCCGGTTTCGCCCGTGATAATCGTGAGCCCATCTTGAAGTTGCAAAGTTACATCCTCAATCAACGCAAAATTCTTTATGGAAAGGGAGGTTATCAATTGGGAGTTAGGAGTTGTGAGTGATGAGTTGTGAGTTATAAATTGTGATTTAGGGAAATTACTGAAAACTAAAAACTGAACACTAAAAACTAAAAAACATTCCGCCAATTTTTGCTGTATTGTGGGGAAAGATTATTCAAAACATCCACCACTTCCGAAACATCGACCGAGGGGCCGTCAGAAAATATTTTTTCAATTTCGTTGGCTTTTGCGTCAAAAAAAGAACGGATTGCAATGGAACTGGTTCGGTTGGGGCTAATTTCGCCCATTTGCAGAATGGCATCGGCAATTTTCTGTTTTCCAGTTTTCACATCTGCATACATCACATCCAAGCCTTCGCGGTGATAAACATACAATGCAGATCGAAAATTTTCAAGACTTGGCGAAAGCAAATCTTCATTCAATTGAAAACGCGATTGATTGCCGCCCGTGGGTTTCCAACCCGGATAATTGCTTCGTTGCGCCGTACTCACAATTTGTTCGGCTTCCTGAAAATAATCCGATCCGCCGAGTGGTGAGAAAGTATCGGCATCGAAGCCCAAAATCGTGTAAATATAATAACTCACCACAGAAACCAAATTGGAATCGAAATTATTCGGGTTGTATTTTAAAGGTTCGAATTCAATATATTGAAACGAAAATTGTTCATCTTTAAAATTAAAAACGGGGGTGATCATCGAAGATCCATAAACCGGCCTCGAAGACTGAATTTGAATGCTTCCGGTGAAATTTCCAGAATCATATTCTTTAATAGTGATGAAGATGCTGCAATTTATTTTCTCATAATTTTTGAATTTCTCCCCGGTCCAATTTTTCTGGTTTACAAATTCGGAAAGCGAATTTTGCAGGGTTTTGAAAATCGTCAATCCGGTTTGCCCGGTTTGTCGTGCGTTCACTTCCACTTGGCAGTTTATTTCCTGCGCAATTCCCAAGTTGCAAAAAAACAGGCACGCAAATATGATCAACAGGTTTTTCATGGAAGGGTTTTTATTAATTCATCGATAATATCTTTGGCCACATCAACTTTGGATTTCACATCAAATTCCAGTATTTCAGAAGGTTTGACGATGCTTATTTTATTGGTTTCACTTTGAAAACCGGCGCCTTTGTCGTTGAGCGAATTTAAAACAATAAAATCCAAATTCTTTTTTTTCAGCTTCTTTTTTGCGTTTTCCAATTCATTTTCCGTTTCCAAAGCAAAGCCGACAAGAACTTGATTTTTCTTTCTATTCCCCAGGGAAAGCAGAACATCTGGAGTAGGTTCACATTCAATTGTAAACGCGCCTTCGGTTTTCTTTATTTTCTGATTTGCGATTTTTTTAGGCCGATAATCTGCCACCGCGGCCGCCGCAATAACGGCATGCATCTTTTCAAAATGAAGGTTCGCCTCACGATGAAGATCTTCCGCAGAAACAATGTGACAAATTTCTACTTGGGAATGTTGTAATTGCAAATGTGTGGGGCCCGTAATAAGCAGAACTTCGGCACCCAAATTCGCAGCAACTTCCGCCAGGGCAAAACCCATTTTCCCGCTGGAATAATTTCCAATAAAACGCACGGGGTCAATTGCTTCATAAGTGGGCCCGGCGGTGATCATTATTTTCTTTCCTTTTAAAGGAAGGCTTGATAAGATATTTTGTTCAATAAAGGAAACAATTTCTTCAGGTTCGGCCATTCTACCCTCGCCCACCAAACCACTTGCCAATTCGCCACTCTTGGCTTTGATCACACTATTTCCGAAACCCGACAATTTTTCCAGATTGTTTTTCGTGGAGAAATGTCGGTACATATCCAAATCCATTGCGGGCGCAATATAAACGGGGCATTTCGCGGAAAGATAGGTCGCTATTAAAAAATTATCGCTGGTGCCCGAAACCATTTTTGACAAGGTATTGGCCGTGGCGGGAGCAATAACCATGAGATCGGCCCACAGAGCCAATTCCACGTGATTGTTCCACTGTTCATGTTCTTCCTCTTTTGTAAAAGAAGAAAAAACTTCATTTTTTGAAAGGGTGGAAAGGGTAAGAGGAGTAACGAAATCTTTGGCCGATGGGGTTAAAACCACTTTCACCTCGGCGCCGGCTTTTACGAACAAGCGAACCAGAAATGCGGATTTGTAAGCGGCAATGCCCCCGGTGATCCCCAAAAGTATATGCTTGCCGCTTAAAATGTCCATGGATTATTGTTCCTCCGTCTTGGTATTTCGGTAGTAAATTTTTCCTTCAAGCCACTCTTGAACAGCCAAAGCATGAGGTTTTGGAAGCCGCTCGTAAAATTTTGAAACCTCTATTTGTTCTTTGTTCTCAAAAATTTCGTCCAAGCTGTCATTGTACGTGGCGAATTCATCGAGTTTTTCCAACAATTCGGTTTTGATATCGCTGTTTATTTGTGTTGCCCGTTTTGAAATAATGGAAATGGCTTCATAAATATTGTTGGTTGGCGCATCGACCAAATTTTTATCAAGGGTAACTGTGCTAATCGCTGCACCGCTGTTTTTCAAATTAATGCTCATGTTGTTTTGTTTTTAAATTCTTTCAATCGGGTTTGAATATCTTGAAAATAGGTAGTCGCTTGCTCAGTAAATTCCCCTTGCGGATAATATTTAGTGTATTTTTCGTATTCTTCCAAAGCTCTTTCCAAGCGTTCTTCCATTAGGTATTTATAGCTGTTAATTGCTAGTAAATAAGCAGATTCAAATTTATAATAATAGGCTTTTTCCCTGTAAATCGAACCGGGATAATCTAAAATAAAATTGTCCATCGCCTCGATTGCAGCCTTGTAATGCAAGGTGTGATGATATTGTTTGGCGATTTCGTAGGCCTTTTTTTCCAGTTTTGTTTGCAACTCTTGCGCCATTCTGTTGGCTTCGTCATAAAATTCGCCTTCAGGATAGCTGTCCAAATAAGTTTGCAGTTTGAAAATCCCTTTTTTCGTATCGGTTTGGTCCAAACTGTAACGTGGCGAAACTTCATAATAACTTTTTGCGCTTTTGAACAAGGCTTCTTCGGTTTTTTCACTCTCGGGATATGCTTTTGCAAAGCGCTCGAATTGATAACCCGCCGTGTAATAATCCCTCAACTGATAATAGGAATCGGCATATAAAAAGGAAAGTTTTTGGCCTTGGGCCTTTCCCCTATATTTATTGATGATTTGTTCCTGTAAGCGCAATGATTTCTTGAAATATCTGTCTTTTCCGGTTTCCTTTCCCTTCTCGTAAAGTTGTACCGCCAATTCATATTTCGCATTGTCGTCATCTTTTTTCAAGACCTTTTGGTAGCGCCCGCAAGATGCCAATAACAGAACGGCGAAACCTAAAACAAATAAATTCTTCATTTGGTTCAAAAACATTTTGCAAAAGTACTGTTTTGTAACGGATTATTAAAATTTTTATTTGAAGTGAAAGGAAGAAAAATGGAACGCAGATGACGCTGATTTTTATGATCAGATAAGATTTTATCGGTGATTATCAGCATTTTCTGCGTTATCTGCGTTCTATTTCATCCACAAACTCACCGATTTTTCCCGACAAGTTTTCACTGGCGGAAACTAGCGGCAACCGAACATGTTTGCCGGCCAAGCCCAATTTCTCGAAAACCGCTTTGATCCCGGCGGGGTTTCCTTCCGCGAAAATCAGTTCAATAGCCGGGGCCAATTTATAATGCAATTTGTAGGCTTCGGAAACTTTTCCTTCCAACCCAAACCTAATAAGATTTGAAAATTCCGTTGGAAATCCTTCACCGATAACCGAAATAACGCCGGCCCCGCCCGCCAAAACCATGGGCAAGGCAATCATATCGTCGCCGGAAATCACCAAAAAGTCTTGTGGCACCAAGGAAATCAGTTTCATTGCCTGAACAATATCGCCGGCAGCTTCTTTGATTCCGATAATATTTTTGAAATCGTTTGCCAAACGCGCCACGGTTTCGGGCAGTATATTGGAAGCCGTCCGTCCCGGCACATTGTACAAAATAATGGGCAAGGGCGAATTTTCAGAAAGAGCCTTGAAATGCTGATAAATTCCTTCTTGCGTCGGTTTGTTGTAATATGGGGAAACAGACAGAACTGCTTGAAAATCGGTAGTGTTTACAGACTTTAAATCATTGATTACCTCCGCCGTATTGTTTCCGCCAACGCCCAAAACCAAAGGCAATTTTCCGTTATTGGCAGTGACTATGGTTTCAATCACCAGTTGCTTTTCTTCTTTGTTAAGGGTTGCACTCTCGGCCGTTGTGCCCAAGACCACAAGATAATCGATTCCATTTTCGATCTGGAATTTCACGATGTTCTTTAAGGCGTCCACATCAACGGATAAATCTTTTTTAAAGGGGGTGATGAGCGCGACGCCGGTTCCGATCAGGTTTTTCATGGGTTTGAAAAGTTAATTAGTTTTAAGTCAAAAGTCGTAAGTCGTTGAGTAATCAGTTTTGAACCTTGATCCTTAAATGTTGAATTTTGTTTTTTTTCATTCCTGCAAGGTCTCCTTTTGACCTTGTAGGTCTTTTTCTAACTTCCGGTTTCATTGAATACCTACAAGGTTATTGAAACCTTGCAGGTATTTCATGATTTTTTAAACGATCATATCCAAATATTTTTTCAATTCCGAGATAAAAAGTTTGTGGTCTTTTGGGTCTGCGTTTATTTCAATATCGTTCAAGCGCTTTTCTTCCAATGGGAATCCCACTTTCAGTTTCGCTTTTGTCGCAGCGCTCAAGATAAGCAATTCGGGGGAAGGATTCACGAAATAATTCAAAAGTACGGTGAAGGTCGTGTTCACAAATTCACGCTCGTTTCCTTCTTCAAAAGTTGCCTTCCAACTGAGGCGTTTTGCATTGAAAGCATTCAAACTGTATTTTTCGGGAAGGTTTTTTTGTGTGGAAGAAATAATCGGATAAAAGTTTTCGTAAGAAACGTTCAGTTCTTTTCGAAATTCCGCAAGATCAAAATCGGCCGGCATCAAATCCATATCCAGAATTATCCCGATTTTCTGGTTCTGACCGCTTTCTATGGAAGAATTTCTTTCTAAAAAAGAGGTCATTTGTCTTTTGGCAGAATAGCATTTTAAATGTCGAAGCATATTATTTCAGTAAAGTCAAAAGGAAAAAGGAACGATAATCATTCTGTAAACACCACTTTAAATACCACTTTTTTTTTGAGATTTTCCTTTCCAAAATAGAATTCCAAAGATAGGTTTTCTCTAAGTCTGTTTTCAAAAAAAAATACATTTGAAGGTCAAAAAAAGCGGCATTTTTGAAACACCGCTTATCAAATTGTTCAATGTTGAAAACTTATCCTTTCAACCAAGCATTTCTCAACTGAACGCGCGGATCAGTTTCAGGCAAATTCATTTCATGCCAGCTCGAAACGGTGGTCATTGGGGTTATTACTTTTCCTGAAAGGCTTATTTCTTTTCCGTCACGTTTCACTACAAAGGTTACTTCATCGCCTGGTTGCCAAGCCATGGAAGTCATGATCAACGGACGAACATTTGTCAAAGAATATTCCGTACCATTTACCGAAACCAATGTGTCGTTTTCTTTTATGCCCAAATTCTTCAAGAATGAATTGTCGTCGGCGTTCGCCATAAAATAAATTTCCCCGGTTTCTTGGTTCACATTTATATAGGGCATTTGGGTTTTCATATCTATCAAATAACCAGTTTGAACTTCCTTGCTCGATTTTTCCAATCCAACTTTTGCGAAAAATTCATGATATGGTATTGGGGTGGGGCCCGAAACATAAGTAGTTAAAAAAGTGCCGATTTCCGGATAGCTCATAGCCACGATTTCATCGAATAATTTGTCGTCTTCAAAGGGTTTGTTCACGCCGTATTTCGCACTAAGTTTTTTCATCAGGTCAAGAATACCCATTTCACCGTTGCTCAGTTCGCGAAGACGAATATCCAACGCCATTCCAATTAAAGCTCCTTTCTGATAAACATTGTAGTAACTGTCATGATAACCCTCTTCCAGAACATGTTCGCTCAACTCGGTAATCGGCATGGTGTCATCAAAATTTCTTGACGTTTGGATTTTCTCCATCATCCGATCATAGAAATCTTGGGGCGTAATCAAGCCTTGATTCACTTGGAACAAATTGGCGAAATATTCGGTAACGCCTTCATACATCCACAAATGCTTGGACATTTTCGGATCGTTATAATCGAAATATTGAATTTCTTCGGAATGAACGCTCAACGGGGTAAGTGTGTGGAAAAATTCATGTGAAACCACATCGGTCATGGTTTCTTTCAATTTATCCAAAGGCATCGCTTCCGGTAAAACAACTGTGGTTGAAGTATGATGCTCCAATGCGCCAAAACCCGAAGCATCTTGTTTGCCCATATCCGAAAGATATAGAAGGATGGCATATTTGTCGGTGTTGTTCAAGTCTCCCAAAAATTTCTTTTGTGCCACCACCATTTTCTCTATGGTCGGGCGAAGATCTTGCGCGGAATAAACATCGTTCGGGGAATAAACGCTCAACAAAACCTCCATTCCCTGTAAGTTGAAACTGGTAGTATCAGGTTCGGCGTACATAATCGGGTGATCGGTTACCTGAAAATAACGTGGAACCGAAAAAACATCGGTTGCAAACGTTGTGGTGGTTTCTTGAGTGGGAAGTTCGGTCAACGAACTGGTTGCGATCAAATTCTTTGGATGCTGAATTACCAGTTTATAGGATTGTTCCTTCATTCCTTTAAAATATCCAACAAATGCATGAAGGTTCAGCATAAAGTTTTCTCCGGCATCAATATTTGTTCCGGCTGGGGAAAAAACACCATTTTCGCCTTCAATATCAAACGAATCATTCACCAAATAACTTACTTTATCCAGTTGCTTGGCATTCGGGATTACCCATGAATTTTTATCGGTTCTGGTAACACTTAACTGGTTTCCATCATAATCATAGGCTTTCAAATCTTCCACAAATTGCCCGTAATCGTTTACTTCATACGTTCCCGGAACAGTTTTGGGAATATAAAAAATGGTGGTGTCTGAAGTGAATTTTCCAGGATCGACAAAAACATTCACTTGGTCCTTGGTTATATTCACCAAATCAATATTCGCGAGAATTGGCCCGTCGTCGGTTGTTTTTTGTTGCGTAGGACCGCATGCAGTAAGAGCTATGGCGCAAACCAAAGCAAGAAAGGTATTTTTCATAAAGTAAAAATTTGTTTTTCAGTTGGACTATCCAAAGAGGAATTTGTTACAAAAATAGCCTATTTTTTTCGGAAAGTTTAAAAGAAGGCCTCTGAAAAAGCAACTCAATCTGCCTTGTCGCGACTTATTTTTTCATCGAACATTCCGAAAACAAAGTTTATAACTACTATTAGAATAGTTGTCAAAGCCAGTTCGGCATACCAACCCAAGGCGGCCAAACAACCCAAAGCCGCACTGCACCATACCGTTGCCGCCGTTGTAAGTCCTTCTATTTTGTTCTTTCTTTGCAGGATTACTCCGGCGCCCAAAAAACCAATTCCCACGACCACTTGGCTTAAAACACGAGAAGTATCTACCCATTTATCACCTTCGAATTCCAACGAAACCATGACAAAAACAGCTGCGCCCAAAGCAACCAGCGTGTTGGTTTTCAGACCAGCATCTTTGTCTTTATATTCCCTTTCGAGGCCAATGAGCAAACCAGCGGCGATGGCAGCAA
>DASSWN010000128.1:0-3699 GCA_035704905.1 Flavobacteriaceae bacterium
TTTCATCCAAAGGATTTTCCGAACTTGGCGTTTCAAAAAATATTAATATAGTCAAAACCAATACACCAAAAAGATTAAATATATTCCTTAAAACCGCATCAGGTTTTGGAGGATGCAACACGGCAGTGATTTTTAAAACAACAACTAACCAACCATAAATGCAAACAACTACAAAAAAAATGAATGCCATTGAGGCTTTGGAAGAAGCGCATCGAATTGCCTTCGCGCCGTTCGTTTTCCAAGCTTCAGTTTCGCTTCGGAAATTGGGCATACTCGATTATATTTTTGACCAACGTGATAACGGCGGGCCCACAGTTGATGAAATTTCCGAAAAACTTTCCCTGAGTCCGTATGGAATTGGCGTGCTGTTGGAAATTGCGGAAACATCAAATATTGTAAGTAAAAACAGTGACAATAAATTTGAACTGACCAAAATCGGCTATTTTCTGAACTACAATACCACAGCTAGCGTGAACTTGAATTTTACCCATGATGTTTGCTATAAAGGATTATTTTATTTGGACGAATCCATTAAGACAGGAAAACCTGAAGGATTAAAGGAATTGGGGCAATGGAACACAATTTACGAAGGTCTTTCACAGCTTAACCCAGCCCAGAAAAAATCTTGGTTCGATTTTGACCACCACTATTCTGATGATATTTTTGACGAAGCGCTCGAAAAAATATTCGAAAGAAAACCAAAAACACTTTTTGATATTGGCGGGAATACGGGTAAATTTTCTTTGAAATGCTGTAAATTCAATGAGGATGTAAATGTAAAAATCATCGATTTACCGGGTCAGTTGAATGTTGCATTGAAAAACGCTGAAAACAATGGATTTAAGGATAGAATTTCTGGTCATCCCATTGACTGGCTTTCTGAAAATCCGCAAATTCCCGAAGGAGCTGATTTAATTTGGATGTGCCAATTTTTGGACTGTTTTTCGGAAGATGAAATATTGAAAGTATTGAGCACTTGTGCTGAATCAATGAATAAAGATGCGGAATTGGTTATTGTGGAAACCTTCACCGATAGACAACATTTTAAGTCAACACAATTTATTTTGGAAGCAACATCGCTTTATTTTACAGTCTTGGCCAACGGAAACAGCAAAATGTATCAAGCCAGTGTTTTTCTGAAATTGATTGAAAAAGCGGGACTTAAATTGAAGGACGATATTAAATTAGGTGAATATCACACAATGTTAGTGTGTGAAAAACAGTAAAATTTTGAATGGGAATTTTTACATAAAAAATTATTGCCACATTAAAAACCAAAAGGTTTTGGTCAATGGAAATGTTATTTTTAGTGACAACGCTGAAGATTTTTCAAAATTTATAAAGAACGCATACAAGTTTTTGAAAACAGATTATCCCAAGTTTTTCAAAATGGACAATCTCAGTAAACTCGCTTTTTTAGCAGCCGATGTACTTTTGAAAAGTGAAAATTTAAACGAAGAGGAAAATAATATTGCCCTCATTTTTTCAAACAAGGCGTCCAGTTTGGACACAGATAGAAAACACCAAGCTGCAATTGAAAATGATGCTGAATATTTCCCCAGTCCGGCGGTTTTTGTGTACACGCTTCCAAATATTTGTTTGGGCGAGATAAGTATTAAACAC
This sequence comes from Flavobacteriaceae bacterium, assembly GCA_035704905.1. GTDB lineage: Bacteria > Bacteroidota > Bacteroidia > Flavobacteriales > Flavobacteriaceae > DASSWG01. The sequence goes on from DASSWN010000128.1 coordinate 1,624, forward strand.
AGGCTTTATTCTGAAAATAGTTTTTTTATCTTTGACCGCTTCAATGCAGAACATTTACAACTTTACGCCAATAGTTTATTGCGAAGCGAAAAGACCGAAAAAGTGCTTTGCGGGTGGGTAGATTTTGATGAAAATAGCTGCGAAGCTTTTCTATATTTAGTTGAAAAAGAAGGCGAAATTGAACATAAAACTGAAGAAATAAATAGTTTATACAATATATTATGAGCGAATTAAAAGAAGAATTAAAGGCGAAAATCATCGAACAATTAAACCTTGAAGACGTTGCAGTGGCCGATATTGCTGATAACGATTCACTTTTTGGCGACGGGCTTGGATTGGATTCCATTGATGCTTTGGAACTTATCGTGATGTTGGACAAAGATTACGGCATCCGTTTGAGCGATCCAAAAGAGGGAAGAAAAATTTTTGAATCTGTGCAGGTAATGGCAGATTATATTGAAGCGAACCGCACGAAGTAATTTCCTAAAAATTTGAGCAAAGGCGTTGCCATAACCGGAATGGGCATTATTTCTGCCATTGGCAACAATGTAGCGGAAAATTATGAGGCGCTCATCAACGAAAAAAAAGGCATCACCCGCGTTGATAATATTGAAACAATCCAACGCAGTGAAATTATGGTCGGGGAAGTGAAATTCACTAACGACGAACTGATTTCACAATTAAATCTTCCGTCAGAAAACAACTATTCCCGAACCGCATTGCTCGGGGCAATTGCGGCAAAAGAAGCTTTTGCGAATGCGGGAATTACCGATATTATGAAATACAAAACGGGCATAGTTTCCGGCACCAGCGTGGGCGGAATGGATATGACCGAAAAGTATTATTACGAATATCTCACCGAAAAACCTTTTCAAAAATACATTGAAAGCCACCACGCGGGCGATTCCACCCAAAAAATAGCGCAGCAATTGGGGATTGAGGAAAGTTTGGTAACAACAATCAGTACCGCTTGTTCTTCCGCGGCAAATGCGATAATGCTTGGCGCGCGACTTATAAAATCGGGGAAACTGGATCGGGTTTTGGTAGGCGGGGCAGATTGCCTTTCAAAATTTACCATCAACGGATTTAAAACTTTGATGATTTTAAGTGATACTTACAACACGCCTTTTGACGAAAACCGAAAAGGGTTAAATTTGGGCGAAGCCGCAGCATTCCTGGTTTTGGAAAGTGATGAAGTAGTAAAAGCCGAAAACAAAAAAGTGCTTGCTTACGTAAAAGGCTACGGAAATGCCAATGATGCCTTTCATCAAACAGCGTCTTCCGATAATGGCGATGGCGCAACTTTGGCGATGGAAAAAGCATTGAAAGTTGCAAATTTAAACCCTTCGGAAATAGATTATATAAACGCCCACGGTACGGCGACTGGCAATAATGATCTTTCGGAAGGAAGGGCGATTCTTAGAATTTTTGGTGAAAACTTGCCTGAATTCAGTTCAACAAAAGCTTTTACGGGCCACACTTTGGCCGCGGCTGGAGCAATTGAAGCCGTCTATTCCGTTTTGGCTTTGCAACATAATGTGATTTTTCCAAACCTGAATTTTAAAACCCCGATGAAGGAATTTTCAATGGTTCCACAAACGGAATTGAAGAAAAAAGAATTGGAAACTGTTCTTTCAAATTCGCTCGGTTTCGGCGGAAATTGCTCAACCGTCATATTTTCAAAAGAAGCGTAATGAAGAAGGTTTTCATCAATAGCATCGCTTCCATTTCACCTCAAAAGACTTTTGACAACAACGTTTTTTTGGACGAAATAATCGAGTACAACGATACGGTTATTTTCGCCCAAAATCCAGATTACAAACAATACATTCCACCCGCCGCCGCCCGAAGAATGGCGAAAGGCATAAAAATGGGTGTGGTTGCTTCAAAAATCGCGATGGACGAAGCTGGAATTGAAACCGTTGATGCAATAATCACCGGTACCGGAATGGGCTGTATGATTGATTCCGAAAAATTTGTGAGCGCCATAATTGACAATAATGAACAATATTTAACACCGACTTCCTTTATTCAAAGCACGCACAACACCGTTGCCGGGCAGATTGCGTTGGGGAT
>DASSWN010000181.1:0-8756 GCA_035704905.1 Flavobacteriaceae bacterium
ATTAATTGAAAATTAAGTTTTCTTTCGATTTTAAAGTTTCGGTTTCTAGGGTATAAGCCGTAATAATTTCGGGGATTTTATTCAGTTTTAAAAGTATATTTTTAAGATAGGGCGGTTCCATATCATGAATTTTCAGGAAAAAATCCACTTTTTTATATTCCTTCATTAAATAGGAAGTCAAAAATGCTTCTTCCTGAAAAAGTTTTTCCTGAGAACCGTTATGCTTGAAATTTCTTTTATATTTATTGGAAACCAAATAATAATCGAAACATTTTTGTGGTTCAAAAAATCGGAAAAGCGGGTATAATGCAATCATCTCCACATGCTTGAAATCGATGTCTTTCTTTTCGCGTACCAACCTCAAACTTAGGTGTTTGTTCAAAAGGAAAGCCAACCGGTATGGTTCCGCGGAAGAATGGATGGCAACCAACGAATAATCGTCTTCCACAACCAAATTCAATATCATTTTATTTCGGGGCATTTTTTGCATTTCCGTTTTGGAACAATACGCTATTTACTTACAAAAGGAATCTGTTGCATCCCTTTTTGATCTGGGTTTTCATCGCTTAAAAGTAAGGATTATTTCAGAAAAATCATATAAACCTTCGTGGTTTTCTTTATACTGCTTTCTATCTTTTGGGACGCGAAAAAAACCTTTTTCGGTTTCTGGTGTAAGTTTTAAAAAAATCTGTAACTAATCAGTTTACATTAATTTCATTTAATAGTCTGAATACAAGTTTTTTAACCACAAAGAGCACAAAGTTTAGCACAAAGGTCACAAAGCATTAAATCGTTAATTTTCAGTTCTTTGCGTTCTCTGTGTATTTTCTTTGTGTCCTTTGCGGTTATTTTAATCGTTGTGAAACAAACACTTACGCACACTGATTAGTTACAAAAATCTTAAAAAAAGGAGAAAAACATCTAAGCTTTTTGGCGCCGGTTTTTGGAAGATTTGGAGCCATTTTTGACCTCAATTTAAAGCTCGGAATTTGGTCGGGTTTTGATCGAGTTTCGTTCGAGTTTTGTTCGAGGATAAAAATACTCGAATTTAGGCCCTTTTTTGGGTGTATTTTGTTTAAATCGATTTTTTCCGAAGCAAACTCGAAGAAATCCCGAAAAAAGGTGAAGAAAGAGAGGAACGGTTAATAGCCGATTTATAAATTCGCAGTTGAAATATAAAATTTAATTCCTGTTTATCAAGTAGTTGACTTAAAATTTGTTTAAAAATAAGGCTCAAAGATAACAATTGTAAATGGCCGCCCAATGTCTGTTCAAAGCAATTACCGAAAGCATGCGCTCATTTGTGGATATTTCGGGATTTATCTGTTCGATGTTTGTTAATTAATTATCAATTTAATTACTGGGTCAACAACATTCCTACTGAAAGCTCGCATGGATTGCAAGTCTCGTATTAGAGGAAGACTTCATATTTCACGCCAGTTTTTAAAAATCTCCAAAAACATTTCTTAAAAATATTAACGAGGCTTTACTATTTTTAATACATTTGAAAAGACCTGATTTTTTTCTGTGGAAAATAAAACAAACATAAAACTATGTTTGGCCGGAGGAAGAAAGTTAGAGAGGAAGAAGTTGCGCATAATTTTGAGAGAAATGAAAAAACACCAATTAATTATAATTTTACTTTTTCTAATTCTTCTTTTTTCGTGTAAAGAAAAATCTGATAAGAATCTAACATCTGAAATAATTGAAAATACCGACCCCAAAGTTAATATTAGACAACTTCAAACTGATTTTATAAAATGGAGGACTTCACACCAGTTTATATTCTCAAAAATATTTCTTAAAAATATTAACGAGGCCTTTATATTTTTTAATACATTTGAAAAAGACCTGATTTTTTTCTGCGGAAAAATAAAACAAACATAAAACTGTGTTTGGCCGGAGGAAGGAGGCGGAATAGGGGGGAAGATGTGGCGGATATTAGAAAAATGAATGAAGCTTAAAATAGAACATACAAGAAATTTCCATGAATTAGCGAAACTGAACAAAACTGTCCAAACTTGGCACCATGCCAACTATCCTAATGAATTTAAACCATTCAATAGTAATGAAAATGGAAAATGCCTTCGAGAAAATGATTCAAGATGAAAATGCCTTCTCATTTATTGCCAGATATCAGGACAAATCGATTGGTTACATCCTTGGATTCGTAAAGACCCGACCTGATTCAGCATTTCAGTATGAAAAAACGGTATTGCATATTGACCAAATAGCTGTTCTCCAGAGATATCAAAAACATGGCGTTGGAAAATCATTAATGGAAGAAGCTTATCAACTTGCTAAAGTTAAACAGGTGAACGAAATTCAATTAGATTTTTGGGCAGGTAATGAATTAGCCGAAAGATTTTTCTATAGAAATGGTTTTAACTATTTTAACCATAGAATGAAAAAATAACTGCTGTCAACAAAACCTAAAAGCAAGCGGGCTGAAAAATTGCGGACGGAAAATAGGAGTTTCAATCTGAAAAAACGTGGAATTCAAAAGTAGAATGAAAAAATTACAGCGAGATAACAGGATGAAAATTAAAATTTTAAATGAAGACCAAAGAATAAAAATAGCAGGAAACGGACTTTTGGTTTTTTCCACTTTTTTGGTTTTTCAAATCTTCATCACATTTTATCAAACAACTTTAATCTTAAAAAACCCATTAATTCCTCAAGAATTATTTTACGAAATAAATGAAAAGCGGATACTCGGCGGAATTTTTCTAACTAGCGGATCATTAATAATGATCATTTTAAAATCAATCAAGCAAAATTTTTTAATTTTAATAATTGGAGTCTTGACAATTTTACTTTTTTATAGTAAAACAACCGGACTGATATAAAAACTCAAACAGAAAAGTCCACATTAGCGGCTATGTGCTGGGCGGTCCTCCGGTTGGGATTCGGTTAATAGATAGAAAAAATTTCATGATTTGACATCCATGGCATCACGAAGTGCGTTTCCCATCAGCATGAAAGCCATAACCAACGCCATGATCGCCAGTCCCGGAATAATTGCCAGATAAGCTTTTCCCAAAATTATATAGCTGTAATGGTCTTGAATCATCGAGCCCCAACTCGGAATCGGCGGTTGTGCACCGATTCCCAAAAAACTCAATCCACTTTCGATCAATATAGCGGCTGCAAAGTTGGCAGCGGAAATTACAATAACCGGCGCCATAATATTGGGAAGAATGTGTTTGGTGATGATGCGCCCGTTTTTGTAGCCCAAAGCCCGCGCCGCCGTTACATATTGCATTTCCTTCACGCTCAAAACCTGTCCGCGGACAACGCGGGCGACTTCTACCCACATGGTCAGCCCCACCGCAATAAAAACCTGCCAAAAACCTTTCCCCAATGCCAAAGTGATGGCAATAACCAATAACAGTGTGGGAATGGACCATGTAACATTGATAAGCCACATGATCGCCGCATCGATTTTTCCACCGTAAAATCCGGCAATGGCTCCTAAACTTATTCCGATAACCAACGAAATAAAAACAGCGACGAAACCAATGGACAATGAAATTCGGATTCCGACCAGCATGCGGCTCAACATATCGCGGCCATATTTATCGGTGCCCAACAAAAATGTTTTTTGCTGAACGTATGATTCTCGAATTTCCGCTGGTGTTGATTTTTTCGGAAAAAATTCCAGCGGAATTAATTTTGGCATCCCCGGATTTTCACCTTCTGAATATAAAGTTGCAATTAGATTATTTCTGTCAAAGCGAACCGATTCAATGGGAATTTCGTTGCCACTATGTTTTTTTCCGAAAAAAATCTGTTCCAAAAAAGTTTCTTCACTTTCAATTTGCGATGGTACATGCAGCATTTTCACTTGAAACCCGGGTGGCTTGGAATGAATGGACAGGTGCATTTGGTTGGCAAACCGCGTATCGTCAGGTGCCAAAACATACGCGAAGATTGCGACAAAGGCACAAAGAACCAAGAACCAAAAACTCAAAACGCCCCAAAAGTTCTGCTTGAACCTTTGAAGCGCTATGTGAGCGGGGGATGTGGATTTATTCCCCATCCATTACTTTCTTTTTTTTCACGTTGACAACTTTTGTTTCTGCAATGCTGTCATTGTTTAAATCTTGCAATACATGAATGGCTTCTTCCATATAAACATCTTTGCTCAAATTTTCGTGCCAGCGTTTCCGCTTTTCGGCCAAGGTGGAATCTTGTGCGAACAATTCTTTTTCATAGGGTAGGGAAGTGTAGGTCAAATCGGTTTGATATTCCGAAATGGCTTCGAATTTACTGGCTTCCGCTTCGTTTTGCTTCACCTGGGCGGCATATTCTTCATATCGCAAAGGATATTTTTCCATATCTTGTTGTTGCTTGATCCATTTTGCGTTTTCATCGATAAGGGCAAGCAATTTATTTTGTGCCATGCGTTTTTTGCTGTTGGCGATGGTTTCATCGTAGTCGATATATCCGTTCCAAACCGAGTAATCGGCGGGTTCGATCTGATCCCAGGGCAACGGGTTTTCCATTTCCCTTTCACCAATGTCGATGTAACTATATCGGTCCGGGACCACTACATCACTATGAACGCCGCGAAGTTGGGTGGACCCGCCATTGATTCGGTAGAATTTTTGGGTAGTGAGTTTCAATGCGCCCATATCTCCGAAACTATTGTTTCGCATCCACGCATTCAAATCCACCACATTTTGGACAGTTCCCTTTCCGTAGGTTTGTTCGCTGCCAATAATAATCGCGCGTTTGTAATCTTGCATCGCAGCCGCCAAAATTTCGGAGGCCGAAGCTGAAAGTTCGTTGACCAAAATCACCAGGGGACCATCCCATAAAATCTGGTCGTTGCGGTCTTTTAAAACTTCTATTTCACCTTCACCGGAACGCACTTGCACCACAGGTCCGTTTTTGATGAACATTCCGGCAATGTCCACTACCGTTGCCAGCGAACCGCCGCCATTTCCGCGGAGATCAATGACCAAACCATCCATTCCTTGTTCTTTCAATCGCATTATTTCTTGTTTCACATCGGAAGCGGCGTTGCGTTTGTCGTAATCTTGCATATCGAAATAGAAGCGTGGCAGATCAATAATTCCATAAACATGATTGTTTTTTTCGATCATAGACGATTTCGCATAAGTATCTTGCAGCACCACTACATCGCGTGTAATGGTAATATCTTCAATGGTGCCATCGACTTTTTTAACGGTCAAGGTCACTTTTGTTCCTTTTGGGCCTTTGATCAGATCGACCGCATCGTCTAAACGCATGCCGATGATATTGACGGGTTTTTCCTCATCTTCTTGTTTCACCGCACGGATTTCATCGCCAACTTCCAATTCTTCATCTTTCCAAGCGGGTCCGCCAGAAATAATTTCGATAACCGTTACATTGTCATCTTTTTTCTGCAAACGGGCGCCAATTCCTTCCAAACTTCCCGACATTTCGATATCGAAACGATCTTTGTCCTGTGGTGCAAAATAGGTGGTGTGCGGGTCAAATTCCATCACAATGGAATTGAGATATACCGAAAACCAATCTTTTCGCACCAAATCATCGGCATAATTGAAATATTCTTCCATGGAATTTTCAACGCTTTTACGGGCTGCTATTTCCAATTGCGCATCGGATTTTATGCTTAAGGTATCCGTTTGTTCCGACAAGGTTTTCTGGTCTTCCTTTTTTTCATAGTAAGCAGAAATAACCGAAAATTTCAGTTGTTTCCGCCAGTGTTCTTTCAATTCTTTCCTGTTTTTTGCATAGGGGATATTTTTGTAATCGGTTACAATTTTTTCCTCTTTGGAAAAGTCGAAGGGTTTGGAGAGAATTTCTTTATAGAATTCTTTGGATTCTTCCATACGCTGTTGCAACCTGTTGTAGGTCAAATTAAAGAAATCTACTTTCCCTTCACGAATTTCATCGTCAATGCTATGTTTATAAGCAGAAAACTCTTCAAGATCACTCGCCAAAAAATATCTTTTTAAAGGGTCTAAACTTTGGATGTACGATTTATAAACTTCTTCGGAAAAAGTATCGTCAATCGTTTCGGGTGAATAATGCCCCCGTTGAAGTACGAAGGAAATGAGTTCAATAAGCACTTTATCTTTGTCCGAGTTGGGATCGGGATCGTATTTTTTGGTTGTAAAACTGCATGAAGCTGTGGCCAGCAAAAGGCCCAGCAATAAAACTTTATAATTCATTTTCATATATCCGAGTAAATTCATTTGAGATTTTCACCGCCAAAATACATTAAAAATTGTGCCAAGAAAGTATAATATTAATAATAGTTTGTTAAACCAACAAATAATTTTTTTATTGTGATTATTGTTTAATTTTGACGCAAAAGTTATATGCCAAACGAAGCTCCGCTCATACTTGTAACAAACGACGACGGCATTACCGCCCCGGGAATCCGGCTGCTGATCAAAATAATGAAAACCTTGGGCGATGTGGTTGTTGTGGCCCCCGACAGCCCGCAGAGTGGCATGGGTCACGCAATCACCCTCAGCGATAATTTGTACTGTGATCCGGTGATTCTGAAAAATGGTGAAAAGCACAAGGAATTCAGTTGTTCCGGAACACCGGTGGATTGCGTTAAAATTGCTACCCAAGAAATTTTGAAACGAAAACCCGATTTGTGCGTTAGTGGCATTAACCATGGCTCAAACTCGTCCATCAATGTGATTTATTCCGGAACAATGAGTGCTGCGGTGGAAGCCGGCACCGAAGGAATTCCCGCAATCGGCTTTTCCTTTCTCGATTATTCCCTAACCGCCAATATGGAACCCATTGGTAAATTTGTAAAAACCATTACCCAGTTGGTTTTGAAGAATGGTTTGCCAAAAGGTGTGGTGTTGAACGTTAACCTTCCCAATTTGCCTGAAAACAAAATAAAAGGAATAAAAATTTGTCGGCAGGCCCGTGCACATTGGGCGGAAAAATTCGATAAACGTACCAATCCGCAAGGCAGGGATTATTACTGGTTGACCGGCGAATTCATTAATGAAGACCGAGGCGAGGATACCGATGAATGGGCGTTGGAAAATGGATATGTTTCTGTGGTTCCAGTCCAATTCGACTTAACGGCCCACCATATAATTCAAGAATTAAACACATGGGAATTATGATCGCCAAAGAAATAGTCATCGGATTTTTAATTACAATAGCGGCCAATATGGCCGGAATGTTTTTTTATATAACTATTTTCTCGGAATATTCCGTGGAAGCAACGCTATCGGCAGCTATTGAACAAGGCTTTATTGGCAGCCTGATCGCTTTGGGGGCCATTCTGAATTTTTTGCCGTTTTTTGTGTTCTTGAAAAAAAATCAGTTGCTTCGCGTTCGTGGTGCCGTGCTTGCCACCTTACTCGCTGCCATCGTGATTTTGATTACGAAATTTTGAAATGTTCCTGCAAGTAGGTATCAATAAAACCACTAAATTGGGAAGAAAGATGAGCTCATTCCTAAATTACCAATAATTATGAAATACTACCTCATAGCAGGGGAAGCGTCAGGCGATTTGCATGCATCCAATTTGATGAAAGCCCTGAGGCAAATCGATTCCCAAGCCGAATTTCGATTTTGGGGAGGCGATTTGATGCAAGCTGTGGGCGGAACGTTGGTAAAACATTACCGCGACCTCGCATTTATGGGTTTTGTGGAAGTAGTGTTCAATTTAAAAACCATTCTAAAAAATCTTTCCTTTTGTAAAAAAGACATTGAAAAATATCAACCCGATGTGGTGATTTTTGTCGATTATCCCGGATTCAATCTGAAAATCGCCAAATGGGCGAAGCAAAAAGGCTATAAAACACATTATTATATTTCTCCCCAAATTTGGGCGTGGAAAGAAAACCGCATCAAAAATATTAAACGCGATGTCGATGAACTATATGTTATCCTTCCTTTTGAAAAAGGTTTTTATGAAGGGAAACATAACTTCAAGGTACATTTCGTTGGACATCCCTTGATTGATGCATTGTCGGAAGCTGAAAAAGCCGATTTGGAAACTTTTAAAAGGAATCACCGGCTGAACGACAAGCCAATTATAGCACTGCTACCGGGAAGTCGCAAGCAGGAAATTTCCATTATGTTGAATACAATGTTGGCAATAACCGATGATTTCCCAGATTATCAATTTGTAATTGCCGGAGCTCCGAGTCAGGAAGCAGAATTTTATCAGTCTTTCCTGAAGAAAAAAAATGTTTTTTTTACAATGGGGAAAACCTATGAACTCTTGAGCCTTTCAACGGCGGCATTGGTGACCTCCGGAACCGCCACTTTGGAAACCGCACTGCTAAAGGTTCCGCAAGTGGTATGTTACAAGGGAAGTGCACTTTCCTATCAAATCGCAAAACGCATTGTGAAACTCGATTATATTTCTTTGGTGAATTTAATTATGGAAAAAGAAGTAGTGAAAGAGTTGATTCAATCTGAATTCAATGTGAAAAATTTGAAGAACGAACTCCGAAAAATCCTGAATCCGAACGAGCGTGAGCGCATGTTTTTGGATTATTTTGAATTGGAAATAAAACTCGGCGGAAAAGGAGCCAGTTTTAAAACGGCAGAACTGATTTTCGAGAATATAAAATCCGTTTAATCGAAAGTATTCCCTTAATTTTATTGAATTTACTGGCTGTTAAATCGAAAATATACCCCAAAGTAGGTATTGTTTTGTATGATTTTCAGCCATAGGTTTGTCTTGAATAATTTAAATCTATCTACAAATGAAAAAAGCAAAACTATTTTTGATGATGGTATCAATAGCA
>DASSWN010000163.1:0-4193 GCA_035704905.1 Flavobacteriaceae bacterium
TTTTAATTGCGAGGGAAATGGCGGCGGCGATACTTTTTTCATTTCCAAAATGACCCCCACAAGCAATATTGCACGATGAAATCAGTGGCATAAGTTCCGCATCTTTAACGCCGCCTTCGCCGAGATCGCAATTGACATCGATGCTTCCCATTCATTCCACTTTTCGTTGGTTGAGCGCGTCCAGTGCTGTTGACCACAAGTACGGATTGGTTTTGTCTGCCGCTATTTTCGAAAAGGAATCACCAATATGTGCATCACCAATTTTCCGTAAATATTCATATTCCGGAAGGCGGTTGGCCAAGGAATAAAAAACGCGGGCACGGTTATAATTTAACCTTGTAAACCACGGCTGTGGTTTTTCTGTGGAAAATTTCACCTCTTGCAAAGCGTATCCTGAATCTTTCAACTGTGGCATATAATCCTTTATCCATAAATCGAAGGCCGCTTCCGACAAGACTTTGGACATAAGTTCCACCTCTGCCAAACCCGGGGACAAAATATCTTTGCCACTTGGCTCCCATTGTATTGGTGACTTATCGTCTTCCAAATAAAAATCGGAAGCGGTTTTTTTTATGAAATCCATAAACTCCATATCTTCTGTCGTTTGGGCATAATCAAAGGCCATGTTCAAAATGAAAGCAGTATTTTCTTCATCGCCTGAACGTATGGGAAACGCCAACTTGGCAAGTGACTTTTTGATCTTTTCTTTCATTAAATTGGCGAGCGGCATCAAATTTTTATCCATTTCCTGAGCGACAGGAACGCGCCAATTATGAATTTCTGCCGATAATTTCAGGATTGCCGCCCATCCATTTATATTTTCGCTCATTTCATTTGTGTTGTTTTTGAAATAAGTTATTTCCTTTTCAATATTTTCTGGGGTCAAGCGCTTTTCCAACAATGACATTGCGGCTTGCGAGTTTTCCATTTCGGGGAATTGTTTTGCCAAATTTGCCAGCATCCATAAGGCATGAACAGCAGAATCCCAGCTTTGGCAACCGAGAAATGCTGCATGGAATTCAGTGGGCAATTTTAAATTTTCTTCCGATTTCAGGAGAATATTCAAACGATATGGGAATTCAGTTTGCAAACATTTGAGGGCATTTTTTGCCAAGGAATTGGCCTCTTCAGCGGAAAGTGAAACCAATTCCGGATTGAAATTTTCCGAAAGTTTTGTAACAATGTTTTTATTTTCCGTGGGTTCAACAGAATTCGGTTTTGGATCGCCTTTGCAACCGAAAAAAAGAATGGCGGCGAGAAATAGAACTGATTTTTTCATAAAAGTCATAAGTTGTAAGTCATAATTAGTCATAAGTTGTAAGTCATAAGTCATAAGCCGTGGGCCGTAAGTTGATTTAGCCGTATGTTTATAGTCGTTAGTCGTGAAGCGCCAACTGCCACTGAACACTGAAAACCAACTATCCAAGCCAGCCGTCCCGATCCAAACTGCGATATTGAATGGCTTCGCTGATGTGCGAGCCGGTAATATTTTCACTTCCCTCGATATCTGCAATAGTCCTGGAAACTTTCAGAATCCGGTCATAGGCCCGTGCGGAAAGGTTCAAACGCTCCATGGCTGTTTTCAGTAATTGCTTCGAAGCTTCATCAATTTTGCAATAGGTTTGAATCTGTTTTCCACTCATTTGCGCATTGTAATGAATATTCTTGTTATCGGCAAATCGCTTTGTTTGCGTTTCGCGCGCTTTGGTTACCCGTTCACGGATTTCCACACTGCTTTCCCCACGACGTTCTTCGCTCAATTTTTCAAAAGGAACCGGAGTAACTTCAATATGAATGTCGATTCGGTCCAACAAAGGTCCGCTGATTTTACTTAAATACCGCTGCATTTCAGCGGGAGACGAAGTTACGGGCGAATCGGGATCATTAAAATAACCGCTCGGGCTGGGATTCATACTGGCGACCAACATAAAACTCGAGGGATAGGTTACCGTGAATTTTGCCCTGGAAATGGTTACTTCCCGATCTTCCAAAGGTTGGCGCATTACTTCCAAAACGCCACGTTTAAATTCGGGCAATTCATCCAAAAACAAAACGCCATTGTGTGCCAAGGAAATTTCACCCGGTTGCGGATAAGCGCCGCCACCAACCAACGCCACGTCAGAAATCGTATGGTGTGGGCTGCGGAAAGGCCGTTGTGCCATCAATCCCATATTTTCTTTCATCCTGCCGACAACACTATGGATTTTTGTTGTTTCCAAAGCTTCCTGCAAAGACATTGGGGGCAAAATACTTGGCAATCTTTTCGCCAACATGGTTTTTCCCGCACCGGGCGGACCGACCAAAATAATATTATGTCCACCTGTTGCCGCAATTTCCATGCAGCGTTTGATGGATTCTTGGCCTTTTACATCCGCGAAATCGAATTCCGGATGGGCCAAATTATGGTAAAATTCCTCGCGGGTATCCACGATAGTTTGCTCCAATGGTTTTTGGTGATGGAAAAAATCAATTACCTGTAAAATATTTTCTACGCCATAAACCGTGAGCCCATCGACGATGGCAGCTTCTTTGGCATTTTGCTTGGGAAGGATGAATCCCTTGAAACCTTCTTCTTTGGCTTTGATTGCGATAGGCAATGCGCCTTTAATCGGTTGCAAACCACCATCCAAGGAAAGTTCGCCCATAATTAGATAATCGCCAATATTTTCCGCATTAATCTGACTGGATGCCGTCAAAATACCCAGAGCCAAAGTCAAGTCGTAAGCAGAACCCTCTTTGCGCAAATCGGCCGGAGCCATATTGATAATAATTTTTTTTCCGGGAAGTTTGTAGCCGTTGTTTTGCAAAGCCGCGGCTATTCGGAAACTGCTTTCGCGAATAGCGCTATCGGGCAGCCCCACCAAATGAAAAGCAATGCCATTTTCGATGTTCACCTCAACGGTGATTGTAGTGGCTTCCACCCCAAAAACGGCACTCCCATAAACTTTTACCAGCATGTAAAGAAAGTTTTCCCTAAAAGTAGGGAAATATATTTAATTGGGAAGCTATTTTTACCCTGAAACAAAAAAAACAATCCTAAAAAGGACTGAAAAATCCTTACTTTTAGGACTTCAAACCAATCTGAAAAAATGCCACTTTTCCAAAAAACCATTCTCAAAAAATACAAACGTTCCCTTGATGCCGAAAAATTGGAAAACCAATGGAAACTGTTCACGACACATTTCCACGATACGGTCGTTCAGCAAAATATACGCAACAGCAAGGAGGAACAATACCAAGAGGGCTTTGTGAACGATTTGTTCGTAAAGGTGCTGGGCTATGTCAAAAACCCCGCCCCCAACTACAATTTCATCACCGAACAAAAAAACGAGGGCAATTCCAAAAAAGCCGATGGCGCTATTATCATCAACGAAAAAATACGTGCGGTAGTGGAACTAAAAGGCTGCAGCACCACCGATTTGGGAAAGGTGGAAGCCCAAGCTTTCGGCTACAAAAGCCGCCAGCCAGGTTGCGATTATGTGGTGGTTTCCAATTTTGAAAAATTGCGGTTTTATGTAGAAAACGCGGTAGAACATATTGAATTTAACCTATTCCAACTTTCAAAAGAAGATTTTAAACTTCTTTGGCTTTGTTTGTCTTATGATAGCATCGCAACCGATTTGCCGGTGAAACTGAAAAAAGAATCTCTTTCAACTGAAGACACGATCACCAAAAAACTTTACCAAGACTATTCTATTTTTCGGCGTGAGTTGTTCAATGATTTGCTGCTGAAAAACCCCGAAACCGACAAATTGTTGCTCTTCAAAAAAACGCAAAAACTCCTGGACCGCTTCCTGTTCATCCTTTTTGCGGAAGACCGTTTGCTGTTGCCGGTGAACCTCATCAAAAAAATCATTGCCGAATGGGAACAACTGCGCGAAATGCGCGTGGAACATTCGCTTTACGAACGCTTCAAATTATATTTCAACGACCTGAACGCGGGAAACGTCAAACAGGATATTTTTGCCTACAACGGCGGCTTGTTCCAGTCCGATGAAATCCTCGACAATTTGCGCGTGGACGACCAACTGCTGCACGACCACACGCACAAACTCAGCACCTACGATTTTGAAAGCGAGGTCGATGTGAACATCCTCGGGCATATTTTTGAAAATTCGCTCAACGAAATCGAAGAAATCGAAAACCAGGTTGTCCAGGCCCCTCCCGGCCTCCCCCAAGGGGAGGAGTTTGTC
>DASSWN010000169.1:0-2707 GCA_035704905.1 Flavobacteriaceae bacterium
TTGCTGAAGCTATCGCCAAAGCCATTGAAGACGCCAAAAAGAATTTGGTTCGTATTCCTTTGGACAAAAGAACCCTTCCTCATGAACAAAAAGGAAAATACGGCGGAGCCCGGGTCTTGTTAATCCCGGCAGCGACCGGTACCGGAGTAATTGCCGGTGGTGCCATCCGTGCGGTATTGGAATCGGTTGGAGTACACGACGTTTTATCCAAAAACCAAGGTTCTTCAAACCCACACAACGTGGTAAAAGCCACTTTCGATGCCTTGTTGCAGATGCGCAGCGCAGAAACCGTGGCCCAACAACGCGGCATTTCATTGGATAAAGTTTTTAACGGATAATTCAGGCAAGATGGGAAAGATCGAAGTAACGAAAATAAAAAGTGCCATCAAACGCACGCAAAACCAAAAACGCACATTGGAAGCGTTGGGTCTTAAAAAAATAGGGCAAACCGTTGTTCATGAAGATACACCGAACATATTGGGCATGGTACGCAAAGTTCAACATTTGGTTTCCACGGAAACAAAATAACATTATAGATGGAATTACACAATTTACAGCCAGCAAAAGGTTCTGTTAAAAACGATGGCAAGCGCATTGGTCGCGGACAAGGTTCCGGCAAAGGCGGAACAGCCACACGTGGGCACAAAGGTGCGAAATCACGTTCGGGATATTCCAAAAAAATCGGATTTGAAGGAGGACAAATGCCACTTCAGCGTAGGGTTCCAAAATTTGGTTTCAACAATATCAATAGAAAAGAATATCAAGTAGTTAATCTAGATGTTCTTCAAGCCCTTGTTGATGAAGGGAGAATCAAGGACCACGTTGACATGGAAGTTTTGATTGAAAACCGTTTGGCGCGCAAAAATGAAATGGTCAAGATATTGGGAAAGGGCGAATTAAAAGCGAAGTTGAACATATCTGCTCACAAATTCACCGCATCTGCCAAGCAAGCCATTGAAGCTGCTGGTGGCGAAGCGGTAACCCTATAATCAGGAAGAATGAAATTCATCGAAACCATAAAGAATATTTGGAAAATTGAAGAACTCAAGAACAGGATTATCCTGACCCTTGGGCTCTTGGTTGTATATCGGTTCGGGGCGCAGGTTGTGCTTCCCGGAATCGATGCGTCCCAACTTTCCAACTTGGCCAGTCAAACCGATAGTGGTTTGTTGGGCTTGTTGAACGCGTTTACAGGCGGGGCTTTTTCCAATGCCTCCGTATTTGCGCTCGGGATTATGCCCTACATTTCAGCATCCATTGTCGTTCAGTTGATGGGAATAGCAGTTCCCTATCTTCAAAAATTACAAAAAGAGGGCGAAAGCGGGCAAAAACGAATCAATCAAATTACCCGATGGCTTACCATCGGTATTACTTTGGTGCAAGGTCCGGGGTACATTATCAACCTTTACCGCACGTTGCCAAATGAAGCTTTCTTGTTGGGAAGCTCCACCATGTTCATTGTTTCTTCCGTGGTCATATTGACGGCTGGATGTATTTTCGCAATGTGGTTGGGTGAAAAAATCACCGACAAAGGCGTTGGAAACGGTATTTCCTTATTGATTATGGTAGGGATCATCGCTCGGTTGCCACAGTCTTTTGTACAGGAGTTTTTCGCAAGAACCGTTGAATCACAAGGGGGATTGATTATGATTTTGATTGAATTGGTGATCTGGTTCGCCATTATTTTTGCCTCGGTGATGTTGGTGATGGCCGTTCGAAAAATCCCGGTTCAATACGCGCGGCGAAACGCGGCCGGCGGATACCAAAAAAATGTTGGTGGTGCGCGCCAGTTCATACCTTTGAAACTAAATGCTTCTGGGGTAATGCCAATTATCTTTGCACAGGCTTTAATGTTTATTCCCGTAACCGTGGCCGGACTTTCCACTTCTGATGCGGCACAAGGAGTTGCAGCGGCCTTTCAAGATATTTTCGGGTTCTGGTACAATGTGGTATTTGCAATTTTAATTATCATTTTCACCTATTTCTATACGGCGATTACCGTTCCCACCAATAAAATGGCCGACGACCTGAAGCACAGTGGTGGGTTTATTCCCGGCATTCGTCCAGGAAGTGAAACCGGTGAATTTTTAGATCGGATTATGTCGCAAATTACCTTGCCCGGTTCTATTTTTCTGGCAATAATCGCTGTTTTCCCAGCATTTGTTGTTTCCCTTTTGGGAGTGCAAGCAGGATTTGCATTGTTTTTTGGAGGAACATCTTTGCTGATTATGGTTGGTGTGGCTATCGATACAATTGACCAAGTAAATTCCTATTTGTTGAACCGACATTATGACGGTTTAATGAAAACCGGCAGAAAACGAAAAGCAGTGGCATAATTTATAGTCCACAGTTGGCAGTGGCAGCAAGCAGTAAGAATTTTGAATTTTAAATCTTGAATTTTAAATTGATTAAATGGCAAAACAACCCGCAATAGAACAAGATGGAACAATCATTGAAGCGTTATCGAACGCGATGTTTCGTGTTGAACTGGAAAATGGCCACGTAGTGACCGCACATATTTCAGGAAAAATGCGGATGCACTATATCAAATTACTGCCGGGCGACAAAGTGAAATTGGAAATGAGCCCCTACGATTTGTCCAAAGCTCGGATTACATATAGGTATTAGGCCGTGGTCTTAAAATTTTAAGCTGAAAGAAAGAATAAAAAATAAAAGACTGGGATTTACGGAAAAACGATTTGTGACC
>DASSWN010000174.1:0-3263 GCA_035704905.1 Flavobacteriaceae bacterium
CAAATTCTCGATTTTCTAAAAAAACATCCCGATGAAAGCGGTATAATATATTGTTTAAGCAGAAAAGGCACCGAAAAACTGGCTTCAACTTTAAAAACAAAAGGTTACAAAGCCGAAGCATACCACGCGGGATTGACTTCCGAAGAAAGAACCCAAATTCAAGAAAATTTCATCAACGATATTTCTCCTATAATCGTTGCCACAATTGCCTTTGGAATGGGCATTGACAAAAGCAATGTGCGCTGGGTGATCCATTATAATATGCCAAAAAATATTGATGGTTATTATCAGGAAATTGGGCGGAGCGGCCGTGATGGTTTTCCGGCGCACACCATTCTATTCTACAGTTTTGCAGATGTAATTATGCTTCGGAAATTTGCCGAAGAAGCTACCACCAAAGAATTTCAATTGGCAAAACTTGAAAGAATGCAACAATTTTCCGAAGCATTGAGCTGCCGAAGAAAAGCGCTGCTCGGCTATTTTGGGGAACACATAACCGAAGATTGCGGCAACTGCGACATCTGCAAAACCCCGCCAAAATATTTTGACGGCACGCTCATCGCCCAAAAAGTCTGTTCCGCAGTTGCCAGATTGCAAGAACAGGAATCGTTGGGAATGGTTTTGGACGTGCTACGCGGTTCACAAAACGCACAGGTTTTTGAGAAAGGCTATCAAAACATTAAAACTTTTGGCGCGGCTAAAGATATTTCGTGGCGCGATTTGCAACAATATGTAATTCAGCTTTTAAACCAAGGGGTTTTGCAAATTTATTTTCACGAAAACGGGCGTTTATTGCTTACACCATTTGCCAAAAAAGTTCTATTTGAAGGAAAAAAAGTACGATTGGCAACATTGCTCCAACAAAAAGAAAAAGTATCGGTAGAAAAAGTACAACGAAAACGTGCCGAACTATTTGATAAACTAAGAGAATTACGCCTTAAGCTGGCACAAGAATTAAACATGCCCGCCTTTGTGGTTTTCAGCGATGCCACTTTGGAAGATATGGAATTTAAAAAACCACGAACCCGTGAGGAATTTGCTGAGGTTTCCGGGGTTGGGCAAGCCAAGCTTGAAAAATATGCAGACGATTTTCTGAAAGTGATCAATCGACATTTGGACGGTTTGGAAAATACAATTCCAACGCACGAAAAAAGCTATAAAATGTTTGTTGAAGAAAAATATTCTCCTTCAGAAATTGCTGAAAAACGTGGGCTTTCGGAAGATTCGGTTTATGGGCATTTCATAAAAATGCACCAATTGGGAAGCAAATTCGACTTTTCACAATTCATTACTTCCGAAGAAATTCAGCAAGTAAAATCAGCGCAAAATACGCTTGAAAATCCAGAAGCTTTAAAACCGTATTTTGAATATTTTGAAGGGGAAAAACCGTATTGGAAAATAAAACTGGGGCTGTATCTGTAATTGGTAAATTGCTTAAAGTAAAAAATCAAATTTTTTTAAATTTCGATTTTTTAATCAGCGCATTAGCTCCCAATTTCTTCGAATAAAAAGTAATCCGAATTCCGAACAAAAGAATAACTCCGCCCAAAATCATCTGAAAACTTATCTCTTCGCCAATAAAAAGCCACGCTAAAATAGTGGTTAAAACTGCTTGTCCCAAAAGGCTAACCGAAACGCGTGTTGCCTTCATATGTTTGGTCGCATAACCCAAAAGTAGCCACGCCAACAATTGGCAAACCACACCTTGAACAACCAAAACCATCCATCCCATATTGCTAAAACCGGAAAAAGGTTCGCCAAGAAAATAACTTAAAATTGCCAGAAACACAGCCGACGAAAGTGTGCTAATTGTTATAAACGGAAGCACCTCAAACTTATAAAGCACATATTTGCTCAACAACATATAAACGGCGTAAAACATTCCCGAAAGTATTGCAAACACAAACGCAAGATCAAAATCCAAATTGACAAAAAAACTAAATCCAACCAACATAATCATCCCAAAAATGGCAATTGCAGTGCCTATCCAAAAATTGAATGTCGGTTTATTTTTTAAGAAGAAAAACGCGCCAACTCCCACCCAAACGGGTGAAAGATTTGTGAGCAACGTGGCCTGTGTGGCGGTGGATTCCTGAATTGCAATGTTCCAAACCGCAACATCTGCCGCGAAAATGGCACCGCACAAAACCGTGAGCAACAAAATTTTTAAAGACGGTATTTTCAGTTTTCCCGTTAAAACAGTGAAAGGAACCAGCAAAGCAGCAGCAATCGCCATCCTGTAAAAAGCCGAAATGACGCCCGGCGACAAGCTGAGTTTTACCAAAATGGGGAAAATGGAAATACAAACTATTCCAATGACAAGGGCAATTCTCGGTTTTGTCATAAAATTGAAATTGAAGCTAAAATAAAACCGTAAAATTAATCTTTAATTATCGTTGTCGATTATTTAAGTCAACAATTGAAAACAATAAACGCATTTTATAATTTATGAAGTTTCAATTGAATGCGTTTTCGAGGAATATCAACATCCAAAACTTTTACTACTATTTGTTGGTGCAAATGCACGTGTTCGTTTACATCTTTCACAAAAGAATCCGAAAGATTGGAAACGTGAATTAAGCCACTTTCCTTAATTCCAATATCCACAAAACACCCAAAATTAGTGATGTTGTTAACAATTCCCGGCAATAATTGCCCTTCCTGCAAATCACCGATTGTTTTTATATTTTGGTTGAAAGTGAAAACTTTTGCTGCTTCACGAATGTCCAAACCAGGCTTTTCCAATTCATTTAAAATATCTTTCAAAGTTGGAAGTCCTATTTTTTCTGAAATGTATTTTTCCGGATTTATTTTTTGAAGAAGTAATTTATTTCCAATCAATTTTGAAATTTCGACCCCTTCATCTTTCGCCATTTTTGAAACCACTGCATAACTTTCGGGATGCACCGAAGAATCGTCCAACGGATTTTCACCATTTTTAATCCGAAGAAATCCGGCGGCCTGTTCAAAAGCTTTTCCGCCCAAACGCGGCACATTTTTAATTGCTTCGCGCGAAGAAAACGCGCCGTTTTCTTCGCGGTAATTCACCACATTTTCAGCCAATTTCAGGCCAATTCCAGAAACATAACTCAGCAGCGGAACACTCGCCGTATTTATATTTACCCCCACGGAATTCACACAAAGTTCCACCGAAGTATCGAGCGAACTTTTCAATTTACTTTGGTCCACATCGTGCTGATATTGCCCAACGCCGATGGATTTAGCTTCAATTTTCACCAATTCCGCCAACGGATCCTGCAACC
>DASSWN010000068.1:0-22784 GCA_035704905.1 Flavobacteriaceae bacterium
CTATGACCACCGTTTTGGCAGAAACCGTACGGCCGACATCAACGATTTAAAAAAATTCGGGAAAGAATTTGGATTTGAAGTTGAAGAAATTCCGAAACAAGATATTGAAGAAGTCGCCGTGAGTTCCACAAAAATCAGAAAAGCACTGAACAATGGCGATATAAAAAAAGCCAATTCCTATTTGGGGAACCCATTTATGTTGACAGGAAAAATAGTGCCCGGCAAACAATTGGGCAAAACCCTCGGGTTTCCTACGGCCAATTTGCATATTGAAGAAAATTACAAACTGATCCCGAAAAATGGGGTTTATATTGTACGATCGGTTATTGACAACCAGGTTTTCTTCGGAATGATGAATATTGGTACCAATCCGACGGTTTCAAAAGAAAAAAAACGCAGCATCGAAACGCATTTTTTTGATTTGAACAAAGATTTATATGGAAAAACCTTACAAATAGATTTGCTGGAACGAATTCGTGACGAAGAAAAATTCGGATCGTTCGAAGCACTTTCCGCAGCCATGGAAAATGACAAGGAAGTTTCGCTGAAATATTTGAAAGAAAATCAATAAAATTTATTCACTCCATGATTTTATGCAGTGTCTTGACGGTCTTGGTCGAAAAAGAAACTGATCACTAATTCCTTCCGAGAATGCTGAATAAATTCCTTTTTAAACAAATCGATAACAGCGGACTGATTACTTTCCGGGTTTGTTTTGGTTTGCTCATTACCTTGGAAACCTGGGGCGCAATCTTTACAGGTTGGGTTCGGCGGGTTTTGATCGAACCGCAATTTACATTCAATTTTATAGGATTTGATTTTCTGCAACCACTTCCCGGCAACGGAATGTATTTCTATTTCATTCTAATGGGGATTTTCGGGATTTTTGTGATGATCGGTTTCAAATATCGTTTCAGTATCATTGCGTTCACCCTGATGTGGACCTGCGTTTATCTGATGCAAAAAACTTCTTACAACAATCATTACTATCTGTTGATCCTCATTTGTATTTTCATGTGTTTTGCCCCGGCACACCGGTATTTATCTATAGATGTTCGGAAAAATCCAAATCTGCAAAAAATTTCTATGCCGCAATGGATTTGGTTGTTCATTGTTTTTCAACTTGGTATTGTGTACACTTTTGCCGCCGGCGCGAAAATTTATCCGGACTGGATGGATGGAACTGTAGGAAAATTACTTTTAAGCAGTAAATCCGATTTTTGGTTGATCGGGGAAGTTTTTACACAAAAATGGGCGCAAACATTCATGACCTATTTCGCTATTTTGTTTGACCTGCTGATTGTGCCACTCATGCTGTGGAAAAAAACGCGGTTCCCAATGTTCATTTTGGCAATATTTTTTCATTTGTTCAATAGCATCGTATTCCAAATCGGGATTTTCCCCTATTTATCTTTGGCGTTTTTCTTGTTCTTCTTCCCTACAAAAACGGTTCATAAACGTTTTCTTTCAGGAAAAAAATATTATTCGGAAGGAGAAGTAATCATTCCCAATTATAAAAATCTGCTCATCACCTTTTTAGGGATATGGTTTGTGGTTCAAATCGCGCTGCCACTGAGGCATTGGTTCATAAAAGATGCTGTTTTGTGGACCGAAGAAGGGCATCGGCTCAGTTGGCGGATGATGCTTCGGAACAAATATGGACGAAGTCGTATAAAAATTATTAACAAAGAAAAAGGGGAAACCAAAATAGTTCGTTTAAGCGATTATTTGACCCCAAAACAGGTTCGGGCTGTTGGCGACAAACCCGATATTCTGTGGCAGTTCTGCCAACATTTAAAAAGTAAATATACCGATAAAGGCGAGGAAATCGAAATTTATGTCGATTGCAGAGTCAGTGTCAACGGCAGGCTAATGCGAACCTTTATCGATCCAAATGTGGATATGGCCAAAGCCGAATGGCATTATTTCTTTCACAACGAATGGATTTTGCCTTCGAAATTGGATAAATGATTAAAGAGTTCAACTTCATAAGGGCTGCTGTGGTGTGCGGCTTCCCACGGGTTGCACCCTTTCCCACGGGTTGCACTGATTTTGCCGTCAAAATTCGATGAATAACCAATCGGCTTTGTTATTTTTGCGTTCCGAAAAAGCTGCAATATGTTACAGATCACAAACATTCGTGCAAACAAAGAAGCCTACCTTTCTGGTTTGAAAAAAAGAAATTTTGACGCGGAAGCCATTTTCGATGAAATTTTGACCTTGGACGAAACCCGTCGTGCCACGCAAACTGAACTTGATTTGATCTTGGCAGAATCGAACAAGATTTCAAAGGAAATCGGCAATCTTTTCAAAAGCGGAAAACACGATGAAGCCAATTCCCTAAAAACAAAAACCTCGGAACTGAAAGAAAATTCCAAAAAATTGGGCGAAGCCTTCAGTCAAATTTCCGAAAAACTGCAACAACTGTTATACACGGTCCCCAACGTTCCGCACGATTCCGTTCCCGCTGGAAATTCGGAAGAAGACAACGAGGAAATTTTCCGCGAAGGCGATGTTCCCGATTTGTCTGAAAATTCCCTTCCTCACTGGGAATTGGCAAAAAAATACGACTTGATCGATTTTGAACTGGGAAATAAAATTACCGGAGCGGGTTTCCCGGTTTATAAAGGAAAAGGAGCTCGGCTGCAACGTGCCTTGATCGCTTATTTTTTGGACAAAAATATTGCTGCGGGTTACGAGGAGTATCAGGTTCCGCTAATGGTGAACGAAGCGTCGGGCTTGGGAACAGGCCAATTGCCGGACAAAGAAGGGCAAATGTACCACGTTGGTGAAGACGATTTGTATTTGATCCCAACTTCGGAAGTTCCCATCACGAATTTGTTCCGAGGAAATTTATTGAACGAAAATCAATTGCCCATTTCCTGCACGGCCTTTACTCCATGTTTTCGACGTGAAGCCGGTTCGTATGGCGCGCACGTTCGCGGCTTGAACCGTTTACATCAATTCGACAAAGTGGAATTGGTGAACTTGGTGAAACCTGAAGAATCGTACCAAACCTTGGAAAATATGGTGGAACATGTGAAAGGAATTTTGCGCGAATTGAAATTACCGTTCCGGATTTTGAGGTTATGCGGTGGCGATTTGGGCTTTACATCGGCATTGACTTATGATTTCGAAGTGTTTTCCACAGCCCAAGACCGCTGGTTGGAAATTTCTTCTGTTTCCAATTTTGAAACTTTCCAGTCCAACCGAATGAAAATTCGGTATAAAAATAAAATGAACAAAAAGGAACTGGTGCATACTTTAAACGGCAGTTCATTGGCATTGCCCCGGGTTTTGGCGGGAATTTTGGAAAATTATCAAAAGGAAAATGGCATTGAAATCCCAAAAGTTTTGCAGCCATATACCGGATTTGACAAAATTGATTAATCCAAAACTTTGAACCCGAAACGTTGAACTTTGAACCCGAAACTTTAAACCCAAATGATTAAATGGATTGGTGCTATTTTAGGTTTTATGTATGGCCGCTTTCCTGGGGCCATCATGGGGTTCATTTTAGGGAACATTCTTGACTATTTGATTAAAGGGAATTTTTCAAGCGGACAATTTCAAACCGTTTTTCAGCAATCACAGCAGGTATCGCCCGGTGATTTTGAATTGAATTTGCTCTCATTGGCGTCATTGGTTATTAAAGCCGATGGAAAAGTGAACGAGCGTGAAATGGAGTACGTGCGGAATTATTTCGTTCAGGCCTACGGAAAAGAACGCGCAAACGCCACTTTTCGAACTTTCAATGAAATCATCAAAAACCGGGAAATTTCGGCCCCGCGCATTGGCCTTTATTTGCAACAACGAACAAGGTATGAAGTGCGGCTGCAAATTCTTCATTTTTTGTTCGCAATAGCCCAAGCCGACGGGCTTGTTTCAGAAGCAGAAGTATCAAAACTTTCGGAAATCGCAGGTTATTTGCGCTTGGGAAGGCAAGATTTTGAAAGCATCAAAGCCATGTTTTTTAAATCGGCGGACACCGCCTATAAAATCTTGGAAATCGATAAATCCGCTACCGATGCCGAGGTAAAAAGCGCTTTCCGCAAAATGGCCAAAAAATACCATCCGGACAAACTACAGCAAATGGATGAAGCCTATCAAAAGGGTGCACAAGAGAAATTTACAAAAGTTCAAGAAGCTTACGAACAAATCCAAAAAGAACGGGGAATGTAATTTCTCTGTTTTTTTCTTGCTCCTTCCCCGATGTCAACCAATTTAAATAAGATACAAACTTCGGTTCTTTCACAAATTTAGATTAATCTAAAAATTTGTTTAACCCAACTTTAATTTATATTTTTACGGCTAAATTCGTCTTTATGGCCACCTTATCGGAAGAAAACTACCTGAAAGCCATTTTTCATTTGGAAAACAAATTTGAACAAGGCGCGAACACGAACGCCTTAGCGGAAAAAATGGAGACCAAACCCTCATCCGTGACCGATATGCTGAAAAAATTGTCACAAAAAAAGTTGGTGGATTATAAAAAATACCAAGGTGCGAAACTCAGTAAAAAAGGAAAAGAAAAAGCTCTTGAAATTATTCGTAAACATCGTCTTTGGGAAGTTTTTTTGGTAGAAAAACTGAATTTTTCTTGGGATGAAGTCCACGATGTCGCCGAACAATTGGAACATGTGCAATCTCGAAAACTGACATTGGAACTCGACAGGTTTTTGGGCCATCCGAAACGCGATCCGCATGGTGACCCAATTCCGGATGCAGAGGGAAATTTCGATTTTAATGACCGCATGCTTCTTTCTGAATTGGAAGAGGGCGCCAACGGAATTTTTTCAGGGGTAAAAGATTCTTCCGCCTCTTTCCTTCAATATTTGGACAAACAAGAAATCACTTTGGGAAAAGAAATCGCGGTCTTGGAAAGGGAAAACTTCGATCATTCCATACGCATAAAAATGGATGGCAAAACAAAGCATATTTCCGCGCTCGCCGCCAATAACATATTCATAAAAACAAGCTAACTATGCTCGATCCGGTCATTGATTATTTGGAAAACATCGATCCGATTTTGGCGGCATTTTATGCCACCTTGTTCACTTGGGGCGTAACGGCATTGGGTGCCTCTTTCGTTTTTTTGTTCAAAAACATGAGCCGCGCCTTTTTCGATGGAATGTTGGGTTTCACAGGTGGTGTAATGGTGGCTGCAAGTTTCTGGAGTTTGTTGGCCCCCGCAATAGAAATGAGTTCCGGAAGCAGTTTTGAAAAAGTTCTTCCCTCGGTTATCGGATTCGGTTTGGGTGCGTTATTCATTTTTTCGCTGGATAAAATATTGCCACATTTACATATTAATTTCAGGGAAAGCGAAAAAGAAGGAATCAAAACCCCGTGGCACAAATCAATTTTGCTCACTTTGGCAATAACCATGCACAATATTCCCGAAGGATTGGCGATTGGCGTTTTGTTCGGCGGTGTGGCTGCAGGTTTTGACGGGGCAACAATCGGCGGCGCGGTTGCCCTGGCAATTGGAATTGGTTTACAGAATTTTCCCGAGGGAATCGCCGTGGCCATGCCCTTGCGGCGACAAGGTTTAAGCCGATGGAAAAGTTTTAATTATGGTCAACTTTCCGCTATCGTTGAACCTGTTGCGGCGGTTTTGGGCGCCTGGGCGGTTTTGACTTTTCAGCCCATTTTGCCTTATGCACTTGCTTTTGCCGCTGGCGCAATGATTTTTGTGGTGGTTGAAGAAGTGGTGCCCGAGTCGCAAAGGGCCAATTATACTGACATTTCCACGTTGGGTTTTGTCGGCGGGTTTATTCTGATGATGACTCTGGATGTAGGTTTGGGATAAAAAGGATTTTCCAAATGTTTTATTTTTCTTAAATTTCCTAAGAAGGTCGGCCTTTTTTAGTAAATTCCCCTTTCGAAATAGTTTCATCACAAAAAAATTCTGAAATGAAAGCCCTCAACTATATCATTCTTTTTTGCTTCTTCTTCGGAACCCCTACATTTTATGCGCAAAACGCTGAAAATGTGAAATCGCCAAAAATTATTTGTCCGGTAAAACTGGGCGAAACCATAGGGTTTGGAAACAAATGGGTGAAATTTGCAAAAGTGCTTTCCGACTCGCGCTGCCCGGTTGATGTTACGTGTGTTTGGGCGGGGGAAGCAAAAGTACTGGTGGAAATTTATGAAGGTGAAAAATTGTTGGAAACCAAAGAAGTGGTTATTTCACCCACTTCCGAAATAATCCCGCTTTTTTCTTTAAAAAACAATTCGGTGGGAATCGATGGGTTGGCACCTTACCCAAATTCCAAAACCCCCGAAGCGAATAAAAAATATATTTTAAATTTAATCCTTCTGTAGGCTATAGGCTGTAGGCTGTAGGCTGTAGGCTGCTATAATGTTAAGGTTTAGGCACGAAAAAAACAAATCAGTCATATTTAATTTTGCGGAGAACGCGCATGGTTTCTTTATATCGTAAATAAGCTTCGGAAGAATGATTTTTCAACAGGATTTTGGCGGTTTCCAATTGTGAGATAGCAGCATCGAATCCGTTTAAATAGCAAAGCAAATAAGTGGCGGGAAGTCGCAATAAATCTCTTTCTTCCCGTGGTTTCAACCCAATTTTCTTTTCCAATTTCGTCAACAATGCATCGTTGCCGTTATAAATATGGTGCAAGGTTTCTTTGCGGAATTGAGGGGGGGCAAAAACCATTCGGTTTTCAATTTCGTAATGCATATTGTTTTTAAAATGAATGATCACTTCTTCCAACGGATAATACTTATAAGTCTCATACAGTCCCAAATGCACATATTCCAGAATCTTGAAGGAGTTTTCATCATAAGAAATACTCACCTCGTCCAAATCTGAAAAAAATAATTTCACCTGCTCGTTGATGAGTTCAATATTCACCCTGGAATAATAGGTTTGTTCTTTTGCCACCTTCTTCTTTCCAGCCCAACAAACCACAAAATATTCTTTGAAAACCTTGTACTGCGGATTGAAATCGGTGCTCTTTTCCATAAAATCGAACACGCCTTTCAAGGTAAGTTCCACATTATTCTGCGAATGTTTTTCGATGGAAGCAACCTGTTCGGAATTCAAATCTTTCAATTCAATATCAAAAACCTTCGGCATGCTAATGCTTCCATCGCGAAAAAAAACGGCGCCACCGTAATATTTCCAAATATTCCGCTTGAGTGAACAAATTTTTCCATCATTTGGTCCAATAATCACCAATCCCAACACTTTATTGTCTGGCAAATGTGGAAACAAAACATTTTCATAGCGCACTTGTGGTGGGTTGGTTAAATAGGCGTTGATAAGATTTTGAATTTTACTGTCGTCAAAAAAATCGACCCCAACAATGGCATTGTCTATGTCGCGCACCCCGATCACGATGTAGGAATTGTTCTTCGGATTGGAGTTTGCAAGTGCACAAATATGTTTTAAAAACTTTGCTTTCCCTTCCCGATTGCCCAAATTCAGTTTTAACTTTTTGTCATAGAAACTGTTCTCATCGCTATGGGCAAGCAAGTTTTTAATAAGAAGGCGTTTGTTGATCATGAGAAACCGAATTCAAAATTAAAAATACACGATTTGCCTAAGAAATGGTTAATGTGCGGGTTAAATATTCCTAATGAACTGACATTTGGTTGCGTTTCGCGGTTACTTTGCTTGAAACCTCAAAATACCCAAAATGAAACTGAACAAATTTAATTTAATTATAGCGCTGGTTTCCCTAATGACATTTTCTGCGTGCAGTAATGATGACGACAGCGGAAACGTAGAAGACACTAATGCACGAATGACCGTAAAGTTGGTGGATGCGCCCGGAGATTATGACGAAGTAAACATTGACGTGCAAGACGTGCTGATCAAATATCAAGGAAATGAAGGCGAAGTTTCTTTGGACGATGTGAACGTGGGCGTTTATAATTTATTGGAACTGACCGGCGGAAATTTCGTGCTTCTTTCCGATGACGACGATGTGCCGGAAGGGACGATCAATCAAATTCGTTTGGTTTTGGGAACCGAAAATACAATTGTGGTGGACGGCGAATCCTATCCGTTACAAACCCCGAGCGCCCAGCAGTCCGGATTGAAAATACAAATTGATCAACCAATCATCGCAGGAAATACGTACAATTTAACCCTGGATTTCGATGTGGGAGAATCCATTGTTCAGCAAGGAAATGGCGGATATCTTTTGAAACCCGTCATCCGCGGAAGTTTGGATGCCGAAACCGGGACAATTACGGGAATCGTGCTTCCCATTGAAACACAAGTTTTGGTAACCGCCAATAACGGGGAGAATGAAATTTCTACCTATACAAACGCCGAAGGCATCTATTTTTTGAACGGCGTCCCGGAAGGCACGTATACACTTACTTTTGAAGTAGATCCCGCTTTGGAAACCGCACCAATTATTTTGTCCAAC
Source organism: Flavobacteriaceae bacterium (assembly GCA_035704905.1). Classification (GTDB taxonomy): domain Bacteria; phylum Bacteroidota; class Bacteroidia; order Flavobacteriales; family Flavobacteriaceae; genus DASSWG01. The sequence continues at coordinate 8,403 of DASSWN010000068.1, forward strand.
ATAGAAGTGGTTGCAGGAGAAGTTACCAATGTTGAAGCCGTCACTTTTTTATAATACTTTTTTCAAAATTATAGAGAAGAAAGCAACCAACAAGCGTCATTTTCTGTTTTAGATTTAACCAATCATTAACAGCTATTGCCATACTTTTTTTCCAATTTGCAACGTTTTTTGTCCAAGCCACTCTACTGGTGAAAAAAATTCGGAAAACCCACACAAATTATGGAAGAGAACAATACCGCAATCGATATTGCCGGGTTAAATGAAAAAATTGAACGTGAAAGCGCATTTGTCGATATTCTTTCCCGCGAAATGCAAAAAGTGATCGTAGGTCAAAAACAAATGGTCGAACGCCTGTTGATTGGATTATTGGGAAAAGGGCATATACTACTCGAAGGCGTTCCTGGTTTGGCCAAAACTTTGGCAATCAGCACACTTTCCAAAGCCGTTCATGGGAATTTCAGTAGAATTCAGTTTACCCCCGATTTATTGCCGGCCGATGTGGTGGGAACCATGATTTACAACATGAAAGTGAATGATTTCAGCATTCGGAAAGGCCCCATTTTTGCAAATTTCGTTCTGGCCGATGAAATCAACCGCGCACCGGCAAAAGTGCAATCTGCTTTGCTGGAAGCCATGCAGGAAAAACAAGTGACCATTGGCGACGAAACCTTTATTTTGGAACAACCTTTCTTGGTTATGGCCACTCAAAACCCTGTGGAACAAGAAGGAACGTATCCACTTCCGGAAGCCCAAGTGGACCGGTTCATGCTCAAAGCCGTAATCGATTATCCGAATTTGGAAGACGAACGGAACATTGTTCGCGCAAATTTAAAAGGGGCCTTTGAAAATATAAATCCCGTGATTTCTTTGGAACAAATTAAACGTGCGCAAGATGCAGTTCGCGATGTGTACATGGACGAAAAAATTGAAAAATACATCCTCGACATCATTTTTGCCACACGTTATCCCGAACGTTACAATTTGAAAGAGCTGAAACCAATGATCAGTTTCGGTGCCTCCCCACGTGGAAGCATCAATTTGGCGACAGCGGCGAAATGTTACGCCTTCATCAAACGTCGCGGATATGTGGTTCCGGAAGACGTGCGCGCCGTGGTGCACGATGTTTTGCGCCACCGAATTGGAATCACCTACGAGGCCGAAGCCGAAAACATTACTTCCGATGATTTGATCAATAAAATTGTGAACGAAATCGAAGTGCCTTAAAAATTCAGAATTCTGAATTCTGAATTCTGAATTTTAAAAATGGAAACCAAAGACCTACTTAAAAAAGTTCGGAAAATCGAAATAAAAACCCGCCGATTGAGCGACCATATTTTCGGGGGGGAATATCATTCGACTTTTAAAGGAAGGGGAATGACTTTCAGTGAAGTGCGCCAATACCAATTTGGTGACGATGTGCGCAATATCGACTGGAATGTAACCGCGCGGTACAACGAACCCTTTGTGAAGATTTTTGAAGAGGAAAGGGAATTGACCATGATGTTGCTCGTCGATGTTTCCGGGTCGGAACTTTTCGGAACCTCGCAAAATTTCAAAAAAGATATTGTCACGGAAATCGCCGCGACTTTGGCATTTTCGGCCACCAAAAACAATGACAAAATTGGCTTGATTTTGTTCAGTGATCAAATTGAACTGTATATTCCCCCAAAAAAAGGAAGTTCGCATGTGTTGCGGATAATTCGGGAATTGATCGAATTCAGCCCAAAAAGCAAAAAAACCGATTTGGCACAAGCTTTGAAGTTTTTGTCGAACGTAATGAAGAAAAAAGCAATCGTTTTCATTTTGTCCGATTTTATGGCTGGCGATTATGAACGCACCATGAAGATTGTGGGAAACAAACACGACGTAACCGGAATTCGGGTGTACGATCAACGCGAAGAAGAAATCCCGAATTTGGGAATGGTGCAAATGCAAGACGCCGAAACGAACGAGTTTATTTTGGTGAATACCAATTCGAAATCGGTCCGACGAAATTATGCCAAGTTTTATCGGGAAAGAGCCGGCTATTTTGAAGATGTTTTCAGACGAAGCGGTTCTGGAACGCTAAACACGAGGGTAGATGAAAATTACGTAAAAAAATTGTTGGGATATTTTAAACGGAGGGCGTAGTAGTTTTGAGTTTTGAGTTATGAGTTTGGAGTTTGGAGTTTGGAGTTTGGAGTTATGTATTGGAAAACATATTTTGATTTTAATCCACAATCGCATTCTGCGTAAAGCCTAAAGCCTAAAGCCTATAGCTTTTCTAAGTTATGAGTTATGAGTTGGAAAACACTTTTTTATTTTAAAACGGCGTCCCGCATAAAGCCTACAGCTTACAGCCTTTTTATTTCCATTTTTTTTCTTTCGTTTCATGCGCATTCGCAGGAAATATCGGCTTCCATTGACACTGCTTCCATAAAAATAGGCGAACAAATCGATTACCGTATTTCCGTGAAAACGGATTCTTCCGACAAGGTCATATTTCCCGAAGGACAAACCTTTCTTCCTTTGGAGATGGTGGATGCTCTTCCGGTTGATACTTCCGAAACCGCAACTTTGCAGCGTTTGTTGAAAAAATACACCTTGACGAAATTCGATTCGGGCACCTATACCGTTCCTTCCCAAAAAATCGTAATCAACGGAAAAACCTTTTCTACCGATTCGTTTCAGGTGAAGGTGAACCCGGTTTTGGTCGATACGACAAAGCAAAAACTATATTCCATTAAACCACCTTTGGATATTCCGCAACGTTATGAAATTCCAAACTGGATTTGGTGGATTTTGGGTGGAATTATTCTTGTGTTGGGGATTGGTTGGCTTCTTTTTCGCAGAAAAAAGAAAAAGGAAGAAGCCCAACGAAATATCCCTCCTTTTGAAAAAGCCATGTTGACTTTGAAAGAATTGGATGAAGGAAAGCTTTTAGAGGAACAAGAAATTAAAACCTATTATTCAATTCTTACCGATGCCGCGCGCCGTTATTTGGATGAACAAGTTGACGAACGCGCCATGGAAAGCACTTCCGAAGAACTTATTCTGCGCTTGCAACTCAAAAAAGACGCCGGTAAATTGAATATCGACCAGAAAATAATCGACGATTTTGAGCGCATTTTGCAGCGTGCCGATTTGGCAAAATTTGCCCGTTCCAAACCCGAAATTTCCACAGCGAGGGAAGACCGTTCGAGTATAGAAAAAATCATTACCGACACCAAACAAGGAATTCCCGAACCCACGGAAGAAGAACTTCAAAGAGATGAGTTTTACCGTCAAAAGTTATTGGAAAAACAACGTCGCAAACGTCAACTTACTTGGATTTTTTCAAGTTTGGCGGTGATTATCGCAGCCGTTGCCATTTTTATTGCAATTGAAGGTCCATCGGCAATGACCAATTTGGTTATGGGAAATTCCACCAAAGAAATGTTGCACGGACAATGGATAACAAGCGAATACGGCAATCCATCCATTACCATCACAACTCCGGAAGTTTTGGTAAGGCAAGTGGATTCAGCGCTAAACCCGAACAATATGATCCTAGGGGAAACATTTTCCAGCGGAAATATTTTGGAAGATCTTTATATTCAATTAAGTATTTTTAGAAAGCAAAACAAAACCGCGGAAAGTTCCGAAGAAATATTGTCCGCATTGGAAGCTCGGAACGCACAAAATATTGTCACAAAAAAAGAAGAATTTACGACTGCCGCCGGAATCGAAGGTCAAAAGATAAGCGGAAGTTTCTCAATTGCTGACGATTCGGGCAAATCCAAAAACAAAAAATATGTGCTGTTAAGTTTTGAACACGGCGGAAAATCGGAGCAAATTTTGCTGGTCGCCAATAAAAACGATGAATATGCCGACAAAATTATTTCGCGCGTTGAGTATTCCGTGGAACTTGAAAAAACCGGTAGTTGATGTTTGAAAATTTCACATTTGAAAATCCAGAATGGTTTTGGCTGTTTTTATTGGTGCCAATCGCCATTGCTTGGTATATATGGAAACGGAACAAGCAAACAGCAGCAGTTAAAATTTCCAGTATTCAAGGCTTCAAAAACAATCCAGGTATTTTGGGAAAATTTCGGCATGCACTTTTCGCCTTCCGAATCATAGCCCTTGCATTGTTGATTACGGCGATGGCCCGCCCGCGAACCGTCGATATGTCCACGCATATAAAAAGCACGAGCGGAATTGACATTGTGATCGCGATGGATGTTTCGGCAAGTATGTTGGCGCGCGATTTGGAGCCAAACCGATTGGAGGCTGTAAAAAATGTGGCATCCGATTTTATTCAACACCGCCCGAACGACCGCATCGGATTGGTGGTTTATGCGGGAGAAAGTTATACCAAAACCCCTTTGACAACCGATAAATCCATTGTGCTCCGTTCTTTGGCTGATGTGGAATACAGCGGACTTTTAGAAGGAGGCACCGCCATTGGAATGGGACTGGCGACTTCTGTGAACAGGCTTAAAAACAGCACGGCGGAAAGCAAAGTTGTGATTTTACTGACCGATGGAATGAACAATGCCGGTTTTATCGATCCGAAAATAGCCACAGAACTTGCCGTGGAATTCGGCATAAAAGTTTATACAATTGGTGTTGGAAGCAACGGCACAGCACTTTCCCCGGTTGCACTTCTTCCAAACGGTCAATTTCAATATGCCCGTACAAAGGTGGAAATGGACGAAGAATTGATGAAACAAATTGCCAATGCCACCGGTGGACAATATTTCCGGGCGACCGACAACCAAAAATTGAAATCGATTTATGCGGAAATAAATAAATTGGAAAAAACGAAAATAGAGGAAACAAAATATTACAATTACGACGAAAAATTTCGATCCTTGGTGCTTTTGGCAGGAATCTTCCTTTTGTTGGAAGTCACACTTCGCTTGACGCTTTTTCGAAGTTTTGTGTAGGAGAGGTGAGTGGTGAGTGGTGAGTTATTAAGCGAATCCTGCAAGCCTGCCAAACGGCAAGGCAGGGTTTCCTAAACCTTGTAGGTATTTGTCACTTTTAGGTGTATTGTTAAAGTACAAATACAAGATGCTGAAACAAGTTCAGCATGACACGGGACACGGTGGAATAAAAATTTGAAATAGGTTCAAAAAAACATGATCCATGCTTATTTTTGAAGAGAAAATATATTTTTGGTTGTTGCTCGCCATTCCGGTGGTTTTGCTGCTTTTCTTCTGGATGCTCTGGTGGCGTAAGCGCACACAGAGAAAATTTGCCGATGCCGATCTACTGAAAAAACTAAGTCCGGATAAATCCGTTTTTAAAAGCAGCCTTAAAATATTTTTATTTTTGCTCGCTTTGGCCTGCTTCATTTTGGCTTTGGTGAACCCCAAAATTGGAACGGAACTGGAAACCGTAAAACGCAAAGGCGTGGACATTGTTTTTGCTATCGATGTTTCTCGCAGTATGTTGGCAGAAGATATTGCACCAAATCGTTTGGAAAAAGCAAAACGTTTGGTAACCGAAATCATCAATAATCTAAAGGGCGACCGTGTGGGAATAATTGGTTATGCGGGAAGCGCGTTTCCGCAAGTTCCGATCACCACCGATTATGGAACCGCCAAAATGTTCCTGCAAAGCATGAACACGAATATGGTTTCGAGCCAAGGAACCGCCATAAAAGAAGCAGTTGAATTGGCTATGACCTATTATAACGATGAAAGCCGCACCAACCGGTTACTTTTCATTTTAAGTGATGGTGAAGACCACGAAGGCGGAATCGATGAAATCATCGAAAAAGCTTCCGAAAATGGAATTCGAATTTATACGATTGGTCTGGGGACAACCAAAGGCGGCCCGATTCCAATTAAAAACAGAGGAACAACCGTGCGCTATTTGAAAAATAATGAAGGTGAAACGGTCATTACAAAACTCGAACCGCAAACCTTACGGGAAATTGCGTCAGATACCAAAGGCAAATATTTATACGGCGCAGTTACTTCAGAAGTAACAAAGCAGGTGGAAGAAATTCTTCAAAATGTTGAAAAAACCGAATTCGAATCCAAACAATATGCGGGTTATAAAAGCCAGTTTCAGTGGTTTTTGGGATTTGGCATCCTATTCTTATTTTTGGAATTGTTTTTGTTGGAACGCAGAACAGAATGGTTGAAAAAACTAGACCTGTTCAATGAAGATTGAAAGTCTATTTAAATGATATAAAACTTGGGGATATGAATTTTATGTTGAATCGGACGAAGCGGAAGGTTTTCTTTCTGATGCTGTTTTTTTCTTTCGGTATTCTTTCCGCACAAGAAAAAGATTCCAAAAAAATAGACAAAAAAGTCAATCGGTACATGCAAGAAGCTGAAGAAGCTTTGGCCGAAAACAATTTTCCACTTGCAGAAGCCAATTATCGAAAGGCAGCGGCATTGGACACATCAAACGCTGTTCCGCTGTACAATATGGGCACCTTGTATTACCAAAAAAACAAGGCGTCGGAAGCAGTTAGAAAATTGGCCGGTGCCGGAAAAACTTCGGAAAAGAAAGAATTGAAACACCGCGCATTTCACAATCAAGGAAATGCTTTCATGAAGCAAAAAAATTACAAAGCTGCTGTGGAGGCCTACAAAAACGCGCTGCGAAACGATCCGACCGACAACGAAACGCGCTATAATTTGGCGCTGGCAAAAGAATTGTTGGAAAAAGAACAAAAACAAAACAAAAACAATCCTAAAAAAGACGACAAGAAAAACGATTCGGAAGGAAAAGAAAACAAAAAAGAGAACGAAAAGAAAAAGGAAAACAAGGATCAAAACAAGGAAGATTCCGGCGATAAGAAAAAAGATAAAAAAGAAGAACCAAAAGACAAAAAGCAAAAAGACCAACAGGATCAAGGGGAAAAAGGGGAAAAACCCAAAGAAAAGCAACCGCAGCAACCAAAACCTGCGCCGGGACAAATGTCGCAACAGCAAATTAAAAATTTGCTGGAAGCAATGAAAAACCAAGAACAAGAAGTGCAACAAAAAATCAACGCCCAGAAATCCAAGGGTGTAAAAACAAATACCGAAAAAGATTGGTAATGAATTTAAAATCGGTCATATTTCCGCTGTTTCTGTTCCTCGCGACCATAGCCAATGCGCAAGTAAGTTTTACCGCAGATGCAAGCAAAACAAAATTGGGCGTTAATGAACGTTTGCGCGTTGATTTCACCATGAACCAAGACGGCGATAATTTCGATCCGCCTCCATTCACTGGTTTTACGGTCGTTGCCGGCCCAAATCAATCCATCAGCAATACTTGGATCAATGGAAGAAGTTCTTACAAAAAAACCTATAGTTACTATTTGCAGCCCAACCAAACCGGAAAATTCACCATTGGCCAAGCCGAAATAACCATAAACGGAAAAGTATATAAAACCACTCCCATTGAAATAATGGTATCAGCTGCGGTGGCCTCGCCAAATACAGGAAACAGTGCCGAAAGCGTTGCCTCGGAGAATATTCATTTGGTCGCCGAAATTTCGGACACCAGCCCTTATTTAAATGAAGGTATCACCGTGGTTTACAAATTATATGTGAGTCCGCAAATCAGTGTAAGCAACTGGCGTCCGATAGACAATCCGACCTACGCCGACTTCTGGAGCCAAAACATCGACATCAACCGGTTGCAGCCCAAACAAGGCATGTACAAAGGTGAAGCTTATCGCTACGTAGTTTTAAGAAAAACCGTTCTTTATCCACAAAAGACCGGCAAATTGGAAATGGAACCTTTGCGCCTATCTGTGACCGTTGATGTACCGACCGATAAGTTCGATATTTTTGGCCGTCGGCAATATGAACGCATCGACAAAATTATCGCCGCCGGTGGTCAAAGTATTTCTGTCAAACCTTTGCCCAATCAGGGCAAACCTACTAGTTTCACAGGAGCGGTAGGTGATTTTGAATTCAAAGTTTCCCCTTCAAAAAGAACATTGAAGGCTTCGGAATCTTTGCGAATAGATGTTGAAGTTTCTGGAAAGGGAAATTTAAAATTATTCGATTTGCCGAAATTGACCGTGCCAAGTGCATTGGAATTGTACGATCCGGAACATTCCGAAGATGTCAGCACCAATTTGAATGGAATGTATGGAAACATAACCGATTCTTATACAGTGGTTCCCCGGGCGAAAGGAAAGTATCCAATTCCACCTTTGGAATTTTCCTATTTCGATCCCGAAACGGCAAGTTATAAAACCTTGAAATCGGAAGAAATAGTGCTCAATGTGGAAGCTGGGCCGAAAATTCCACTCGCTGTGGGAAATAATCTTTCGGAAGCTTCCAACAAACAGCCTATAGTTGCAGCCAATCAATTTCGATATATTAAGCTTGATGCGAATTTAAAACCCCTGAAGGAAAAGCATTTTTTTGGAAGCAAACTTTTTTGGATTTTACTTATTGCCCCGTTGGTGTTGATTCCCTTTATCATTTTCTTCGGAAAGAAGTATCGCGAAAAAGCAGGCGACATTACCGGAAATAGGCTCAAAAAAGCAGACAAATTAGCACGCAAATATCTTTCCGCAGCAAAGAAAAACCTCGGCAATAAAAAAGCATTTTATGAAGCCCTGGAATTGGCTTTGCATAATTATTTGAAGGCCAAATTGCATATACAAACTTCAGAAATGAGCAAAACCAATATTAAAGAGCTATTGCTGGAACGCGGGGCCCAAGAAGAAACAAGCCAAGAATTCATCGCTTTATTGGAAAATTGTGAGTATGCCCGTTATGCCCCCAGTTCGCAAGTGGAAATGCGGGAAGAATACCAACGCGCGGCAAGCGTAATTTCGCATTTGGACAAACAAATTTCAAAATGAAAAAGTTAGTTTACATACTTGTTCTTTTCTGGGGAAGCCTTTTCGCCCAAAACCAAAATTTGTTCGATCAGGCAACAAAAGCTTATGCTTCGGGCGACTATCAAAGTGCCATTCAGGACTACGAAAAAATTTTGGCAAACGGCGAAACTTCAGCGGCTTTGTATTACAATTTGGCAAATGCGCATTACAAATTGAACCATATCGCGCCAAGTATTTATTATTATGAAAAAGCCCTTCAGTTGAAGCCCAATGATGAAGATGTTTTGAACAACTTGGCATTTGCCCAAAAAATGACGATCGATGCAATCGATACGGTTCCAAAAACAGGATTTTCAGAATGGATGCATCAACTGATTTCCAGTTTTGATGCTGATATTTGGGGGTGGGCCGCGGTTTGCTGCTCTGTGCTTTTTGCTGTATTTATTTTGGCATATTATTTCGCAAGTTCTTCCGCTAGAAAAAGACTCTTTTTTGGATTGGCATTTCTGTTTTTTGCTTTTGGAATCGTTTCGGTAGTTTTTGCCAATATTCGCGTGAATATTCAGGAAAACACACAGTATGCCATTGTTTTTTCTGAGGAAGCACCCGTTAATTCAGAGCCAAATTCGAGAAGCGATCAGGTTTTTCTGCTGCACGAAGGAACAAAAGTGAGAATAATAGCATCATTTGGTGACTGGTTCGAAATCAAACTTTCCGATGGAAAAGAAGGTTGGCTGGAAAAAAGCGATGTTCGGAAGCTGTGAAAGTAAATTGATGGTCCAATAAAAATCCTGCCTATTCACAATTAATCTGGTCACAAATTCACCAATCCTTCACGGCACAAATCCAAAAATAATAATCCCTATATTTACGTTTTAAAAGAAATCATTAATTTCCAATGGTATCGACCTGTTTTTCAAAGTCATGCCATTTCAATATATATAAAATATGGGATGTGGAAGCTGCGCGACCGGAACAAACGGCCAGCCTAAAGGATGTAAGAACAACGGAACATGCGGAACCGACGGATGCAACAAACTCACCGTTTTTGATTGGTTGGCAAATATGGAGCTGCCTGCGGGACAAGAACCATTCAATTATGTGGAAGTTCGGTTTAAAAACGGACGAAAACATTTTTTCGAAAACACCGAAAACCTCAGTTTAAGTATCGGCGATGTGGTCGCAACCGAGGCTTCAAGCGGTCATGACGTGGGGGTAATTTCCCTCGTTGGAGAACTGGTGAAAGTGCAAATGAAGAAGAAAAAAGTACGGCCAAAAAGTGCCGAAGTGCTTAAAATATACCGAAAAGCAACCCAAAGGGATATCGATGTCTGGCAAGAAGCGCGCGATCGGGAAGAGCGGATGAAAGTACGGGCCAGGGAAATTGCCATTCGGCTAAAACTAAAAATGAAAATCAGCGATATCGAATTTCAAGGCGATGGTTCGAAAGCAACCTTTTATTATACTGCGGAAGATCGTGTGGATTTTCGGCAATTGATCAAAGAATTCGCACACGAATTCCGAACACGAATTGAAATGCGCCAAATTGGATTTCGGCAAGAAGCCGGACGATTGGGGGGAATTGGTTCCTGCGGACGCGAACTTTGCTGCTCCACTTGGCTGACCGATTTTAGATCGGTGAGCACTTCAGCGGCACGCTACCAGCAACTTTCCTTGAACCCGCAAAAATTGGCCGGACAGTGCGGAAAATTGAAATGCTGCCTGAATTATGAATTGGATACCTATTTGGATGCGCTCAAAGATTTTCCGAAGCAAGATGCTAAATTACAAACCCAAAAAGGAACCGCGGTTTGCCAAAAAACCGATATTTTCAAGGGACTTTTGTGGTACGCCTACGAAGGGGAATGGTCTAATTGGCACGAACTGACCACAGCTCAAACGAAAGAAATTATCCAAGCCGCAAAAGACAAAAAACCGGTTGCAAGTCTGGAAGAATTTGCTTTCCAAGAAGTTGAAAAAGCGAAATCGAATTTCGGAAATGTAGTTGGGCAGGATAGTTTAACGCGCTTCGACAAACCCAAAGGCGGTCGGAACAAAAAGAGAAAGCCCAACAAAAAAAGAAGAAAAAAACCACAAAGCAATGTATAAACATTTTTTCGGGCTACTGCTTATCTTTGGTATTTTGCTGGTTTCCTGCGATTCCAAACAAGTGTTCGATGAATACAAATCTTTGCCGAACGGGTGGAACCAAGATTCGATTGTTCATTTTGAAGTGAAACAGGTCGATACGTCAAAAGTCTATGACCTTTTTATCAATATTCGGAACAACAATGATTATGCGTACAGCAACCTTTTTCTGATTACTGAAATGCATTTCCCGCAAGGAAAAATTATTACGGATACCTTGGAATATGAAATGGCCTACCCGAACGGCGAATGGATGGGGCAAGGTTTTTCCGATATGAAAGAAAATAAATTGTGGTACAAAGAAAATGTGCGTTTCCCCGAAATTGGAACCTATAAAATTACTATTCGACAAGCCATGCGCGAAAACGGCAAGGTTAATGGTATCGATAATCTGGAAGGAATCACCGAGGTTGGGTTCCGAATAGAAAAAAGCAAACAATAAGCGTACAATTCATGGCAACGAAAAATTCAAAAGCAAAAGCTTCCGAAAAAAATGAGTTCGGAAAATATATTCGGTGGTTTTGGGGGCTGTTCTTTTTTGGAATATTCATTTTTGCCTCTCTGTTCCTTCTCGCCAGTTGGGGCGCATTTGGGAAGATGCCTGAATTCGAAGAATTGGAAAATCCGGAACTGAATGTAGCCACCGAAGTTTTTTCGGCAGATGGCGAAACTTTGGGCAAATACTTCAAAGACAACCGAACGCCCGTAAAATATGAAGATCTTCCTCAAAATTTGATTCATGCCTTGGTTTCCACCGAAGATGTGCGTTATTACAACCATTCGGGAATCGATCCGTGGGGAACCTTGCGTGCCGTTGTCTTTCTCGGAACCGAAGGCGGCGCAAGCACCATCACGCAACAACTGGCAAAATTGCTTTTTACTGACAATTATACCTCCAATAAGTTTGAACGTGTTTTTCAAAAAGTAAAAGAATGGGTGATTGCGGTTCGTTTGGAGCGGCAATATACCAAGAAGGAAATCATAACCATGTATTTGAACAAATTCGATTTTGTTTACAATGCAGATGGAATCCGCTCTGCTTCCAGAATTTATTTCGGAAAGGAACCCAAAGATTTAAAAGTGGAAGAATCGGCTGTTTTGGTTGCCATGTTGAAAAATCCGGTGCTTTTTAACCCTAGAATGGAACAATTCAAAGACAATGCGCTTTCACGCCGAAATATTGTTCTCATGCAAATGGAAAAAAGCGACTTTCTTACCGAAAAAGAAAAAGATTCATTGCAATCGCTTCCCATAAAACTGAATTTTTCACCGGAGCAACATGATGATGGATTGGCAACATATTTCCGCGCCTATCTACAAAGTTTTTTGAAAAATTGGATTGAAGAAAATCCGAAACCAAATGGCGAAAAATATAGTTTGTACAGGGATGGTTTGAAAATATATACAAGCATCGACTCGCGCATGCAACAGTATGCGGAAGAAGCGGTTGCCATGCACATGGCTAATTTGCAAAAGGAATTCAACAGGCAAAATGAAAAGAACCCAACGGCACCTTTCCGGGGAATTGATAAAGAACAAATTCAACGAATTATTCTTCGCGACATTCACAACAGTTCGCGGTGGAAGAAAATGAAAGCCGAAGGGAAATCCGAAAAAGAAATTTTAGCCTCTTTTGACGAGTCGCGAGAAATGCAGGTCTTTTCTTGGAAAGGAACTATTGATACCACTATGACACCTCGGGATTCAATTTTCTATTATAAATCGTTTTTGAATACCGGAATGATGTCCATGGAACCGCAAACCGGCTTGGTTCGCGCTTGGGTAGGTGGAATAAATTTTAGGCACTTCAAATATGATCATGTAAAACAGGGAAAACGACAAGTTGGCTCCACCTTTAAACCTTTCGTGTATGCCACGGCCATTGATCAATTGCATCTTTCACCTTGTTATCAGTTGCCCAACACGCAATTCACAATTCCCGCCGGAAGACATGGCGTTTCGAAAGATTGGACACCGAGCAATGCCGGCAACGATTATGGCGGCATGATGACCCTGAAAACAGCCTTGGCAAAATCGATAAATGTAATCACGGCAAGATTGATGGACAAAACCGGCCCGGAATTGGTGCTCAACCTTGTGGAAGATTTGGGAGTGGATACCGAAAATATGCCTGCCGTTGCCGCCATTGCACTGGGAACGGTGGACATTAGCGTTTTTGATATGGTGGCCGCTTACAGCACGTTCGCTAACAAGGGAGTTTATATTGAACCCGTAATGATCACCCGCATCGAGGATAAAAACGGCACTTTGCTTTATCAAAACACCCCAATAAGCCGCGATGTTCTGAGTGAAGAATCGGCTTATGTAACCATTAATTTAATGGAAGGCGTAACCCAAGCAGGTTCAGGCGTCCGGCTGAGAACAACCGGTGCCACTTCTTCTGCCTACCAACGAGGTGTTGTAACCGGATATCCGTACGATTTCCAAAATCCCATCGCTGGAAAAACAGGAACCACCCAGAACCAGAGCGATGGTTGGTTTATGGGAATTGTTCCAAATTTGGTGACCGGTGTGTGGGTAGGTGGTGAAAACCGCGCGGTTCATTTTCCAACCATAGCCTATGGTCAAGGCGCGACAATGGCTCTTCCTATTTGGGCGGTTTATATGAAGAAATTATATGCCAACGACAGTTTGCATATTTCGAAAGAAGAATTTGAACGACCGGAACATCTGACCATCGATATTAATTGTTCCGACAATGATGAACCAGCTGAGCAGGAAGAACCCGATGCCACCGGACAATTGGATTTCTAAAACCTAGATATGGAAAACAGATTTGGAAAAAACAAATTTCAGAATTAAGGAATTCCGTTTACTTTCTATACATTTGCCAAAAATGAAAAACAAAATGAAAAAATTGAGCCTATTTCTTGTCGGGGCTGGTTTGTTAATTTCTTGCAACCAAGAAAAAACCGCCTACGTAAACAATACAAAATTGATTCAGGAATACAAAGGAATGAAGGACACCGAAGCCAAATTCACCAAAAAATCGGACAAAATCAAAAAATTGATGGATTCCTTGGCGATGGGTTTCCAAAAAGAAGTTCAAGACTATCAGGCTGCCGCGGAAAATATGTCGGCTTCTGAGCGTCAGGAAAAAGAAAACGCTTTAATGACCAAGCAACAAGAATTGCGCCAACAACAACAAACGGTGGGCGGGGTATTGAATGACCAAAGCACCAAAGCCATTGATTCCATTATCACCGTTGTAAAAGACTTCGTTGCGGAGTACGGAAAGGAGAATAATTATACTTACATTTTTGGTTCCACGGAAGCCGCGAATATAATGTACGCCAAAGAAGGTGAAGATATTACAGATGAGCTATTGACTGAATTGAATGCCGCATACGAAAAAAAATAATTCCGTCTTAGAAAACTTCCGAATATAAAGAAAAGGCCAAATCTATTTGTTTTGGTCTTTTTTAATGCTCAAAACG
>DASSWN010000098.1:0-4508 GCA_035704905.1 Flavobacteriaceae bacterium
TTCGATTTCAATTTTGATTTCCCCGTTTTTCAACTTCAAATCTTTTGGTTTTACAAAATAATGCAAGTATTCAGTCTTCCCAAAATTCACTTTTAAAACACAAAGGGCTCTGTCAAATTTCAAGGTTTTCAGGGGAATTGAAAACAGTACTTTACTCCTATTTTCAGGGCTTTCAGCTGAAAGTTGTTTTTCATAAATTACATCTCCGTCAAAATCCATCAACTTCAAAGACAGCGAATCTTCAATCTTTTCAAAAGTATCATTCATCAAAAAAATATTGAGCGAATCATTCTTTTCTTCCGTGGAAATCAATACGTTTTCAAAAGTCTTTTTTGCTTGATAATGCAAGGCTTTCCAATTCCCCAAATAATCAATACTTGACCAAGAAACGGATGGCCAACAATCGTTCAACTGCCAATAAAGCGTGCCCATATTATATGGTTTTGCACGGCGCTGGGCGTGGATTCCTTTGGTAATTCCATAAGCTTGCAAAAGTTGGCTCACGTAAACATAATCTTCAGCGTTTTGTGGAACGGGAAAATCGCGCGCCATATAATCTTCAATAATCTGAAAACCTCGTGAATGTTTTTGATGGTTTGCAAAAAGTGGATCATTTAATTCAACAAAATTTCTTCCCGTGGCATATTTAATTGTCTCGACATTCGGAAAAGACTGAAACCCAAATTCGCTCATAAATCTCGGCACTTTTTCCTCAAAATGCTCAAAAGGATAGCCGTCGTGCCACACCCACCAATCGTGCGCATCGCCTTCAAACTGGTAGCGTTTGTCGCCACGGCCGTACTTTGGGGAACTTTCCCAATAACTTATTTTCGGACTTAAACTATCCACAACTTTCGGAAGAATATCATTAAATACCGCATAATAACTTTCCCAAATTTCCTGTTTTTGAGTTTCGTTTTTATCGTCCTGCCAGCCCCAGCGGTGCCAACCTTCGCTGCTTTCGTTATTGCCACACCACAGTGCAATACTTGGGTGATTTCGCAATCTTTTGACATTTTGAATAGCCTCCTGTTTTACGCTTTTCAAAAAATTAGAATCACCCGGATACATCGCGCAAGCGAACATAAAATCTTGCCAAACCAAAATTCCCTTTTCGTCACAAAGCTGGTAAAAATAGTCGTCTTCGTAAATTCCTCCACCCCAAACACGGAGCATATTCATATTTGCTTCGGCAACATCAGCAATCAATTTTTTATACTTTTCTTCTTTATTTTTTAATTGAAATAATTGTTGCGGAACGTAATTTGCGCCCTTCATATAAACCGGTTTTCCATTCAATTTGAAGTAAAAACTCTCGCCGACGGAATCTTTTTCGGTAACCAATTCTATGGAACGAACACCGAGTTTTTTTGAATGGGTTTCCAAAATAGTTCCGTTGTGAATCAATTCAACTTGAATGTCATATAGAAAAGGCTCGCCCAAATTGTATGTCCACCAAAGTTTGGGATTTTTTATTTTGAAAGGAATTTGATATATACTTTGTCCAGCTTTGGTTTTGAAGGTCGAAGAAAAGGTTTCCGAAGTATTTTTATTGGTGATTTTCAGTGTGATTTCTTCCTCTTTTACTGTTTCCATTTCAAATTTTGCAACTATTTCGGTCACAGTATCTGATATGGATTTTGTTTCAATGAAAACGTCTTTTAATCTTGCAACATCATAACTCAGCAATGAAACATTTCGCCAAATTCCAATTGTTTTGATTTTTGGCGCCCAATCCCAACCGTACTGATATTGTGGCTTTCGGGTAAAAACTCGGTTGCCTTCGGGAAGTTTGTAATTCAATTTTTCAGCTTCACTTTTTTCAATGGAATCTGGACTTTTGAAAACCACCAAAAGTTCGTTTTCAGTTTTTAAAATTTCACTTACTTCCACTTCCCAATTTCGGAACGCATTGTTTGCTGAAAGGATCAAACTATCGTTCAAAAAAACCGAAGCATACGTATCCAATCCTTCAAAATTCAGAAAATGTTTTTCTCTTTTTAAGCTTTCTTCGGAAACAGAAAGTTGCTTTTTATACTGCCAATTTTTAGTAGAAATCCATTGAATGGAATCTTCGTTATTTTTCAAAAATGGATCGGGAATTTCGCCTAACCTCAACAAATCTGCTTGAACAGTTCCGGGAATTTCGGCAAATTTCCATTCATTTTTTTCTGCTTCGGAAAATTGCCAGCCATCATTCAATAAAATCGTTTCATTGGTTTTTTCTTCGCAGGAAATAAAGGCGAAAAGTAAAAGAATAATTGCAACGCGAAAATTTCCCATCGCACTAAAATAGGAAATAAGTTGCACTGAAATGTTGGGCGAAACCGATAAAAAATAAATCTGCCCCAGAAAAAACCGAGGCAGAAATCAATCAACTATTAACCAACTATAAAAATTTTATCTCCAACCGCCGCCAAGGGCTTCGTATAAATCTACGATGGACTGCAGTTGGTTATATTTTGCATTCACCAAATTAAGGCTGGAATTAAGTGCGTTTTCCTGTGCGTTCAATACTTCCAAATAATTGGCAATCCCATTGTCCAAAAGCTCTTCGGAATAACCGGTCGCCAAATTATAGGCCTCATATTCCTTTTGGTTTACTTCAATTTTTTCGGTGGAAGCCTTATAACTATATAGGGCATCCGAAACCTCTTTGCTCGCGGTAATAATGGCGAGCCTAAAATTTAAATACGCCTGTTCCTGTTGGGCCTGTGAAACTTCATATTGGGTGCGGATTTGACGTTTGTTGAAAATAGGCTGCGTCAAGCCGCCAATTAAAGTTGCAAAAAGCGAATTGGCACTGAAAAGTTTATCAATTTCAATATTTTGAAATCCTCCCGTGGCGGAAAGCGTTAACGACGGATAGAAATTTGCGCGGGCGGCATTTGTAAGTTCAAAAGCATTCATTAAACTATATTCAGCCGCAATTACGTCGGGACGATTACGTAATAATTGTGCGGGAACTCCCGTGTTTAAAGTTGTAGAAATGACTTGATTTTCCAATTCGCCACGTGTAATTTCCTGTGGTGCGCTTCCCAATAAAATGGACATTGTATTTTCCAATAAGCGTGCTTGGTTTTTTAAATCGATTAAAATACCCTGCGCAGTATAAAGTTGGGCTTCGGTCTGTTTTACACCTACCTCGGTAACATTGCCGGCTTCTTTCAAGGCTTGCGTGGTTTCCAAGCCTTTGGAGCGGGTTTCTATTGTTTCATCGGTCACTCGAATCTGTTCGTCCAAAGCCAATAATTGATAATAAATTGAAGCAATATTTGCAATCAACCTGCTTTTTACGGCTTGGTGCGCTGCAACACTTTGCAAATAGGAAGCTTGAAAAGCGCGATCATTGCTTCTAATTTTTCCCCAAATATCGGCTTCCCAAGAAAGACTTCCGCTTAACTCATATTGCGTTAATTGTGAAAATTGGGCTCCAAACTGACTTCCCTGTGAAAATTCTTGATGGGTCACTCTTGCATTTCCACTTAAGGTTGGAAAATAACCTGCCTTTCCTTGACGAACGTATGCTTCCGCCATTTGGATTTGCTGAAGCGCCACCCGAATATCAATATTATTTTTCAGGCCTTCCTCAATATAATTTTGAAGAATTGGATCTGTGAATATTTCCTTCCAAGACACGGTTGCCATAGTCAAACTATCTTGTGGCAATTGGTCGGTTCGGAAGTTTTGTGATTCCAAATCCATTTCTGGTCTAACGTAATCCTTCGCCACAAAACAAGATTGAAGCGACAAAAAGACGAGAGTTAATGCAACTCCTTTTATAATTTTCATGGTGTGATTTCTTTTAGTTTTCAATTTCATTTTTCTTGACAAAAGTATCTGGGGTTTTATTCATTTTATCCTGCAACCACTGGAAAAAGATGTACAGAATAGGAATTACAAACACCCCGAATATGGTACCGATAAGCAATCCGCCCACTGCGCCCGTTCCGATAGCATTGTTTCCGCGCGCGCCAATACCCGAAGCAAAAACCAGCGGTAAAAGTCCTACGATAAAGGCGAATGACGTCATTAAAATGGGGCGCAATCTTGCTTTTGCCCCCTCAAACGCGGCCTCCATTCGTGAAAATCCGGCCTTTCGCCTTTGGATTGCAAATTCCACAATTAGGATTGCATTCTTGGCCAATAGCCCGATGAGCATAACAAGCGCGATTTGGAAATAAATGTTATTTTCCAAACCAGAGAACTTGGTAACCAAATAAGCTCCCGCAACGCCAATTGGCACCGATAATATCACCGAAAATGGAATTAGAAAACTCTCATATTGTGCGGCGAGAATAAAGTACACAAAAAGGATAACCAAGATAAAAATGAAAGTAGTTTGGTTTCCGGCTGAAATTTCTTCACGCGTAAGTCCTGAGAATGCTACGGAATAGTTTTGGGGCATTGAATTTTCACTTACCTCCTGAACGGCCTTAATTGCATCACCGGTAGAATATCCCGGGGCTGCCGCACCATTTACACTGGCTGCGGTAAACAGGTTAAAA
>DASSWN010000099.1:0-2799 GCA_035704905.1 Flavobacteriaceae bacterium
CAGCACCTTAATTGGAGGAAAGAAAACCGCTCCGGACCGCGCTGCATTATTCAATTCCACTTTGGTGCGCTACCTTGATTTCAACGACAGTTATCTTGCGAAAAACGAAACCTGCCATCCTTCCGATAATATTGGGAGCGTCTTGGCGGCAGCGGAATATGCCGATATAAATGGAAAAAATTTTTTGACCGCCCTCGCCATCGCTTATCAGGTGCAATGCAGATTGAGCGATGTTGCCCCGGTGCGGGACAAAGGTTTTGACCATACTGTGCAAGGAGCTTATGGAGCTGCTGCCGGTGCCGCTTTTGCGCTTGGGCTGGATAACAAAAAAATCGCAAACGCCATCGCTATTTCTGCAACCGCTTATAATGCGTTGCGGGTTTCCAGAACCGGAAATTTATCCCATTGGAAAGGATTGGCATTTCCTTCCACTGGCTGGACGTCAACCCATGCAGCTTTTTTGGCAATGCGCGGAATAACTGGTCCCGAAGAAGTTTTTGAAGGAAATAAAGGTTTTAAAGAAACGATTTCGGGAGATTTTGAAATGAATTGGAATGAAGAAGATTTGGAAAGGGTGACAAAAACTATCATCAAAAAATTCAATGCCGAAATCCATTCCCAATCTACTTTGGAAGGGCTTCAAGATTTGATGAAAGAACATCAGTTCGATCCGAAAGATATTGAAAAAATTGTCTTGAACACTTTTGATGTGGCTTACAATATTATTGGCGGTGGCGAAGAAGGTGGCAAGAAAAACATTCGAACCAAAGAAGAAGCTGATCATAGTTTGCCGTATATGATGTCTGCGATTCTGTTGGACGGAAATGTTCTTCCAGCACAATATGAACCGAAACGGATTTTAAGGGAAGATATTCAAGAACTATTGCAAAAAGTAAAAGTGAGGGAGAAAAAAGAATATTCGGATCGATTTCCTTATGAAATGGCAGTTGACATAACAATTGAATTTAAAGACGGGAAAAAATTGTACGTTGAGAAAACCGATTATGAAGGCTTCCATTCCCGTTCGGCTTCTTGGGATTTTATTGCTGAAAAATTCAACAACCTAAGTGCAAAACATGTGGACAAACCGCTTCGGGAGGAAATTATTTCAACCATAAAAAATCTCGAAAACCATCAAATCAAGGACCTAATGAAATTGTTGGAAAAAGTGGGAGTACCGCAATTGGAGGAAGCTTAAATCCTCACCCCTCTTCGAAGGAGAGGGAGTATTTAATGCCTTAATGGTTCAAAAAATAAAGAAAAGTAGTATTAATTTAAAAACTAGAAATCATGTCAGATAACAAAAATTTCATCACAAACCCAGTTGCTTTTGACTGGCTACAACGCAACGACCGTCCTTCCAAACCAAGAGAAATTGGAATGACCGAAATAAGGGCCGCCTACTATTCCAATTTTGGTTTGAGTTATTTCAAGGATATTTTGGAAACCAGTGGAAATTATGTGGACAGCATCAAGTTTGCTGGCGGGTCGTTCACTTTTATGAACCCAAAGAAAATCAAGGAAATAAACGATTTGGCACATCAATATGGCGTGCTCGTTTCCACCGGAGGATTTATGGAATATGTGCTTACCAAAGGGAAAGATGCCGTTAAGAAGTACATCCAAGAATGTAAAGAAATGGGCTTCGATATTATCGAAATTTCCACAGGGTTCATTTCCATCCCCACCGATGACTGGCTCAGGGTAATAGAAGAAGTACAAAAAGCCGGCTTGAAAGCAAAACCCGAAATTGGGATCCAATTCGGAGCCGGTGGCGATTCCACCACTGGTGAATTACAGGCTGAAGGAATTCAAGATATCGATTATGCCATAAAACAAGGAAAACGGTTTTTGGATGCCGGCGCATACATTATAATGATGGAATCGGAAGGCGTTACCGAAAATGCCAATCCTTGGAGAGTGGGAGTTCCCGCAAAATTCATCAACGAACTCGGACTGAAAAATGTAATGTTCGAAGCTGCCGACCCTCAGGTTTTCAAATGGTATATCAAAAATTACGGTCCTGAAGTGAATTTATTCGTTGACCACAGCCAAATAGTTCAGCTTGAATGTACCCGTCAAGGAATTTGGGGAACCAATGATATTTGGGGAAGGATTGTCACTTATAAATAGAAAGCTTTTTGGAAATTATTAAAAAGAAAAGGCTTTTCTTGATTATAGGAAAGTCTTTTCTAATTAGAAATAAAAGGAGAAGATATTCGGACAAAAATTCAGTATATTGAAACTTCAAAAAAAATCAGAAATCATGAGAAACAACAAAGAATTATTTCCGCCGGCAACGCCTGAAACAGCAAAGAAAAGAGCGGCATTGGCACCTGAAGTTGCGAAAGATTTTCGAAATTTCATTAAAGCTGTTTTAAAAGCAGGAGCTTTGGACGAAAAAACCAAGCAACTCATTGCCGTGGCCGCAGCTCATGTGACCCAATGTCCGTATAGTATTCAAGAACATACCAGAATTGCCAAACAAAAAGGCGCGAGCAACGAAGAATTGATGGAAGCCATTTGGATTGCGGCCGCAGGAAGAGCAAGCGGCTCCTATCAGTTTGCGGCTATTGCGGTACAAGAGATGGAAATAATAGACGGTACATCGGAAATAACCAATGAAGAAAAAGAATTACATCCGCAAAATACCATAGAAATGGCAAGGAAGAAAGCGGGGTTGGCACCATCAATTGTTGAATCTTGGCGGCCTTTTGTAACAGCGGTATTTAAAGCCGGTGCGATTGATGCAAAAACCAAACAATTGATTGCCTTGGCGGTATCTCACATCACTCAGTG
>DASSWN010000127.1:0-9001 GCA_035704905.1 Flavobacteriaceae bacterium
TCAGCATGACAATCGTAGTCTTTTTCACGTACTGTCACCCTGAATTTATTTCAGGGTCTTTACCCAAAACCTGAGCGAGAGATGTCGGAACAAAGATGCTGAAACAGGTTTCAGCATGACAATCGTAGTCTTTTTCACGTACTGTCACCCTGAATTTATTTCAGGGTCTTTACCCAAAACCTGAGCGAGAGATGTCGGAACAAAGATGCTGAAACAAGTTCAGCATGACAATCATAGTCTTTTTCACGTACTGTCACCCTGAAGTTGTTTCAGGGTCTTTACCCAAAACCTGAGAGAGAGATGTCGGAACAAAGGTGCTGAAACAGGTTCAGCATGACAATCGTAGTCTTTTTCACGTACTGTCACCCTGAAGTTGTTTTCAGGGTCTTTACCCAAAACCTGAGCGAGAAATGTCGGAACAAAGATGCTGAAACAAGTTCAGCATGACAATCATAGTCTTTTTCACGTATTGTCACCTGAATTTATTTCAAAGTCTTTACCCAAAAGCTTTGTGAGCTTTGTGAAAAAACTTTGCGATCTTTGTGGTTAAGGATTTTAAAAACTAAATTTTGGAAACTGAAATTATGATTTGGGAAACAGCAAAAATATACGAAGACATCACCTATAAAAAGGCAAACGGCGTAGCGCGAATCGCATTCAACCGCCCAGATGTGCGCAATGCATTTCGTCCGAAAACCACGAGTGAGCTGATCGACGCGTTTTTTGACGCACAAGAAGATACTTCTATTGGCGTGGTGCTACTTTCCGCCGAAGGGCCGTCTTCAAAAGATGGTGTTTGGTCGTTTTGCAGTGGCGGCGATCAGAAAGCCCGTGGCCATCAAGGCTATGTGGGCGAGGATGGACAGCACCGTTTGAATATTTTGGAAGTGCAACGAATGATTCGCTTCATGCCGAAAGCGGTGATTGCCGTAGTTCCTGGTTGGGCAGTGGGTGGCGGCCATAGTTTGCATGTGGTTTGTGACATGACCTTGGCGAGCAAAGAACACGCCATTTTCAAGCAGACCGATGCCGATGTTACCAGTTTTGACGGCGGATATGGTTCGGCCTATTTGGCGAAAATGGTCGGGCAAAAAAAAGCGCGCGAAATTTTCTTTTTGGGAAGAAATTATTCCGCACAAGAAGCTTTCGAAATGGGAATGGTGAACGCCGTCATTCCGCACGAAGAACTGGAAAAAACCGCTTATGAATGGGCGCAAGAAATCCTGCAGAAATCGCCAACTTCCATAAAAATGCTGAAATTCGCCATGAACCTTACCGATGACGGAATGGTTGGTCAACAGGTTTTCGCGGGGGAAGCCACCCGCTTGGCTTACATGACCGAGGAAGCAAAGGAAGGGAGGAACGCATTTTTGGAAAAACGAAAACCCAATTTTGAAAAGAAATGGTTGCCGTAGGTTAACAGACTGCTTGCAGTTGCTTTGCGACCGCGTTTAAATACTTCATTCCACTTGAAAAGAAGGTTTCACCACAAAAATCCTTCGTTCGTTCCGAAACTTTTTCACTCAACACCACTAAATGAACCATTATGATTGCTGAACATCTTCGAAATGCCTTGGAAAAAACCTTGGGCAAACCGCTTCCGGAAGCAGCTTGTTCGCGCTTTGAAGAACTGGCGTTCGAAAAATCCTTCGATAAAAAACAATGTTTTGTGGAACCTGGGAAGGCTTGCAGTTATCAGTATTTTATTTTGGAAGGTTCTTGTTATTCCTATTATATTAATGAGAAGGGCGACAAAAATGCCATTCAATTTGCTATCGAAAATTATTGGATCACCGATGCCGCCAGTTATTTTTTAAACAAGCCGGCGGTTTCGACCATTGAAACTTTGGAACCCACACGGGTGTTGATGCTCAGCAAGAAAAATTTTGAACTGCTTTGTGAATCCCATCCTATTTGGGACCGTTATTTTCGCATATTGTTGCAAACCGCTTTGGCGCATTTGCATTACCGGATTGCCAAAACCACCAGCGAAGATGCCCAGCACCGGTACCTTGAGTTTTCAAAAATATACCCCCATTTCATCCAACGCATCCCGCAATACCTCATTGCTTCTTATCTCGGCATCAAACCACAATCTTTGAGCCGAATTCGAAATGAAATCGCCTATAAATGAGATTCGGCTTTTTCGAGTTTTGTAACATCTGAAATGTCGGGTTGTTTTCTTAACCTATGTGAACCGGAACGTTTCCGATCTTTCCGAATTTTGCGGGAGTAAAAACTTTAATAATTCCCGAATATGAAAAAATTGTTCAAAATCACGAAAACTTCCAAAAATATCGACCTTGCCTTACTCCTTGGCCGCATTTCCATTGGACTGCTAATGCTCGTCCACGGTATTTCCAAGATAAATGGTTTTTCCGAAAGCCCGGTTCAATTTTTTGATTTTATGGGACTTGGTGCCGAGGTCAGCTTGGGTTTGGCCATTTTTGCCGAAGTCGGTTGCTCCGTTTTAATTTTGTTTGGGTTGGGAACACGTTTCGCCGTTATTCCGCTTATAGTCACTATGTTGGTCGCTGTTTTGGTGGTGCACGGCGGGGATCCATTCATCAAACAGGAAATGGGACTTCATTATTTGTTGGTTTATATTATGTTGTTTCTTACCGGCAGTGGCAGATATTCCCTCGACCAGTTAATTGTTTCTAAAATTAAGCATAAAGAATCCCTTAATTAACTTATGTGAACGAAATTGGTGCGGCTACCTATTATATTTGTAACATAAAATTTTAAATTATATATTATGAACACAACCACAAAATGGGAACTCGATCCCACACACAGCGAACTGACTTTCAAAGTGAAACATTTAATGATTTCCAACGTAAAAGGGGAATTCCGAAATTTCGATGCCACGGTAGAAAGCTCCGGAAATGATTTCAGCAATGCTAAAATTGATGCTACCATAGATGCGGCCTCCTTAGACACCAATAACGTCGACCGCGACAAACATTTGAAAAGTGCCGATTTCTTCGATGCCGAGAACAATTCTAAGATTACTTTCCACAGTACCGACCTGAATAAACTCGATGAAGATAACTTTCAGTTGAAAGGAATACTCGCCATGAAAGGCAAAGAGAAAGAAATTACCCTGGATGTGGATTTTGGGGGCTTTATGAAAGATCCTTATGGAAATGAAAAAGCCGGGTTCTCCATGAGCGGAAAAATCAACCGAAAAGATTGGGGCCTGAACTGGAACGCCGCACTTGAAACCGGGGGCGTGATGGTCAGCGATGAGGTGCGCATCAATGCCGAAGTGCAGCTGGTAAAAAAAGCCGGGGAATAATCCGTTTTTGGGGAAGACTTTAGGGAAGAAAGCAGAGCTCTACCCAAGGGAAAAGGTTTCAAGGACGGTTCCCCCATAGCTGCCATAATTTATAGCGATCCATGCCAATAAACGAAGCCTGTAAGCTTAGTTCTTAATTGACCTATGTTAAGGGTTTTTGGGTCATGTTCTTCGTACCTTTGTGTGTGACCGGTTAAATTACTATCATTAAAATCACAAAAGTATGGGTGCTTATCACAACGGAATTCATCATATCACGGCCTTGGCGGGGGATGCCCAGCGCAATGCTGATTTTTATGTAAAAAAACTCGGAATGCGCTTGGTAAAAAAATCTGTCAACCAAGATGACCCCGGCACTTACCATCTTTTTTACGGAAATGCCGATGGCGATCCCGGTTCGGGGTTGACATTTTTTCCGTGGCCAATGGCCGTTCAGGGAAAACCAGGGATAGGGGAGGCCGTTTCGATTGGTTTGGCCGTGCCTTCAACTTCTATGGATTTTTGGGCCGAGCGGTTTGGGGAGGAAGGAATTGATTTCAAAAGCTCACAAGAACAGTTTGGAAAATCGGTTTGGAAATTCAAAGACCCCGATTTAATGCAACTTGAATTCGTTTTTGACGAAAATGTAAACGAGTTGCCGGCTTGGTCAAAAGGAAGCGTTCCTCCAGAATATGGAATCCGAGGATTTTGGGGCGCCACATTGCTATTGCACGAAGCGGAACCTACGGTAAACGTTTTGGAAGAGGTGTTTCAGTTTCGTTTAACTTCCGAAGAAGGCAAGCAAAAATTGTACTCGACCAAGGCGCCCTTCGGGAGTTCCATTATTATCGAAACCGGCGAGATCAAATCTTCCGCAAATGGGCGGGGCACCATTCACCACGTGGCTTTTCGTGCAAAAGATGACGAGCATCTAACGGAATTACGGGAAAAAGTTCTCCAATTGGGACTGCACCCCACCGAGTTTATCGACCGGCATTGGTTCCATTCGGTTTATTTCCGCTCGCCGGGCGGGGTGTTGTTTGAAATTGCCACGGATGGTCCGGGCTATACCACAGACGAACCAGCGGATAAATTGGGGCAAAAACTGATCCTTCCGCCGTGGTTGGAACCAAAACGGGAAGCAATCGAAAAGCGCCTGCCGGAAATTCATGTGGATTAAAACTTTAGTGTGGATTATAAATGATGGATTAGCAAATCAAGAATCGAAAAGATGCATACCAAAAACATACTTTCCGGTGGAAAACCCTTGAACGAAGTTGAAAAGGTGCTGCTCATGCTTCATGGTCGCGGGGCAACTGCCCATGATATTTTGGAGGTGGCTTCGCTGTTAAGGGTGAAGGATTTTGCACTGCTCGCGCCACAGGCAACGTACCAAACGTGGTATCCCAAGTCTTTTTTGGCCAAGCAGGAATCCAATCAACCTTGGCTGGACTCCGCTTTAAATTTGCTGAAGGAAATAGTGGATGACGTGACCGGACAGGGAATTCCCACTGAAAATATTTATTTGCTTGGTTTTTCCCAGGGTGCCTGTTTGATCTTGGAATTTGCTGCCCGAAACGCCATGCGCTATGGCGGGATTGTGGCTTTTACAGGCGGTTTGATCGGTGACGTGATTCGTCGGGAAAATTATTATGGCGATTTTCAAGACACCCCTTTTTTCCTAAGCAGCGGAAATCCCGACCTGCATGTACCACTGCAACGCGTGGAGGAAAGCGTTTGCGTCTTGGAAAAAATGAACGCCCTTGTTCGGGTGAAAATATACGAAAACCGCCCCCATTGCATCTCTAAAAATGAAATTGATTTGGTGAATAAGTTTATTTTTTAGTCGGATTGTTTGGTTGCATGGGGAGTTAACACTCATAAATCACAATAGAAAAAAAGATATAATCATGAAAATGCAAATAAACATTTGGTCGGACGTAAGATGTCCCTTTTGTTACATCGGAAAGAAGAAATTTGAAACCGCTTTGGCACAATTTCCAAATAAAGACAAAGTAGAAGTGGTTTGGCGCAGCTTTCAGTTAGATCCGAATTTAAAAACAAATCCCGAAACCAGCACCTTGGAATATTTTATGAAGAACAAAGGCGTCAGCGAACAACGGGCCAAACAACTCTTTGGGCATGCCGCTCAAATGGCCAGAGAGGTCGGTTTGGAATTTAATATTGAAGAATCCGTTTTGGCCAATTCCTGGAACGCACACCGATTGATTCAGTTTGCCAAAACCAAAAGTTTGGGCAATGAAGTCGAAGAAGCACTTTTCATGGCACATTTTACGGAAAAGAAAAACATTGACGATATGGAAAGCCTTGTGGAAATAGGGACTTCTATTGGTTTGGATGAAAAGGAAACACGAAAAATGCTAAACTCCGATGCGTTTGCCTATGAAGTGAAGCAAGACGAAATGCAGGCGAAAAACATCGGTGTGACGGGGGTTCCTTTTTTTGTTTTCAACAATAAATATGCTGTTTCCGGGGCGCAACCCGCCGAAGCCTTTTTGCAAACCTTGGAGAAATCTTGGGAAGAATATGATAAGGAAAATCCTTCCTGGAGCATTGCAGAAGGTGATTCCTGTTCCCCCGATGGCAATTGCCTTTGAATTAAAACGCAACAAATCTAAAGATAATGAAGGAGAAATATACAATACCCGCCGAAACCCGAATTGGGCATGTGCATTTAAAAGTAGCCGATTTAAGTCGCGCGCTTGCCTTTTACCGCGACCTTCTGGGTTTCGAATTAACGACCATGTATGGTGATCAAGCGGCCTTTCTTTCGGCAGGAGGCTACCATCATCATATTGGTCTGAACACTTGGGAAAGCAAAGACATGCCACCGGCCCCACGAAACGCGCCAGGCTTATATCACACCGCAATTGTTTATCCGACACGGAAGGATTTAGGATTGGTTTATGAGCGCTTGCGAAGGGCAAATTATCCATTAACCGGCGCTTCCGACCACGGGGTTTCGGAAGCATTATATCTGAACGATCCCGATGGAAATGGCGTGGAACTCTATTGGGACCGTCCACGAAAAAAATGGCCAATGAACCCTGACGGAACCCTCGATATGTACACACGCCCGTTGGATTTGGCCAGATTGTTGAAAATTGCCAATGAAGGCTAAAGCGCCAGTTTGCAACTGCTGGCGTACCTGAATAAACGATAAAGCACCCACTTGTCAAAACAATTTGTATTTTTACAAGCAGAAACGATAAATTCCACACAAGAAACCGCGGCTTTTTTTATTTCTTTCCTACCGTATAATGGTCGGATGTTTTTTCGGCATAAGCCCCGTAATGCACTCGTGCGGCAGCCGGGAAAGCCCCCACTTAGCTTACACGACCGGTGAAGCAAAGAAAAGAAAGGATGCATTTCTGGAAAAACGAAAACCCAGTTTCGAAAAGAAAGTTGGTTGACAGAGTCAGTGCTTTTGTAGTCACCACCAGTATTGGCGCTGTGCCGCAGCATCGAATTTTAAACCTTGAATCCTTCAATGGAAAATTTCACAAATACGCCAATTGAGTTGACTTCCCTTCCGGACTATGAAAAAGTGGATTTTCAACCCATTTCAAGAAAGTATTTGGTCAAGGTTCTATTGAGCACGATGTTTTTTCTGGTTGCTATTTTAATCGGCTGGGGTTTTTTATTTTATTTGAACTGGAATTCCACCTATATTTTTGGAATCCTTTTTCTAATTTTAACCTGGTTTGTTTTTGCGTTTTGGAATGTATTCAAACTTCAAAATAATTATGGATTTGCCCTCCGTGAAAAGGATATTCTGTACCGCCGCGGATTTCTTGTCAACAAAATTACGGTTGTTCCGTTCAACCGAGTTCAACACGTTTCCACCACACGCGGAATTTTGGACAAAAAATTGGGCATTGCCACGCTCAAAATTTTTACCGCAGGCGGAAGTGGAAGCGATATAAATATTCCCGGGCTAAAACCGGACTTGGCGCTTCGGTTGAAAGAAGCGGTTTCCAAAAAAGTTTCTGCCGATGCACGATGAACCTTTTACACATCCACAGCGCCAATCCAAAATCGGGGTGGTCTTGATTTTCTTTACCTCGCTTTACAAATTTCTTCGCGGTTTTTGGGCCGTGGGCGCGTATTTGATTGTCACCAACCCGAGTGAAAAATCATGGTTTTATATCGTTTTGGGCTTAGCGGTCCTCGGCATTCTAATGATACTTTATAGTTATGCCTACTATCGAAAATTTCAGTTTCATATTGATTATGAAAAGGAGGCTTTTGTTTTGCAAAAGGGTGTTTTTTCTTCCGAATTGGTTGAAATTCCTTTTGATAAGATTCAGCAGGTAAATGTTGAACAATCCCTGCTGCAGCGGTTGGCAAATGTCCATAAACTTGTTGTTGATACCGCCGGTGCAAAAGAAAAAGAAGTCAGTATTCAAGCGATTTCAAAAACCGAAGCAAACCGGCTTTCCGAAATTCTACTGGAGGCCAAAGAAACTTTCGAAACCGATACGGCGGTTGAAGCAGAAACTCTTCCCCATAGAAAGGAAAGAGTGGTTTGGAGTTACAAAATGGATTTTTTGACCTTGCTGAAAATCGGGATTAGCACCAATTATTTACGCGGATTGGTATTGATCATTGCTTTTTTCTCATCCATTTATCAAGAATTAAGCCGTTGGTTTCAAGATTCTGAAGCATTGGATTCTTATCTGACCGGTTTGCCCGATCCATCAAATTCCCTTTACGGATTGGTTTTGGCGGCAATTGTAATGCTGTTGGGTAGCATGTTGATTACGGTTATCGAAGTATTTGTGAAATATTTCAATCTGAAATTGCAGCGGACAGAAAATAATTTGCAATTGCAAATGGGGTTGAAAACCACTAAGAAAGTTTCGTTGCAACCCAGACGTGTTCAACTGTTGCAGATTAAAACCAGTCCGGTACAAAAATGCTTGGATCTTCATGAAATGCGAATTTCCTTGGCGAACAGTGAAGATTCATTCGATAAAAGCAAGATAAAGATTCCCGGACTCGGCAAAATTTTGGTTTCCAAAGTGACAGAATTTTTATACTCAGAGGAAACCGGCGATTTTCAAGAACATTTTCGTCCGCATATTGTTTTGTTTTTCAGAAAATTATTGCTGTCGGTTTTTCCTGTTTTGATTGTATCCTATATTTTAGTCCTTTTTCTCGAGGTACCTTTTCAATGGTTTTTCTTGTTGTCTGCCCTTTTTTTGATGGGAATGGTGGTTTTTCAATTTTTGGTGTTCAAATCCTTGCAACTATATATTTCCGAAGAGTTTATCATTAAAAAACATGGATTTTGGAGCAAGGTGGAAAATCGTCTCGAAACCTTTAAAATTCAGGCTATAACCATTAAGAAACCCTATTTTTATCAGAAACGCGATCTGGTAAATGTTGTTTTTCATACTGCCGGCGGCGATCTTTCTTTCTCTGCCGTGCACAAACGCATTCTTCCTTATATAAATTTTGCTTTATATAAAGTTGAATCAAGCGATAAAAATTGGATGTGAGACCTAACTCGCGTAAGGTTTAGCGCGTGCAGCAATCAACAGCCAACAGACAACCGCCAACAGCCTACAGCCTACAACCAATAGCTATAAGCTATAAGCTGGGAGTCGATCACTAAATCACTCGGTCATCCCATCACTCCATCACCCGATCACTAAATAATGTTGAATGTGGAATGTTGAATTTGTTTCAACCGCC
>DASSWN010000188.1:0-6778 GCA_035704905.1 Flavobacteriaceae bacterium
TATTGTCGCGGCTTATTTGCATCGGACCCGGTTGATAACTGATATCCGCAATTTCCCGCAACGGAACTGAGGCCCCCGAAGGCAAACCTACATACAGGTTTTCGACATCCTCGACACTGTTCCGGTATTTTTCCGGCAAGCGGACAATAAGATCAAAACGACGCTCACCTTCAAAAACCACGCCCGCTTTTCCACCGGCAAAAGCGGTTTGCACGAGTTGGTTCACATCGCTGATTTGCAAACCATATCGTGCTATCTTTTCACGGTTATAATGCACCGTTATTTGTGGCATTCCCGTGGTGGCTTCGGCTGTCATATCTGCAATTCCGGGAATTTCCGAAATGATTTCGGTGATTTCTTGTGCCTTTTTGGCCAAAACATCTAAATCTTCACCAAAGATTTTGATGGCCACATCTTCCCGAACCCCCGAAAGCAGTTCGTTGAAACGCATTTCAATGGGTTGGGTAAATTCATAGCTCACGCCCGGTATCACACTTATTTTTTCCTTCATTTTGTTAATGAGTTCCTCCTTACTGTCTGCGGAAACCCACTCACTTTCAGGTTTTAAAAGAATAAAACTATCTCCGAGTTCCATGGGCATAGGGTCATTGGGCACCTCCGAAACCCCGAACCGGGAAATCACATGTTCCACTTCGGGAAAACTTTTCAATAAAATTTGTTCGACTCTGGTTGAGGCTTTGATAGATTCCGAAAGGGAACTTCCGGGTTTTAGAATGATGTGGAACGCTATGGTTCCTTCATCGAGTTGTGGAATGAAAACCGCACCAATTTTGCTAAACGCAAAAATGGCTATCAGAAATAAACCGGCCGCGCTCAAAACAATCCATTTTCCATGCTTTAAAGTTCTTTTCAGTAGATTTTCGTATTTGTTTTCCGTCCAGGTTACAATTTTATCGCCCCAAGATTTTTTATTGCTTTTCGGCATCCTCAAAAATAAAGCGGAAGCCATTGGAATATAAGTCAAACACAAAATCATTGCACCGAGCATCGCGAACATAAAAGTCAATGCCATTGGTCGGAACATTTTTCCTTCCACGCCTTCCAAAAATAAAATGGGCATAAAAACAATTAAAATAATGAGTTGCCCAAAAAAAGCTGTGTTCATCATTTTTTTGGATGCTTCCGAAGTGATTTCGTCACGTTCTTTTGGAAGGAGTTTGGTTTTGTTTTCGGCTTCCAATGCTTCAGCATTCGGTTTTCTTTTATAAAATCTTGAATACATTAAAAACACGGTTCCTTCCACAATGATAATGGCACCATCGACAATAATTCCGAAATCAATGGCCCCGAGACTCATCAAATTCGCCCAAACATCGAAAATGTTCATCATAATGAAGGCAAACAACAACGAAAGCGGAATAGCAGAAGCGACAATGAGTCCACCGCGCCAGTTTCCCAACAGCAAAACCAAAATAAAAATCACGATGAGCCCGCCTTCCACAAGGTTTAGCGTGACTGTGCTGGTTGTTCGATCAATTAGTTCGCTGCGGTCGATGAACGGAACGATGGATATCCCCTCGGGAAGGGAATTTTGAATTTGTTCCATGCGTACTTTTATGCGGTCGATCACTTCATGCGGATTGGCGCCTTTGAGCATCATAATGGTTCCGCCAACTGCTTCGCCTTTTCCATCTTTCGTAACAGCACCATAACGAACTGCGCTTCCAATTTGCACTTTGCCAACATCACCTATGGTTATTGGAATTCCGTTATTGTTTTCCACCACGATGTTTTCGATGTCTTCAATTGTTCTAGCCAAGCCTTCCACCCTGATAAAATTCGCGCGGTGGTTTTTCTCTATATAGGCACCGCCAATGTTTTGATTGTTATTCTTTAAAGCGGTAAAAACCTCGGAAATGCCAATTCCCTTTGACCTGATTTTTCTTGGGTCCACGGCTACTTCATATTGTTTGATGGCCCCACCAAAACCATTCACCTCGACCACGCCATCGACCAAAGTCATTTGGCGGTGGATAATCCAGTCTTGGATGGCGCGGAGTTCCGTAAGGCTATATTTTTCATGGAACTCTTCACCTACTTTCAAGGTATATTGATAAATTTCACCCAAACCGGTAGCAATTGGGCCCATTTCAGGGGAACCAAATCCATCGGGGATTTTTTCCTTGATTTCATCTAATTTTTCCGAAACGAGTTGGCGTGGTAAATAAGTTCCCATTTCATCTTCGAAAACAAGGGTAACAACCGAAAGGCCAAAGCGCGAAACGGAACGAATTTCTTTTAAACCGGGCAAATTCCCCATTGTGGTTTCCACGGGAAAAGTAATGAACTGTTCCACATCTTCGGTTGCAAGGCTCGGTGCTTGGGTAATAATCTGAATTTGATTGTTGGTAATATCCGGAACTGCACCAATGGGAACTTTTTTCAGGCTCCAGATGCCGCCACCAATCAAAGCAAGCGTGAACAAACCGATGATGAATTTGTTGTGAATTGAAAAATCAATGAGTTTATTAATCATTGAGTTGAATATTTAAGGGTTAGGAAAAATTCAGAATTGTAAATTCAGGATTGAACAAGCATCGAATGATAAACTTCAAAATTCAAATCACATATTCCCTTAAACAATTCTTTTGGAAAGTGCTATTTGGTGCGGGATGATCGAAATTTGTATTCGATGTTGAAATATGTTTGTCTTTTAATCGAATTTAGATTGTAAATTCTAAAAAAACCACATAATTATCCTATGGAAAACTGAATTAAGCCCTCGGCGGCTGGAAGAAAGCGGTGGGAAATTCTTTTCCCGGATTTGTTTTGTAAAAGATAGGAACGGTTCGAAATTCCTGTTTCAATGCTTGAAAAACGGGAAAATCAATTAGGGTAAGTTGACTTTGGCAGCATTGGCAGGAACAAAAAGGCGGGCAAGAATCGGTAGAATGTTCGTGTTGTGAGCCCGGGTCTGCCTGTATAAAATTTTGACTTTCCGAAGCAGTAGCAGTTGCCGCATCAGAGCAAGGAACAAAATTCATTCCCAAAAAATAGAAAGATAATATGACCGCCAAGATTTTCACTTCGACAAATATAAAAAAAATCTTTTTGCAAGCCGGTCGGTTTTTGGTAGCAGAATTTTCTAATTTTTAAGAGGAAATTATCATTTCATAATTGCTTCATAAATAATACGTTGAATTTCCGTACGAATATTTTCGGTAATCAACTTTTTGTTTGAACGATGCGGGAAAACCCGGTTGGAAAGAAACACATACAAAATGCCTGTTTCGGGATCGGCCCAAGTATAAGTGCCGGTGAATCCGCTATGCCCGAAACTTTTCATGGAAACACAGCCACAGGTCGGGCCCGGGCCACTCAGTTGCGGTTTGTCGAAGCCGACTCCCCTTCTCACGTCTTCTTCGCAGTAATAGCATGTGTTGAATTTATCGATGGTTTTCTCTTTAAAATAACGTTTTCCCCCGTAATAACCGCCGTTCAAATACATTTGCATTATTTTGGCAACATCGTTGGCATTGCTGAACAAGCCCGCATGTCCGCCAATTCCTCCCAGCATAGCGGCACCTTCGTCATGCACATATCCCTGAACTGTTTGTTTTCGCCAAATTGTATCGATTTCCGAGGGAACGATATTATCCAACTCGATTTTTTTTCGGGGCAAATATCCCGTTTTATAAGCTCCCAGCGATTCATAAAAATGTTCTTGGGTCAAATAGTCCAATGAAGTTTCATAATGTTTTTCCAAGTACAACTTCATCAAATAATATGGGAGGTCGCTATAAACGTATTCTTTTTTTCGCAAAAGATCACTATCCACAATAGTTTGAAAAATGGTGTCCATCATATCATTTCGCAAAAACATTTTGTCTGCTACTTGGATGTTGTATTCTCCCATGGATTCTGTGCGAAAATACCTTTTTGAGGGTTTGCCAGAATCCAATGTGCTTCGATAATAGGGAATCCATGCTTGAAAGCCGGCATAATGGGAAAGTGCTTTTTTTAAGGTAATATTGGCTTTGTTCGAATTTCGTGTAATAGGAAGAATTTCTTTGAGTTTGGTATCGAACTGAATGACGTCTTCCTCTTCAAGTTCCATGATCAATGGCAAAGTAGCAAGGATTTTTGTGAGCGAAGCCAAATCATAAATGTCCTGATCTGTTACCGGCAAATTTTTTTCATAGGTATGAAAACCGAAATTTTTACGATAGATCACTTTCCCATTTCTGGCAACCAAAACTTGAGCACCCGGCGTCATTTTTTCCGTTAGCACAACATTCATGATTGAATCTATTTTCCGCAGTTTGAACGAATTTATCCCTTCGCTTTCGGGCATTCCGTAGGCAAGTCGTTTTAGGGGTTTTGTTTCATAGCCGGTTCCTTCCGGAAATTCATTGCCGACGCTTACCGGTAAATTTCCCGCTGCGCCCCGAGCCCCGAACAAAATTTGCGCACCGATTTTTTGTGCTATTTCGCTGTTTTGATAGTTGATGAGAATGCCTTCCAGATTGGTGCTGCTTTTAATATCCAAAAGTGCATACGGACTGGCGAATACGTCGAGAACCGTTATATTCTCACGTGCAATTTCATGAAGCCAAACCAATTCTTTATCGGTGAATTTATAAGATTTCCAAGGATTGGCATTCGATTTATGAAATCCAACAATGACATAATTATAGGCTTCCAACTTTTGCAATAATTCGTCCAAATGTTCGGCACTTACCCGATCCACTTTCGCATAATCAGTGAGTTGTTTATAAAATGTTTCTCCTTCGGCATCGCCCATTGCCACATAAGCGATGCTCTTTTTTTCCAAATTTTTAATAGGAAGAATGGCTTTGTCATTCTTAATAACCGTGGCCGCTTTTTCCATTAATTCATAATACAACACATCGTCTTGAACCGTGTTCAGATCATCGTATAAATGAGCCGTTTCTATTGGAACAAAATCGTTCAGTCCCGATTTGTATTTTGCATACAAAATTTTCCGAACGGAATGAGCCAAACGCTTTTCGGTAATTGTTCCGTTATGAAAGGCTTCGATGATTTTTTCCGCAGCTTTTGGAACGCTTTCCGAAATCAACAAAACATCGTTTCCGGCCAAAAAAGCGTCCAAATCCACTTTTCCCGGCGCGTCATAATCCGCCACCCCGCGCATGTTCAGGGCATCGGTAAAAACCAATCCGTGGAAACCCATTTTTTGCTTCAACAAATCGGTCACGATCTTTTTCGACAAGGAAGACGGAATATTCGCCGGTTCGAGTGCCGGGACATTCAAATGTGCGATCATGACACTGGAAACCCCATGTGCAATCAATTTTTTGAAAGGATAAAGTTCCACGGAATCGAGCCGTTGCCTTGAAAAATCAATAATTGGAAGGGTTTTGTGGGAATCTTGATCCGTATCGCCATGACCGGGAAAATGTTTTGCGCTCGATAAAACCCCTTCCTCATGCATTCCGTTCATAAAAGCAATTGCTTTTTCAGTAACTTTCATTTTATTTTCACCGAAAGAACGGTTTCCAATAATCGGGTTGTCAGGATCTGTGTTGATATCGACAACCGGTGCAAAATTCATCTGCACGCCCATTCGTTTGCAATGTTTCCCAATTTGCCGACCCACTTTCCGGATCAGTTCGTTGTCGTCAATTGCGCCCAAAGTCATGTTCCACGGAAAAGCATAGGTGGAATCGAGCCGCATGGCAAGGCCCCATTCCGCGTCCATAGCAATAAGCAATGGCACTTTGGCAGTATCTTGAAATTGGTTCGTTAATTTAGCTTGGCGAACCGGACCGCCTTTTGTAAAAATTATGCCGCCAATATGATAATCGTTTATAAGTTCTACAATGCTGTCACGTATTTTATCGGGTTCTGTGGAAAAAACCTGTACCATAAAAAGCTGGCCTACTTTTTCTTCCAAGCTCATGTGATCGTAAATGCTGTCGACCCATTTTTTTTGCGATTTAAAATCTTCTGCCAATAGTGGGTTTGCCTCTTGCGCAGAAATGGAAAGGCTACAAAACAGTAAAATGGAAAGAAAAAAATACTTCATTGGAAAACTTCGTTCAAACTAATAAAAGCAAATTTGACCCTCTTGAATTGGTCGTCAGTGAACCATGAACGTCAATTATAAAAAACGATTGTGCCAACTTTCTTTTAAAGGCACTTCCCAATTTTTTTCGTATTCTTCCTTATTGGTAACCAGATTGTTGAAGACAATGGTATTCTCAGAAACCGAACGGTTTTTTACCATTTTTTTGAAATCGAGCAGCTGTTTGTACGCAATGAATTCGCCTTGTTTGTAGGAAACATTCATTTTATCCAACAAATCCACGTCATATTTTTTTTCCAAATTCTGAATAAAATATACCGAAGAATCAATGGAACAGCCCGAAGCCATTGTTGTCGCTTGATCTAAACCAATGATGATGAAGCGGCGGTATCGAATATCGTAACCCGCTTTCAAATCGGCGCCGTGAGCTGTCCAATCTTGAATAAAATCGTCTAAATCTTCTTTTATTTCTGAAAGTTCTTCTTCGGTAAACGGACGATTTGCTTGGTAAATCCAGATTCGTGCTTCTGCGGGCAATTCTTCAAATTTCACTAACATATATATTCTTTTATAGATACCTACAAGATTTTGAAAACCCTGCAGGAAAATTCAGCATCCGCCTTCACAATTCTTCCGCATTTGCGATCATTTCGGCCACGTCCATAACGGCAATTTCACCTTCTTTTTCCTTTCCTTTAACGCCATCCGTCATCATGGTATTACAAAATGGGCAACCCGAAGCAATGA
>DASSWN010000227.1:0-31846 GCA_035704905.1 Flavobacteriaceae bacterium
ACCGGATTGGCCGGCGCATTTCCTCCATTGGCAGGAAGTTCTATTGTAAACGATAAGAACCCCGATCTAATGCTTCAAATTATTTTGGAACATTTAGCACCACGTCGTCTTCGGTAATTTGGGTGCTGTCTTTTTCTTCGAACAACCAAGCATAACTCGGCATAATAGAGGCATCGACCACCGATCGTGGATTGTACAAGTGCAACAAGTGCCACGCTTCACTGGGTTGGCGTTTTCCGATATTGGTCAAATCCGGGCCGGTGCGTTCACTTCCCAATAAAGATGGTGATTGCCGCCAAACATCAATGCGTTGCTTGTCGTAATAAAAATCGGAAGGAATCGAAGGCCGATCGCCCCACATTTTATCCATTTCAATATTCCGAACCTGTTGGGTATGGCAGGCCACACAATTTTCGGCAACATATACCTCCAAACCTTTGCGTTCCATGTCGTTCAAAGGCTCGGCCGTGGGAAGCGGTTCAACATAAGCCAAGTCGTTGGCGGGAACAATTGATACAAAAAACACGAGTACCAGATAAATGCCTCCGGCCACGATCATCAACATTTTTAGATCCTTATGAAAATTGAACATTTTTTGATGGAATTTATTCGTTTACTAATTTATTTTCACTGATAACCGGTTTCTCTTTTTGGAGAATAAATTTTTTCTTGTTCCAGTCTTTCACCATATAATAGAAATTATACGCGAAAACCAAGTGGGAAAAGAACATCAAGGTTCCGCCCACGGCACGCCAAACCCAATATTCTTTCATAAGGATCACCGATTCTATGAAGGGGTTTCCTTCGATCCAACTCAATCCTTTCATTGTTCCGCCGGCCATCAACGAAATCATATAAGCAAACAAGCCCACAAAAGCCATCCAGAAATGCGCCCCTACGAGAATTTGAGGTGGTTCTTTTCCTGTCAGTTTGGGAACGATGGTATAAATGCCCGCCCAAAGGAAAAACGCGATAATCCCATACATGGTCATATGCGAATGCGCGACATTAAAATCGGTGAAATGCCAAACATATTGAGTGAACCGGAAGGCTTGAAAACTTCCTTGTGAAGAACCAACGAAATAGAAAATCGTTCCGACCAAAAAGAAAGGCAGCACATAACTTTTTGAAATCTGATTGAAGGAACCTTTCATGGTCAACAAAAAGTTGGTGGAACCGGCAATAACCGGAATGAACATCCCCATACTAAAAACGATGGCAACCGTTTGTAGCCACCAAGGAATAGGACTAAAAACGAAATGGTGCGTTCCGATATTGGTGTAAAACAAAATTTGTGTCCAGAAAGCCAAAACCCCCAAGGAATAGGAATAAATTGGTTTGTTGAGCGCAGCGGGAAGATAGTAATAAACCAAGCCCAGAGTAAAGGTCATGAACCACATTCCCACAGCGTTGTGCATATAAAACCCGGCAATCACGGTTTCGCCAAGTCCATTTTGATAAAAAGGAAGATAACCTACAATTGCAATAACACCGATAAAGGCCAAGGCGGCAAGCATAAACCAGTTGGAAATATAAATTTCTGAAATTTTACGTTTCGCTACCGTCATGTGGAAATTAATAAGGGTTAAAATAATCCCCACCATGAAAAGACCCATTATTGGCCATAGATATTCGCGATATTCACCACCACCATTGTTGATTCCGGCCATTAAGGCAATATTTCCAAGCAAAACCGTTAAGTTGATGAGTATAAACCCCCAGCGGGCCAACTTGTAACTGTGCAAAACCGTATTGGAAGTACGTGCCACGACAAAATATCCGAGCCCAATCATTGCCAAGGACGACCAGCCCCAAAAAACAGTATTCGTGTGCACCGGCCGCAACCGGCCAAAAGACAGCCATGAAAGTTTATCAAGTTCGGGCCAAACGAATTTGAGTCCCAAATATTCTCCAACCAGTGTTCCAAACACCAACCAAAAAACGGCCGCCGCCAAATAATAGATCACTATTTTCTTTAGACTGTCGGGAGTTTCAAGTCGTATATTCGACTTTTTTTTTTCGTCAAAAAGCGGATTTTCCGGCCGGCTGGTAAGATTGTGGATCAAGCCTTTTCGGTCTTCGGCCCGATTTTCACTGCCCAGTTCGTTTCCGGTCAATTTGTATTTTTTGGCCTGTTTTCGCCTTTCGAGAATTTCATCTATTTCAGCTTCATCCAACCCGATCAATTCTTCGGAGAAATCGATTCGATCTTTTTCCTCGCGGCTTTTTCCCATTTTGGATACATACGCGTTCAAACGGGCCAATAAAATAATTACCGCAACCACCAAAACAACCACCACCAAAGCAATGGTTCCAATAATACCCGGACTCGTTAGCCAATTATCGGCGGCTTCGGTACTTTGCGCCGCAAGTAAAAACGGGAAACACAACAAGGTTAGAAGAGAAATATTATTTTTCATAAATTAAATTCGGATAATATTATCCGTTTTATTTTTAAATTTTTTTACCTTTTTAAATATGCCGATTTTTCCTCCAATTTGGTGGAAAGTTCAAAAATACTGGTTGAATTCATCATTTCGTGCAAGGCATTTCTTACCACTTTAAATTTATCATGAACCGGGCACGGATGTGTTTCGGAGCATTCTTTAAGGCCAAGTCCGCATTGGATAAAAATATCCCCACCATCAATTGCCTCCACAATTTGCACAAGCTTAATTTCCTCAATAGCTTTCCGGCTCATTTGAAAGCCACCGTAAGGCCCTTTTGTTGATTCAATAATATTGCTGCGCACCAGTTTTTGCAAAATTTTAGCGGTGAAGGCCTCAGGGCTACCGATTTCTTTCGAAATGGCTTTTAGTCCCGTGCGTTCTCCTTGCACTGATTTTTGTGCGATGTACAGCGTGGCCCGAATGCCGTATTCACATGCTTTTGAAAATATCATTTTAATTTTTCATCTGTATAAAAATACGTTCATTAAGACCATAAGTTTCAAAAATGGTCAAAATAATCGAATTCTACAACAATTGCAGCCCGTTTATCACAAATAAAACGGAGCAAACACTTAGGCTCACCAACAATGAATTAAAGACAAATTTTGGTTTCATGGTAGCCAAAATGGTGGTATTGTACCACATGCAAACTGCTACCACCAAAAAAAGCTGTACCATTTGTACAGGGTCGTGACCATTCATCAAAATTACCATGGCCGCGGCACCACCGAGGCAGCTGGTTAAAATAATGGCCAAAGTGGCATAACCCAAAAACAAAGCTTCAAAATCTGCATAAAGTTTTCTATAAAGTCCCATAACAACTTATTTTAAATTATGGAACAAAATTAATTCAGAAATCTATTTCGGACAAATTTATCCGATATTATTTTTATGACTTTTGTCATATTTCAGGAAATTTTCAACAGGAATAAAAAAGAAAAGTTTCGCGCATAAAAAAATGCGACTTATTTCTAAATCGCATTTTTTCAAAACCTGTTTCAATTTATTGTTTATTTCAATTTTTTCTTTACTTCGACTTCTTGGAAAGCTTCCACAACATCGCCGACTTGAATATCGTTGTAATTTTTCACTTGCAATCCGCAGTCGTATCCTTTTGAAACTTCTTTCACGTCGTCCTTGAAACGTTTCAAAGAAGCCAATTCGCCCGTGTAAATTACCACATGATCACGAATTAGGCGGATGTTGCTATTGCGGTAAATTTTTCCGTCGGTAACCATACAGCCCGCAATCGTGCCGACTTTAGAGATTTTGAATGTTTCCCTGATTTCTGCGGAACCGGTAATTTCTTCTTTCATTTCCGGGGAAAGCATTCCTTCCATTGCATCTTTCAAATCGTTGATCGCATCATAAATAATGGAGTACGTTCGGATGTCAATTTCTTCGCGTTCGGCAAGTTGTCGAGCATTTCCGGCGGGGCGAACATTAAATCCGATTATAATCGCATCGGAAGCCGAAGCCAACATGACATCGCTTTCCGTAATGGCGCCGACCCCTTTATGAATAATGTTCACCTGAATTTCTTCCGTGGAAAGTTTTTGGAAACTATCCGTCAAGGCTTCCACAGAACCGTCCACATCTCCTTTTAGGATAATATTCAATTCCTTGAAATCACCCAAGGCGATTCGGCGTCCAATTTCATCCAAGGTAATATGGCGCTGCGTACGAACTGCTTGCTCGCGTTGCAATTGGGTTCTTTTCGCCGCAAGGTCTTTGGCTTCGCGTTCGTCGGCCATTACCTTGAACTTGTCGCCCGCTTGTGGTGCGCCGTCCAATCCGAGGATAGATACCGGTTTTGATGGCCCGGCTTCCTGCACCAGTTTTCCGCGTTCATCATGCATGGCTTTGATTTTTCCGCTGTGCTTTCCTGCCAAAACATAATCGCCGATTCGGAGCGTTCCGGCTTGCACCAAGACTGTGGAAACATATCCACGGCCTTTGTCCAAAAATGCTTCTACCACAGTTCCAACGGCCATTTTGTTCGGATTGGCTTTTAGTTCCAAGATTTCAGCTTCCAAAAGTACTTTTTCCAAAAGTTCTTTAACGCCCAAACCTGTTTTTGCGGAAATATCATGCGATTGAATTTTTCCGCCCCAATCTTCTACCAGCAAATTCATGTTTGCCAGTTGTTCTTTTACTTTTTCAGGGTTTGCGGTTGGAAGGTCCACTTTATTGATCGCAAACACAATTGGAACCCCCGCAGCTTGGGCATGAGAAATAGCTTCTTTGGTTTGCGGCATCACATCGTCATCGGCAGCGATCACAATAATCGCAATGTCGGTAACTTGTGCCCCTCGGGCCCGCATCGCGGTAAAAGCTTCGTGACCAGGCGTATCAAGGAAAGCAATTTTTTGCCCGTCTTCCAGTTCCACACCGTAGGCACCAATATGTTGTGTGATGCTTCCGCTTTCGCCGGCGATCACATTTTCTTTTCGAATATAATCCAACAACGAAGTTTTTCCGTGATCCACATGACCCATCACCGTAACAATTGGCGCACGGGATTCCAAATCCTCCGGATTTTCTTCTTCCACTTCGATGTTTTCTTCGACATCGGCAGAAATAAACTGCACTTCAAAATCGAATTCGTCAGCAACAATGCTCAAGGTTTCGGCATCCAAACGTTGGTTCATGGTCACCATCATACCCAAAGACATACATGCGGAAATAATTTTAGTAACCGGAACATCCATCATAGTGGCAATTTCGCTCACCGTTACGAATTCGGTTACCTTTATTGTTTTGCTGTCAACTTCTTGTTGCGCAAATTCTTCTTCTGTTTTTATACGGTGCTGGTCGCGTTTGTCCCTTCTATATTTCGCGCCTTTTCCTTTTCCGGATTTTCCTTGAAGTTTTTCCAAGGTTTCACGCACTTGCTTTTGGATTTCTGCCTCCGTGGGCTCTTCTTTGGCCGTGGTTGAAGGACGGCGTTTTCCGCGAGGACTCTTGTTGGCATCGCCACGACCAGCCCTCGGGGCGGCTTCTTTGCTGATACGGCGACGTCGTTTTCGCTTATCGCCGGAAGCGGGGGCGCCTTCTTTCTTGGTTTCTTTCTTTTTGGTTTCTGAACGTGCCGGCTTTTTAAACTGCGAAAGATCAATTTTTTCACCCGTAAAGTTGGGACCGTTTAATTTTTGATATTGTGTCGCTACTTTTTCGGGTTCTTCTTCCGTTGGGGTTTCTTCCTTTTTGGGTGCTTTTTCTGCACCAATTTTGGCTTCCGGTTTTTGAACTTCTTCTTTTTTGGGTTCTTCCTTTGCGGGGGCTTGCTTTTCTTCAGCTTTTTCCAAAGGTTTCACCTCGGGTTTTTCTTCCGGTTGGACCGCTTTTGGAAGATCGGCCGGAGTTTCTTTTTCAGCGGGCTTTTTGTCCAAATCGATTTTTCCGACTTGTTTTGGGCCGCTCAATTTCGCCTTCGCATGAATTACTTCTTCGCGTTTCTCGGCTTGCCGCTGTTTTTCT
Organism: Flavobacteriaceae bacterium; assembly: GCA_035704905.1. Taxonomy (GTDB): domain Bacteria; phylum Bacteroidota; class Bacteroidia; order Flavobacteriales; family Flavobacteriaceae; genus DASSWG01. The sequence continues at coordinate 5,931 of DASSWN010000227.1, forward strand.
TCCAGTTCTTTTTCGCGCGCGATCCGCAGTTCCTCTTTTTCTTTTCTGCGCTCTTCCCCTACTTCTTTTGAGGCTACTTTTTTGCTTTTATCGGTCTGGAATTCATCAAAAAGTACCTGATAAACTTCTTCGGAAATTTTGGTGGTAGGCCGTGCCTCGATCTCATGCCCGTGGGAATTCAAAAATTCCACAGCACGGTCAAGTGAAATATTGAATTCACGTAACACCTTGTTCAATCGCATTGTTTTTGCTCCAGCCATAAATTGCCTCTAAATTTTCTCTTTATTCTTGTATTTTGATCTCTCGCGCAAAAGTAGCGATTAATCTTCAAATTCTTCTTTTAGGACACGGATCACCTCACGAATGGTTTCTTCTTCCAAATCTGTTCTTCTAACCAAGTCATCCACATCTTGTTCCAAGATACTTTTGGCTGTGTCCAATCCTATTTTGGCGAATTCCACAATCACCCAATCTTCGATCACATCGCTGAATTCCGTCAATTCCACATCTTCTTCATCTTGCACCCCTTCACGAATCACGTCGATTTCATATCCGGTCAGTTGCCCGGCAAGACGAATATTGTGCCCGCCGCGGCCAATTGCTTTGGAAACTTCTTCGGGACGCAACATAACTTCGGCCCGATTTGTTTCTTCATTTATTTTCAAGGAAGTGATTTTTGCCGGGCTCAAAGCACGTGTGATGAATAGTTGCGTATTGTTTGTATAATTGATCACATCAATATTTTCATTGCCCAATTCACGAACGATCCCGTGGATACGTGAACCTTTCATCCCCACGCATGCGCCAACCGGATCGATTCTGTCGTCATAGGAATCCACGGCCACTTTTGCTTTCTCACCAGGAATTCGAACAACTTTTTTCACTGTGATCAACCCGTCAAAAACCTCGGGGATTTCCTGTTCGAACAATTTTTCCAAAAATACGGGCGAGGTTCTTGAAAAAATAATGGTCGGTTTGTTTCCTTTCAATTCAACGCTTTCGATAATTCCGCGGACATTTTCACCTTTTCTGAAAAAATCGGAGGGGATTTGCCGATCTTTCGGCATCACCAATTCATTGCCTTCGTCATCCAATAAAATAATGGCACGATGGCGGATATGGTGTACTTCGGCGGTGTAAATTTCACCTTCCAAATCTTTGAACTGCTTATAAATAGTAGTATTGTCGTGTTCATGAATTTTCGATATCAAATTCTGGCGCAGCGCCAAAATCGATCGGCGGCCCAGATCGAACAATTTTACTTCTTGCGAAACATCTTCGCCAATTTCAAAATCCGGTTCGATTTTTCGTGCTTCGGATAGCGAAATTTCCTGATTTTCATCCTCCACCTCGCCATCGGCCACTACGACCCTATTTCGCCAAATTTCCAAATCGCCTTTATCGGGGTTGATAATAATATCGAAGTTGTCATCTTCCCCAAACTTCTTTTTCAGCGCGTTTCGGAAAACATCTTCCAAAATGTCCATAAGGGTTACCCTATCAATTAATTTATCATCTTTGAACTCTGAAAAGGAGTTGATCAATTCGATATTTTCCATATCTTTTTCTCTTAAAATTTTATCATCACTTTTGCTTCAACAATCGCTGCATAATCCAAAACAGCTTCATTTTTTACCGTTATTTTCCCTTTTCCAACGGGTTTGGGCTCGCGGGTTTTCCATTCCACAGAAATATTTTTGTCCGTAGCATCGATTAATTCTGCTTCAAAAACCCTGTCCTTTGTTTTTATGGATAATTTTCTACCTATATTTTTTTTAAATTGCCGCGGAAACAATAAAGGTTGGCCGGCGCCGGCAGAAGTCACTTCCAATGAGAAATCCGTTTCTTCGCGGTCCAAACTGTTTTCGATTTTTCGACTTACTTCCATACAGTCGTTCACCGAAACACCTTGGTCGCCATCGATCACCACGCGAATGTGGTTTTCGGCGTTCACATCCAAATCAATTAAAAACAAACCGGGGTTTTCTTGAACGATTTCCTCCAAGAGGCCTTTCACTTTTTCCTCCAGCATTAAATTTTCCTCCAACATCGAATTTACTTTATAAAAAGAGGGGACTTTACGTCCCCTCCTTCCACTAATTTTTAACGATGCAAATATATAAAATTTTTTACAATACATTAAAAACGAACCTAATGATTTTTTTTTGTAAATTTATGCTATTCTTAACTTTCCTAAATTCCCTGCTTTATGAAACGAATATTAGTTCCCACAGATTTTTCCGATCAGGCCGAAAATGCACTAAAAGTCGCCGCACAATTGGCGAAAAAATATGGCAGTGAAATTTATTTGCTGCATATGCTTGAACTGCCCCTTCAACTTATCGACCCTTCCAGAAGCGGCAGCCAAAACCTTCCGGAGTCCATGTTTTTTATGAAATTAGCGCATCAACGTTTCGATGAAGTTATGAAACGGCCCTATTTGGAAGGGGTGAAAGTACATGAAACAGTCGAATTTCATGAAGCCTTCGAGGGAATTATGGAAATAAGCCAACAACATCGCTGCGATTTAATCATTATGGGATCGAACGGCGCCACCGGCCTGAAAGAAGTTTTTATTGGTTCGAACACCGAAAAAGTTGTTCGGCATTCCGAAATTCCAGTGTTGGTTATCAAAAATGAAAATGCCAATTTTCATGTGTATGAATTTATATTTGCAACAGATTTCACATCAAAAATGCGCGAACCATTTTCCGAAGCTGTGAATTTGGCCCGGAAATTAGATGCGAAAATACATCTGGTGTATATCAATACGGCCAATAAGTTCAAAACAAGTATGTATTTGGAAAACATCATGTCGGAATTTGTGGAAGGTTTGGAGTTTCAAAACTACACCTTGAACGTGCATAATGATGATTCCATTGAAAAAGGAATTGTGAATTTCGCCGAGCGGAAAAATGCAAACCTCATCGGAATAAGTACCCACGGACGAAAAGGGCTCGCACATTTGCTCAATGGCAGTTTAAGCGAAGATTTGGTGAACCATGTGAACATGCCGGTAATCACGTTCAAAATTCCCGAAACTTCTTAGGTCATGGATTTTAAAAGGCCTTCCTCGATCAAAGTCCAAAAATAATTCCAAAAAGATTTGGTTTGGTCGCGCACCACGGCAATTCCCGAGGTCGTAACCGTGCCGTTTTTCGGACTTTTTTTCACAAAGAGGTTGGCAATAGCAGAAAGAAACTTGTTTTTATCCCCGTTTTTCTTCAAAACTTCTATTTTGAAATCGGAATAGTTTACGCGCAAATCGCCGTTTCCGCGAATATTGTTTCCGCCAAAATTGAAGTACAGCGCATCTAAATTTCCTTTCGCTTTTATTTGCATTGCCGGCACAAAGAACGGATTCATGGCCGCTGGCGGAATTTTACCGGCATTTCCGGAAATCGTGAACCGCTCGTCTTCATCATTCACCCTGAATTCCCAATTCACATACAAATCGGTTGTGTTCATGAAATGTGCACGGACATTGACTTTTGTTAACGGAAAATTTTCATCCGCTAAATTCCGGTTTGTCAAATTCGAAATCTCTGCATTCACATCATAAAACGCAACTGTTCCCAAAGAACGGTCAAATTTAATACGTTCTTGATATTGGATAAAACTTTCAGAAATTTCCACATTTTTTATGTCGAGTTTTAGCTTGGCTTCGCGCAATTTTTCGCTGTACAATTCTTTGTACCTGGTATCATCGGGCAACGTTTTATCGCGGTAAATCTTAAAATCTGCCCCTTCTATGCGCAGCAAGGTTGAGGTAAAAAAGAGGTTTTCTGCGTTAAACCCGAATTTGGGATTATCAAACGACAACGAAGCTATTTTCAGATTATAAATATCCCTTTCGTGTGAAACTTTTTTCCGAAATTCTGGGCGGGAATATTTTGGCAGCAATTCAAGGTTTTTCGCTCGGATTTTTTTGTTGGAAAAATAGAATTTTGCAATTTGTATGTTGTGATACTCATCGCAATCACAAAACAAATTTTCAATTTTCACGAAATGTTTCCCGTAGTCAAACGGAATTTTACGTTTCAGTGTTTCACCATCTAAATAAATATCGTTTATTTCCAAATCCAATCTTTTTACCGAAAAAATGCGATTTCCCTCTTTTCCGAAAAGAGCAAAATGACCATCATCGATTTCCAGTCTATGGATTTCCACATTTCGTTTGAACGTGTCTGTTTCTTTTTCAGTGGAATCAGCAGCACCTTTGAAATAAGTAATTTGTGGTTTATCAATAAAAATAGATTGGACTTCTACTTTTCCGTCCATTAATAATTGCCAAAAATGAATGCCGTTAACCTCCAATTTCTGCGTCGAAATTTTTTGGTTCCCCGATGTAAAATAAATTTCACATAATTCCAGTTCGCTGAAGAGCATATTGACATCCAAGGTTTTGTATGTCAGCGTTTCATTAGGAAAATTTTCCGAAAGAAATTCGGCCACTTTCTTTTCCAAGACGTTATTCAAAATAAAAATTCCGAGGCAAATACCAGCCGCAACCGACAGAACAATGGCAATACCTTTTTTATATTTCAAGAAAAACCAATTTTAGGAGAGAAAATTAATTGTTGAAAGATAGTTCTATTTTTAATAAAATTACCCAATTTGCATGAATTTAACGGAAGCGATCGTCTATTTCAAGTTATCTTTGTCCTATGAAAACTATTTTAAAATCATGGGTGCTCGTACTTTCATTTTTGGCGGAAATTTCGCTGGGTATATTCATGTATTTGCATTTTGACAACCTGTTGTTGCGCTTCCTTTTTTTTGTTTGGACAGCTATTCTGATGGCTTTCTTAATTGTGAAAATGGCAGATGATGATGATATCAATGACGGGGAAAGTTTCACGGAGAACGACGAACAACTTGCAGAATAGTCATTTCATTAAAATCTGTTTCCCACAATAAAATGCTTTCTCTTTTCAGCAATAATGTTAATTTCATATCAATTATATTTATTTTAAGTAAGGAAACTCAAATAGCAAATTATCTTTAGCCCTAAATTAAAAGCTATTGCTATGACTACTTACCAATCAACAACCATTTTGCAGGAAGTGCGCAATTTGATAACCTATAGTTGCAGAAACGAAAGTTCGCGCACCGGGAGGTTTGACACCATGCACCGTGCAATCATCAAAAAGCATTTCAACGCCTCCGAGGTTCATATCGAACGCGGAAAAACGACAATAAATCTAAATATTGAAGTGCGCAAAGGTGAATATGTTCGTGTAAATTTTGAATGCCCCGATATGGAAGCTTTTCTGAAATCGTGCATCGAAAAAGACCACACGAGTTTGGCATTTTACCAGCAAATGCTGACCTATTATAATGTAGTGGCAAATCCTGCGGAATAAATTCTATCCGGTGGAGACCATGAATCTATTGGCAAATGCTTACTTTTGAAGAAAAGCGGAAAGATTTATGGATGAGAAAATGATATCACAGAAGAAACCTTCATTCCCCGTGAATGAGCGGTTAAATTCATATTTGACCAAATACAACCGGAACACAAAAATTCCGGTTTTTTATGATGATTTGTTGCGTTTTTCAGGTTCTATCGATGTTTTTGACCGTCACGAGCGCAACACCTTTTGGATACGCTGCTACTATCCCGACCACGAGCGCGACGAAATAGACCAGAGTTTAAAAAGGGTTTATACCTTGCTACATTCCGACGGGAGCGACGATTCTTTCCAATTCCTCAATGTTGACGCCATTGATTATTGCACATTTGGAAATTCGAAGCCCTTTCGCGTGAAAGTCAGGAATATTTTGAACGACAGCTTCACCCATTTTTATATTAAAAAAGCAGATGCCTCCAGGATTTACGGACTGGAATTTGAACACATTCTTTCCCCACACCGAATTAACTTTTTGGTTTTTAAAGACACATTGATCGAAGAACATATTGCCGGAATTCCCGGAGATGTTTTTATAGAAAACAACTTGCCAAAATGCGATGAACGCGCAAAAACCCAAATTGCCAAACAGTTTGTAAAATTCAATGAACGTTGCACCATGCGCCTTCTTGGCGATATGCGGTCCTATAATTATGTGGTGATCCCCACCCATGATTTTGACCATGTGGCTTACCAAATTCGCGCAATTGATTTTGACCAACAATGCTATGAAGGGAATTTAAAAGTGTACCGACCACAGTTTTTTAAAGAAAATTTCAAGATGGTGGATTTGGTTTCCAATAAATTGGCCGATTCTTCCATTGAACAATACCAACGCGAAGAACGCTCACAAGTTGCAAAACGTTTGATCAATTCACAAAAAAGATACCAAGTGCTTATTCGCTGCATGAACGCCGACACCATTTCAACTCCGCAACATGTGCGCCGATTGAAAAAGGAACTGGTTAGTTATACGAGGGACATTAAATTCCGGAGGGCAAAAAGCATGGGCGGAATTCTAAAAACAGCCTTGGATTTTGTAAAGCGGAATTATGTCGATATCAGCACCAAAGAAATCATGGAATTTTGAGTTGGCCGTCTTCTAACTCATATCCATTCTAAATAAGCACAAAAAAAAGCACAAAACTTGCCAAACAATCATTTGGGGTGTAATTTTGTGTACCAAAAAATATAAATCTACTATCATGGGTGGAATTCAATCTTCACTGGCACGGAAATATACCATGGCCTTGTCAGGACTTTTTTTGATCATCTTTCTTTTGCAGCATTTTTCTATCAACCTTCTTTCTGTAATAAGTCCAGATACTTTTAATGAAGTTTCCCATTTTATGGGACATAATTTTTTCGTACAGGCGCTTTTTCAACCCATTCTGATTGCCGGCGTGCTCATTCATTTTATTATGGGTTTTATTGTTGAAATAAAAAACAACCGTGCACGCCAAATTAGTTATGTGAAATACAATGGAAGTGCGAATTCTTCTTGGATGTCGCGCAATATGATCTGGAGTGGACTTGTAATTTTAGCTTTTTTGGGGTTACATTTCTACGACTTCTGGATTCCGGAATTGGTTCATAAATATGTGGAAAGCAATCCAGCTGACCCGTTTCGATATTATCAGGAAACCGTGGCAAAATTCGCTAACGACCCCATTCGAACAGGACTTTATGTATTGTCGTTCATATTTCTGGCATTGCACCTTTGGCATGGTTTCGCATCGTCTATCCAATCCATGGGTTTCAAAAACGAATATATGCGCAAATTGAAACATTTCACTTGGGAAAAAGCATTTGCCATTGTAATCCCAGCCGGATTTATTTTTATTGCATTGTATCATTTTTTTAATAATTGAAAATAAAAATAACCACTAAGGTCTCAAAGTTTTTCACAGAGGACACAGAGAAAAATGACGGAGAATGAAATTGCACATAAAGTAATTGGCTCAGCAATTGAAGTCCACTCGGCTCTTGGTCCGGCCTATTGGAAAATGCCTATAAAAATTGTTTGTTCTATAAAATTGGGCAAAATGGTTTATTTGTAGAAAAGGAAAAAAAGATGCCGCTGATTTTCGAAAATGTAAAATTGGAGTGCGGTTATCGAATAGATTTGCTAGTCGGAAATAAATTGGTAGTTGAAATTAAAAGTGTAGAAGTGTTGCATGATGTTCATTTAGCGCAAACTTTAACTTACATGAAATTAGGTGACTATAGAATTAGGCTTATTGATAAATTTCAATGTGGCAAGATTAAAACAAGGCTTAAAAAGAGTAATTAACGGTACTTTGTGAACCTGCCTCGCCGTCAGGCAGGCTTTGTGAAAACCTTTGTGCACTCCGTGGTTAAAAAAATATAATTATGTCAATCTTAGATTCAAAAATACCAGAAGGCCCAATCGCCGAAAAGTGGACCAACCACAAGAACCATATCAACTTGGTGAACCCGGCCAACAAACGAAAAATAGATATTATTATTATCGGCACCGGACTTGCGGGCGGAAGCGCTGCGGCTACCTTGGCCGAACTCGGTTACAATGTGAAAACCTTCTGCTATCAAGATTCCCCACGCCGTGCGCATTCTATCGCCGCGCAAGGCGGAATCAACGCTTCCAAAAACTATCAGGGCGATGGCGATTCAGATTATCGCCTATTTTATGATACGGTGAAAGGCGGCGACTATCGTTCGCGCGAAGCAAACACCTACCGTTTGGCAGAGGTTTCCGGGAATATTATCGATCAATGCGTGATGCAAGGCGTTCCATTTGCGCGGGAATATGGCGGGCTTTTGGACAACCGTTCTTTTGGGGGCGTGCAGGTTTCACGAACTTTTTACGCCAAGGGACAAACCGGACAACAGTTATTGTTGGGCGCATATTCAGCTATGAACCGACAAATCAATCGCGGAAAGATCACGCCTTACAACCGACACGAAATGTTGGATATTGTAATCATAGATGGAAAAGCCAGGGGAATTATTGCCCGAAATTTGGTGACAGGTGAAATTGAACGCCATTCCGCCCACGCCGTGGTCTTGGCTTCCGGCGGATATGGAAACGTGTTTTTCCTATCTACAAACGCGATGGGAAGCAATGTTACCGCAGGCTGGAAAGCACACAAAAAAGGTGCGTTTTTCGCCAATCCGTGCTACACGCAAATTCACCCGACTTGCATTCCCGTTTCGGGCGAGCATCAGTCCAAATTGACCTTAATGTCAGAATCCCTTCGAAACGATGGTCGGATTTGGGTTCCCAAAAGCAAGGAAGATGCAAAAGCAATTCGTGAAGGAAAATTACAACCAAACGATATAAAACCCGAAGACCGCGATTATTATTTGGAACGCCGCTATCCGGCTTACGGAAACTTGGTTCCCCGCGATGTAGCCTCACGCGCTGCAAAAGAACGTTGCGATGCCGGATATGGTGTGAACAAAACCGGTGAAGCCGTATTTTTGGATTTTGCCAGTGCCTTTGTTCGTTACGGAAAAGAAAAAGCACATGCTTCCGGAATTCACAATCCCTCACATGAACAAATTGAAAAACTTGGGAAAGAAGCAGTGGAAGCAAAATATGGCAATTTGTTCGATATGTACCAACAAATTACCGCACAAAACCCTTATGAAACACCGATGATGATTTATCCGGCCGTGCATTATACCATGGGCGGATTATGGGTCGATTATAATTTGCAAACCACCATTCCGGGATGTTATGCGGCCGGAGAAGTGAATTTTTCCGATCACGGCGCAAACCGACTGGGAGCTTCAGCCTTGATGCAGGGCTTGGCGGATGGTTATTTTATTTTGTCTTATACGATGGGCGATTATTTGGCTAATGATATTCGCACGGGAAAAATTCCGATCGACACTCCGGAATTTGACGAAGCTGAAAAATCTGTACGCGATCGTATTCATAAATTAATGAATGCCGGCGGAAAACATTCCGTTGATTATTACCACAAAAAGTTGGGTAAAATCATGTGGAACAAATGCGGAATGGCACGAAATGCCCAAGGTCTTTCCGAAGCGATGGAAGAAATCGCCACTTTGCGCAAAGATTTCTGGGAAAATGTTCATGTTCCCGGAAACGAAAACAGCAAAAACGCAGAACTCGAAAAAGCTGGCCGTGTGGCCGACTTTTTGGAACTTGGCGAACTCATGGCGAAAGATGCCTTGAACAGAAATGAATCGGCCGGGGGTCATTTCCGGGAAGAATATCAGACCGAGGAAGGCGAAGCCCTGCGGAACGATGAAGAATATAAATACGTAGCAGCTTGGGAATACAAGGGTGCGCCAAAAGATGCAATTTTGCATAAAGAGAATTTGGAATTTGAAGCAATTGAGTTGAAGCAGAGGAGTTATAAATAGATGTGAGATTAGAGTAGTGAGTATTGAGTTCACTACTTACCAGAAATTTAAAATAAAGAAAATAAAAGATGTGTATTGAAAAAGGGAAAACGAATTCTTAAAATGAATTTTCTCAATACTCAATACTCACTTCTCAATACTAAAAAAATGAAACTACATCTAAAAATATGGCGGCAAGAAAACGCCAAAGCAAAAGGAAAAATCGTTGATTATGACCTTGACGGCGTGGAAGACGACATGTCGTTTTTGGAAATGCTCGATGTACTGAACGAAAAATTGATCAACCAAGGAGAAATTCCGGTGGAATTTGACCACGATTGTCGTGAGGGAATCTGTGGAATGTGTTCCTTGCAAATCAATGGTCGTCCGCACGGTCCGCAAGAAATGGTCGCCACATGCCAGTTGCATATGCGATCGTTCAACGACGGCGATACTATTTATATCGAACCATTTCGGGCAAAAGCCTTTCCAGTAATAAAAGATTTGGTTGTAGATCGCAGTGCCTTTGACCGCATCCAACAAGCGGGCGGGTACATTTCGGTGAACACTTCCGGAAACACGGTAGATGCCGATGTAATACCCATCAACAAACATGACGCCGATGAATCGTTTAATTCGGCCACTTGTATCGGCTGTGGCGCCTGTGTCGCCGCTTGCAAAAATGCCAGCGCCATGCTGTTCACCTCAGCCAAAGTTTCGCAATACGCCTTGTTGCCACAAGGCCGTATTGAAGCCACCGACCGCGTTTTGAACATGGTTCGCCAAATGGATGAAGAAGGATTTGGCGCCTGCTCCAACACCGGTGCTTGCGAACTCGAATGCCCAAAAGGAATAAAATTGGAAAACATCGCACGTATGAACCGTGAATATTTGGGCGCAAGCTGGAAACGTGATTGATTTTTTCGAATTCAAACCTATAAGGTTTTGAAGAACCCTGACTGCCGTCAGGCAGGCTTGCAGGTTTTTCTCTAGTATCTTCCCCAAATTCTTTTCGAGCTTGGGGTTTTGTTTAGAAGAAAAATTTTATATTTGTAACCATAAATAAGGTTGTGCAACATGGTTACAAAAAATGTTTATTCGATTTCTGAAGCTGCCGAAGCATTGGGAAAAAGTACCGAAACTTTAAGAAGATGGGACAATACCGGCAAATTGAAGGCTCTTCGGGAGCCAATAAGCAATTATCGGATATACAAAAAAGAACAACTTCTAATTTTTCCCGAATTTAATACTTCAAAAATTGGTTTTGATGGTAATTTTGTAAAGCCCATTGGAGAATATTCCGTATTAGAACTTTTTGCAGGTGCAGGAGGCTTAGCTATTGGACTTGAAAAAGCAGGAATAAAATGTGTCGCATTGAACGAAATTGATAAATGGGCTTGTCAAACTTTACGTACGAACCGGCCAAAATGGAATGTGCTTGAAGGTGATGTCAAGCACTTCAATTTTTCCCAATACAAAAACAAAGTAGATATTGTAACTGGTGGATTCCCTTGTCAAGCTTTTAGCTATGCTGGGAAAAAGTTGGGATTGAAAGATGCTCGAGGCACATTGTTTTATGAATTTGCTCGTGCTGTAAAAGAAGTTCAACCAAAGATTTGTATTGGAGAAAATGTCCGAGGTCTTTTAAGCCATGAAAAAGGCAAAACCTTGGAAGGAATGATTTCTATTTTGGACGAAATTGGATATAAAGTAGTGGCACCTGTTTCCATTTTAAAAGCAATTTATTACAACGTTCCCCAAAAAAGGGAGCGTTTGATTTTAGTCGGGATAAGAAAAGATATTGATATAGAATATCAATATCCAAAACCAAGCAACAAAATTTTCAATTTGAAGGATGCTCTAAAAAAAGGCGAACTTTTTCCAAAAAATGTTCCAGTTTCAAACGGAGCAAAATATCCCGATCATAAAAAGAAAGTGTTGGATATGGTTCCACCAAAAGGTTATTGGCGTGATTTACCTTTAGATGTTCAAAAAGAATTTATGGGCGGAAGCTTTTATTTAGAAGGTGGGAAAACAGGGATGGCTCGACGGATTGGTTGGGACGAACCTTGTTTGACATTAACTTGCAGTCCTGCACAAAAACAGACAGAACGTTGTCATCCAGACGAAACCAGACCTTTTACGGTTCGTGAATATGCGCGAATACAAACTTTTCCAGATGAATGGAAGTTTGAAGGTTCGGTTTCACAACAATACAAACAAATAGGAAACGCAGTTCCTGTGAATTTGGCGAAAGAAATTGGATATTCCGTTGTGGATTTTCTAAACCGATATCATTTGAGTTTGTCAAAACCCAAATAATAGCTAAAATTTTCAAAAGTGATTTCGTCCAGAATACTTCTACCGGATTTCCCTGCATTTTCGGTTATTTCTGATAAAATGGTGTTTTGTTCGGCTTTTTCAGAATCAATACTTTGCAAAAAATCTTCAATAGCTTTTGGCAAAACATGGTAAAGATTGAAAAACGCATCTTCCTCATCTGTCAGCAATGCATAAAATTTATCACCAGAAATTTTCCGCACACGGCTATGACTGTATTCTTTCCCATTTATAATCGAAAACCACTTTTCATCAAAACTTTTGGTGGCCAAAATTTGAACCCAATAACAAGTTGATTCTTTGTAGTCATCAGCATATCTCGCCAGTTTCTGGAACAAGCTTTCCGCAGAACTACTGTTCATCGTGTTATGCTTGTTTTTTATATCTGCAAAAAGTGTATTATTACTGGCCTTTATATCGAACCCAGACAAATTTCCGATTTCAAATCCTTCGATTCCGCCCAAAACCTGCTCATGAAAAGCACCGATCGCATTATTCACAGATTTATCGATTTGTCTTGAAATTTCCGTTTTAATGAGATCTTCCTCCGATAAATCGTTGAACTTTGTATCAAAAACCAATTTTATCGTATCGACTTTATTGTTATAGAATTTTTTCTTGGAAAATTTATTTTTTGCTCGAACATAAGCTGAATGAAGGTTTTCTATACATTTTAACAAATGTTCGTCACCAACAAAATCAACATATTTATTTTGACCCCCATTAGATTTACCCATATTCCGAAAAGAATTTAAACATCACGAAGATAATAAAATAAAAGTTTTGAGATTTAGTAGGTTTGGTGAAAAACAATTATATCCTTAAATCGAAGATTTAAACAACATGCCTTCTTCAATTGCTTCAAGCAGCAATATTTCTTCTGAAAGATCTTCAAGTTTAACTTCTTGAAAAGATTCGTCAATTTCATTTATTATAGAAAACTCTTTGTGTTCCGGATCATATAATATTCTCTTGCTGCTTTTTGCCAAACCATTTGCGATGAGCATGTAAAATTGTTCGAAATCGCCATTTGTATTTGTTGAAAGCAATATAAGGTGTTCTAAATTTTTTACCTTCATTTTATCTTCCTTTTGCTTCCTTTGAGGAACTTGTTTTGAGAACTTAAAACCGAACACAAGGTAGCCAAAAAACTATCAATTGAAATAATGAAAGAAAAATTATTGTCACAAAATGAAAAAATCCTATCTTCCCTAAACCTATGCTCTACAAAGAAAACAAAATAAAAGTTCCACGGTTTTGCGAAGAGGAAGGCTTCTATACCACCAAAACCCGCTCGAAACACATGTCCAAAATTCGGGGTACGGAAAACAAACTGGAAGTCCGTTTTCGAAAGGAATTCTGGAAACGCGGATTTCACTATCGCAAAAATGTCAAAACCATGATCGGCAAACCCGATATTGTTTTTAGAAAATATAAAACCGTGGTTTTTATTGATGGCGAATTTTGGCACGGGTACAATTGGGAAGAAAAGAAAAACAAAATCAAAAGCAACCGCGCATTTTGGATCCCAAAAATCGAACGCAACATGCAGCGTGATCGCGAAGTGAACCAAACTTTGGAGGCACAAGGTTTCACGGTTTTCCGCTTTTGGGAACGGGAAATCAAGAAAAATTTTGAAACTTGCATTGATATAGTAATCGATCACTTTGAAAAAACACCATTATGAACCTCAACCATAATTCCAAACTCCCCAATCTCAAAACCACCATTTTCACCGTCATCGGAAAGCTGGCCCGGAAACATGATGCGATCAATCTTTCGCAGGGATTTCCAAATTTTCCTGCCGATCCGAACCTCATTGGTTTGGTGAACAAGGCCATGAAAGAGGGTCATAATCAATACGCTCCTCTGGCCGGGGTTTTTGATTTGCGCGAAACCTTATGCGAAAAAATGAATAGGCTTTACGGCAGCGATTACCATCCCGAAACCGATATTACGCTTACCGCCGGTGCAACGCAAGCGATTTTTACCGCCATTTCGGCTTTCATCAAAAAAGATGATGAAGTCATCGTTTTTAAACCGGCTTATGATTGTTATGAACCGGCTATTGAATTAAACGGAGGGAAACCAGTGCTGATTCAAATAAAAGCTCCCGAATATCAAATCAATTGGGAAGAAGTGAAACAGAAAATCACCCCGAAAACCAAAATGGTTCTTATCAACACGCCTCACAACCCGAGCGGAAAAATGCTTTCGGAAAATGACATGCAGACTTTGGAAAGTTTATTGGACGGCACCGATATTTTGTTGTTGAGCGACGAAGTTTACGAGCACATTACTTTCGATGGGAAACAGCACCAAAGCGCCGCAAAATTTCCGAAATTGGCCGAACGGGCGTTGATTACCTATTCTTTTGGAAAAACTTTTCATGTGACGGGTTGGAAGATGGGTTATTGCGTCGCACCAAAAATATTGATGCAGGAGTTTCAGAAAGTGCATCAGTACAATGTGTTTTGTGTGAATCACCCAATACAAATCGCGCTGAACAAGTATTTACAAAAACCCGAACATTATTTAAAACTCTCTGAATTCTACCAGCAAAAACGCGATTTGTTCCTGAATTTGATAAAAGGCTCCCGGTTTGAATATACACCTTCCGAAGGCACCTATTTTCAATTGTTGGATTTCTCAAAAATAACCCAAGAACATGACTTAGCTTTCACGGAACGTCTGATCAAAGATCATAAATTGGCCGCCATTCCTGTTTCGGGATTCAGCATAAATGAACAACCTGCCCGGTCTTTGGTCGGGGACGATAAAATGCTGCGATTTTGTTTTGCCAAAACAGACGAAACCTTGAAAAAAGCGGCGGAGATAATTTGTGAAATCTAATTTTCAACAAAACCTTTATCTCAAAATTATAGGAGTTTATACAGTTTTATTTCAAAATAAAAGTTTCCATCACGTCCCAATTGGCGCGTACTTCAAGAATTTCGGGATAATAAATGACTTTTTCCGGCTGCCGATGTTCCAGATAATTTCCAGTGTCCCATTTCCCATTTTGGTTGTCGTCATAAATTAGCCGCAGGTAATATTTCCCTGGCGAAATATTTGGGAAATTAAACACATTTCCAGACTCGCTCTGTACTTCTTTTACCACATTTCCCTTTAAATCTGTCAACTGTACAATGACAGGAAAGCGATCGATATTGGCAATATTCATGGTCAAAATACCATAATCCGAAAGTTTCTTTGTCCGCAAACTGTATTTAAGCGTATCGTTCACATTTCCAAAAAAATCGGTTACCGCTTCGGGCAAAAAAGTAACCCGATAGGTCTGTGCTTCTTCTTTCTCAAAATTTAAAATCAGTTTATTCAGTCGGAAATCCATTTTTTTCGCAAATGGAACCGAAAGCGAATCTTTGTTCAAAATGGAAATTAACGTGGTGTCTGTTGCCGCGATGGGCAGGTTTGGCAGAAGTTCAAAGTTTTCATCGAAGCCAAGTCCTCCTTTCGGGGAAGTTTCGAATGCCAAAGTATCCTTCGGCAGTTCCCGCAAATAAAGTGTCAATGTATCGCGATAGTTTTGGTTGCTAACTGCAAAAAGCAAACTGTCTTTTTCAATATTCGGTTTGAAGAAATAATGCAAGGTATCTTTTTCTCGATCTCGAACAATTCGCGACTGAAAACCGCTTGGTCTGTCGGAAAGCAATTCAATTCCCATACTATCCGCATTTCCTCGATATCCGAACAAAGCATGTTGTTGGGCAACATATTTTGGTCGTTCGGCCTTGAAATCCAAAATCTCCTGAAACAGGGTCAGATGAAAAACCGAATCTGTTGGAACAGAAATGGTTTCATCAAAAAATCCGATTTTATCGGTTGAGGGCTCAAATTTATAGTTGTTGTTTTTATCTTTCAATGCAAGCAATTTGTACTTTCCCTCTTTGATGTTTTCAATTTGAAAAGCATTTGTGCTGTCTTGTGAATAGGAAACATAAGTGGGCATTTTGGTGAAAACAAGGGAATCGGAATAAGTGGAATCAACTTCATACAGCATCACGGAAATAAACTCGTCGGGTGATTTTTGCAACGCATCGTGAACCACTCCGGAAATTTTTAAGGAATCGATATAACTTCCCGTGGAAAAAACATATTTGAAAAACGGTAGCGGGTTTTCCTCGTTATTGTCCACAATACTTTTACCAAAACTGATGGTGTACGTTGTGTTTTTCTGTAAGGTGTCATTCAATTCAATTTTCACATATTTCCTTGGTGTCCCCATTGGCGTAATAATGGCGCGGGTTTCCATTGGCGGTGAAAGTATGATTTGGCGTTGCGGATCGACCAGTTTAATATATTCATTGAAATAAATCCGGATTTCATCACTTTTAAAGTTTGTGCTGAAGTTTTCAGGTTCGGCCCGTACAAATTTCGGGGGGTCGATATCTTCTGCGCCTCCTGTTGGCGAACCTTGTTTCGCGCAACTGAAAATAGCACCAAAAATGCAAACCACAGCAAAAAAAAATAAAATTTCCTTTTTCATAAACCGTACTGAAAACTGATTTACAAAGAAACGATATTTTTTAAACTTTTATTTTATCAGAATCCGCGCTGGGTTCGTGCCATGGTAGCGATGCTGACTTTCACATTGGGAATTGCCAGTAATTTCTGCGCACAGGTTTCCAAGGTCGCGCCCGTAGTAATAATATCGTCTACCAGCAGCACATGCTTGTTTTTCAACATTTCAGTTTCAGTTCGGTTCAATTCAAAACTATGTTCCACATTTTGAAACCGGGCCGCCAGATTCTTGAAAACTTGGGTTTTGTTGGCCTCAATTTTTAGTAGGCAGCGATCATTATACGGAATGTTCAAAATTTCAGCAATATTTTTTCCAAATCCTTCCACCTGATTGTACCCGCGTTTTCGAAGTCTTTTCCTATGAAGCGGCACGGGGATTACCACTTCCACTTCTTTATGCCAAGGAATGTTCAAAAGATCATTCCCCACCCATTTACCCAATTCCGAACTAATACCGTGGTTTCCGCGATATTTCAAATCATGCATCAACCGTTGTGTAATTCCGTGTTTTTCAAATTGCAACAAAGAAATGGCATGTACAATTCGCACGCGGCCATAAAATACTTTTTCGGTTTCGTTTCCGTTCTCCAAATACGGATCGGTGAGTGGCAATTCATTTCGGCAATGGGTACAGATCGACCGTTCATTGGGCATCAGAAAATGCTCGCAACAAGCACAAGTTTTGGGGAACAAAAGGTCGAACAAATCCTGTAGCATCGGAATTTGTTTTGAATTTTACCAAAATGTTCCTGGGGAAAATGAAACATGGCAAGAAGCTTTTGCAACTTCTCATATATTCCATTTGAAACGTTTAAATTTACAACTAAAATTTCGATAAATTATATCATGGACGAAAAAAAGGGAAATTTCTATTTAAAATCTGCCATTGGAATACTTGCGATTTGTTTGTTCGCCCTCGGTTTTTATACTGTCCAGTTTTATAATGAAAGCACCTCGCACCAGAATATTTTGGCCCAAGAAAAAAAAGATTTGAAAATGGAACTTCAAACTTTGCTTTTGAAATATGAAGAGGCCATTAAAAACAATGAGAATTTAAAACAGAATTTTTCTTCGGCACAGGGCAAAATCAAGCGCTTGATGGATTCCATCGATAAAATGGAGGCTACATACGTTTTTGTGCGCAGGTATAAAATGGAAGTCAATTCTTTAAAAAGGGAAAAAGAAGCCATGTTCCGTACGATTGATAGTTTATCTAACATTAATATTTCGCTTCAAAGTAAAATCGATAGTGCCGCCACCAAACTTGCAAAAACCGAAAAAAGAACCGATTCCTTGGCACTTCAAAACGAAAAACTGGCGGCTCAAGTTTCGGAAGCTTCTAAGTTAAAAATTGCCAACATAAATGCCGCAGGGGTAATTATTCGAAACAGTGGAACTCTTGATAGAACAGAAAAAGCAGGAAAAGCCGAAAAAATACAGGTGTGTTTCACCTTATTGAAAAATGATTTGGCTCCAGCGGGAAGAAAAGAATTATTTGTCCAAATTATTGATCCTAAAAACAATTTATTGGGAGATCAAAAAGTCATCTCTTTTGGAGAAGCCGTTTTAAATTACAGCAAGGAGATTGTTGTCCTATATGAAAACAAAAACCTTGAAACTTGTGTCCTGATTGGAAATGAAAAGGAAAATCTACTTAAAGGTTCTTATATCGTGAACATTTTTCGAGGTGCCGAACTACTTTCTTCCGAAGTTTTGAAATTGAACTGAAGCCGATTTTTTAATTGATTTTTAAAGAAATCTTCCATAAGAAAATCCCTACAGTTTCGTTATTTTTGCGGCATGGCAAAGCAACAAGATACTTTCAAGAACGTGGTTTCCCATGCCAAAGAATATGGGTATATTTTTTCTTCCAGTGAAATTTATGAAGGCTTGGGCGCAGTGTACGATTATGGCCCAAACGGCGTGGAATTGAAAAACAATATTAAACAGTATTGGTGGAAAAGCATGGTGCAACTTCACCAAAATATTGTAGGCCTGGATGCGGCGATTCTCATGCACCCCACTACGTGGAAAGCTTCGGGCCACGTTGACGCTTTCAACGATCCGTTGATTGACAACAAAGATTCCAAAAAAAGATATCGTGCCGATGTTTTGATTGAGGATTATGCGGAAAAACTCAATCAAAAAGCACAAAAAGAAATTGAAAAAGCAAAAAAGCGTTTTGGTGAGGCTTTTAATGAAGCGGAATTCGTTGCTACAAATCCGCGTGTTGTTGGTTATAAAAACCAAGAAAAAGCCATTTTGGAACGGATGGGAAAATCTTTGTCCGACGGCAATTTGGCCGATGTGAAAGCGCTGATTGAGGAACTGCAAATTGCGTGTCCTGAGTCGGGATCCAGAAACTGGACCGACGTGAAACAATTCAACCTCATGTTTGGCACTAAATTGGGCGCATCGGCCGAAAGTGCAACAGATTTATATTTACGTCCGGAAACGGCTCAAGGGATTTTTGTGAATTTCTCCAATGTACAGAAAACGAGCCGGATGAAAATTCCGTTTGGGATTGCGCAAATTGGAAAAGCTTTCCGAAATGAAATTGTCGCACGCCAATTTATTTTCCGTCAGCGGGAATTCGAACAAATGGAAATGCAATTTTTTGTGCGCCCGGGAGAAGAATTGAAATGGTTCGAAAAATGGAAAGAAACCCGTATAAAATGGCATCATTCATTGGGACTTGGTAAAGAGAATTATCGTTTTCATGATCACGAAAAACTGGCCCATTATGCAAACGCCGCTGCGGATATTGAATTCAATTTTCCTTTTGGTTTCAAAGAATTGGAAGGAATTCATTCCCGAACCGATTTCGATTTAAAAGCACACGAAGAATTTTCCGGTAAAAAATTGCGTTTTTTCGATCCGGAAATGAACGAGAATTATGTGCCTTATGTTGTGGAAACTTCCATCGGTTTGGACCGCATGTTTTTGGCGGTTTTTTCCAGTTCACTTCATGAAGAAACGCTGGAAGATGGTTCCACGCGAAGTGTTTTGAAATTGCCATCGGTTTTGGCACCAATTAAAGCAGCTATTTTCCCGTTGGTGAAGAAAGACGGATTACCTGAAATCGCCCAAAAAATTGTGGAAGATTTGAAATGGGATTTTAAGGTTTTGTACGATGAAAAAGATGCGGTTGGAAGAAGGTACCGCAGGCAAGATGCTGCGGGAACACCGTTTTGTATTACAGTGGACCACGAAACAAAAGACGACAACGCTGTAACCATTCGGCATCGGGATTCCATGGAACAAAAACGGGTGCCCATTTCAGATTTGAAGGGAATTATTTCCGAGGAAGTTGGTTTTAAAAAATGGCTATGGAACGCAGATGACACTGATTGTGCGGATAATCGCGGATAATAAAAATCGAGAAAGGATCTTAAAAAAATCATATAAATCTGCGTCATCCGCGTTCAAAATTTTCTATAGTTCGATGCAGATGATTAGAAAGATTACCGCAGGTAAAAATTAAAACTTCTATTGAATCATCAGTTTTTCGATAGCTTCGTTTTTCCCATCGCTTATTTTCAAAAGATACAAACCGGATTGTAAGTTTTTAACTTTGATCAGTTGATCGAATTGACCCGGATTGTTGAAATTTTTCGCGTAAACCTTTCTTCCCCTTAGATCATAAACAGTAATTTCAATCTGTTGATTTGAATTTGAAATAAAACGAACAGAAAATTCGCCATTGTTCGGATTTGGCCAAAGCGTAAAATTCTCAAAAGAATTGTCAGAAATGCCCAAATCTTCCACATTAATCGTATAATCTTCCACTTCCCCATCAAAACCGGTTTCACAAGAAGTTGGCGTCGAAAAATACTGCGTGGAAACGCGCATAACAGTGCTGCCAACAATTGCATTGGCCGGAACTGTAATAGACAGGGGGGAATTGGCGGTAGGTCCGTTGCTCACATTTGCGGCCCCACCCAAATTATATGTCTCACCAGCATCATCGAAACTGCAATTTTGATTCCAATCGATCCACGCCATGGTTTTGGTCGAATAAGGACCATCTGTATTTACCTGTACTGTCAGATCATAAGTCGAGGTCTTATGAACAGTAGTGGAAATCGTTGTATAATCACTATATCCTGATGGCTTTCCGGAAGAATTGTTTATTGTATTAAAATCTACCAACGTCGTACTTGTTGCATAATTCATATTTCCCGAAGAAGCGCAGTTTGAACAAGTGGTGGTTGTAAATGAAAATGTGGACGAATAATCGCCAATTCCACAATCATTCACCGCCCGGACATGCCAGAAATAAGTGGTAGCCTGATTCAAACTTGAAGCGGACAAATAAGAAGGTGTTGCCACGGATGCGCTTTGTACAATCGTGGTAAACCCTGAATCGCCGGAAATTTCAATATCATAAGTCGCGGCATTGGCATTTTCTTCCCAAGTGAAAACCGGAGTTAGCCCAACCCCTGTTTCTGCATCGGTGGGAGTCGATAGAATAACCGCGGCAACGCTGTCATTGTGAATATTCAAGGTTACATCGACCGTTTTGGTAACAGACGGAGAAGTTCCCGTTACGGCAATGACATAAGAACCTACTGCTGCGGCACTTGTGTTCGAAATTATCATTTGCACCACGGTACCATCGGCATTTGCAGTGGATGGAATAAAATTCACGGTTGTTCCGGCTGGTGCATTGGTGGCCGAAAAAGTTGTTGTTTCCGAAAAACCCAAAAAAGTTTGATAGGTAAATTCGAAAATGGCATCATTTGGTTGACAAATACTGATTTCCAGATCGGAAAAATTCATCACAAACTCCGATTCCTGTATAGAAAATTCGGTGCTGTTCACGGCATAGAACAAGTTGTCGGAAGCTTGAACCATTATTCGGGCATTATTGGTAGTGCCAACGGATGGAACCGTTATCTGTTCAGAACCATCATTGGGAATGTCGGAAGCGAGCGTAGTACCAAAAGTCAGTCCGCCATCTGTTGACAATAAAATATCCACATTTGCGGCATTTACCGGAGCAGAGGTGGTATTGGCGACATCCCAAGTAATTGTTTTGCTTTCGCCAACATTCCAAATTGTGGAACTATTTTGTGAAGTTACTGTAAAAGGACCGGCATTTCCAGCGACCGTAACCTCCATTAAATCAGCATCGGTTTGCCCAATTCCCAGAGGAAAACCGCTTCCATTATCGCGGACCAAAAAAGCAAAACTCATGCTTCGCGCAACAGCCGGGGTTGCTTCCCACATTGGCGTAAGATTTCCATTTAAAACGTCGCTCAGTTTCGGCAGATAGCGATTTGGGGAATCGGTTGGCAAAATGGAGCGATAAAGTGGCCCGACCGCCCACATCGGATCGGGTGTTCCGCCATCGGGGGCTTCTTCCGGATCGTTTTGCGACCAATTGTAAGTCAAGGAAGCCGTTCCATCCGGATCACTTGCAAGTCCGCGAAGCACGAAGGCCGTAGATTTTGGAATGGCATAATCGGCACCGGCATCGGCTACCGGCGGCTGATTGTTCAGTGAAGTTTGTGCACCACAATCGCTGTTTCCTCCTGGTTGAATATTGGCCGAAATATCACGAACGTTAACATAATTAAAATGTGCATCACTATTGGGTTGTACATTAGGAGGACAAATTCCGGCATACCCCATAATGGAGCTTCCACTGCCAGGCTCAACTTCTGTTGTTCCATCACCACTTCGGGCACAATAATTCATGGTATGGAAACCGCCAAATTGGTGTCCCATTTCATGTGCGACGTAATCAATATAAAACGGATCGCCAACCGGGTTCGGTAAACCAGTGTACCCACTTCCTTTTTGACCATTGATACAAACACAACTAATGCATCCGGCATTTCCACCACCTGTTCGGTTAAAATTATGTCCAATATCGTAATTGGCCGCCCCGATAATATTGTCGGTAGTGGTTTGGGTCGTGAAATTCCATTCCCCGTTCCATGGGTCGGCATTGGTATTTCCGAAAAAAACCAGTTGATCGTTATTCGCAACAAAAACCAAGGTTATCGCCAAATCGCGTTCGTATATTTCATTTACCCGATTAATGGCAATGGTCATTTGTGCTTGAATATCGGCAAGTTCAGAACCGGGAGTTGTTCCAAAAAAGTTTCCATATTCCGCGGTACAAGAAAGAGCCAAACGGTAAGTCCGCAAGGTTTGATCGTCCGTATCATTCATAGGGGAAGCAAGATTACCTTCAATAGAAGGCAACTCAATATCCTCAGTTAAGCATAAAAATTCCCCGGGAATACGATCTACCGCTGCTTTGGAATAAACTATATATTCCAAACCATCAGTGGTAAATGGATCAATGAAAACCGAACCTCTTTGGCCAGAAAGGCTCATCGCATGAAAACCATATTGCGTTATACTAAACCGCATAGTCGCTGTTGGGTCATCGATACCAATGGCTTTATAGGTTTTGATTTGCGGAAATTTTTCGGCAAGACCGGGTTCCATAATCGGTGATTCGATTACCAGAAAATTCTGAAAAGACCCATCAGGTAGAGGAAATGGAAGAACAACGGAAGATTCACCTACGCTACTGCCACGCAAAGGAGCCTCTTCAAGAATATTTTTCAATTGTTGCAAGTTCAAAGAATAGAGCAGAAATTCTTTGGGTTGGGCATTTCTGTTTACTTTTTCATTTTTGGAAACTTTGTTTGCGGTTGTCTTTGTCCACAGTACGGTTTGTCCGTTGACGGAAAGGGAGATCATAAAAAGAAAAAGAAAAGTAAATTTTAATTTCATAGAGTGGAAATTTTCATTTTGAATCGTAAAATTAAACTAAAATATTCTGGTAAAATTTATCGAAGCGTTAAAATTTCAAAAAACACAATGGCGTAATTGACTCAATCAACTTCTTCAAATCCGTTCTTTATTTAAACACGCATTCTTGGATAGCACAAAAAAGTAATGCTGTTTCAATTTTTTTTAAAAGGTATAACCTCCATAGGCATATAACAAAAAAACCATCCGCTTTCGCGAATGGCTCTTTCGATTAATTACTAAAACCAATTAAGTAAGGAATTAAGGTAACTGCGTAAGTGTATAATCAGTTCCGTTTTTCACGATTTTCACCAAGCGATAAACTTCGCCCAATGTCGGAGACATATCGGCAGTATATGCATCTAAGTTCTCACCGTCAAAAACACCGGTAAAAGTTGTTACCTCACCATTTGGCTCACTAATTCCAAAGGTATATTCCCATTGAGGAGTTACTACTTCATAAGGCTGAATGCTTATGTAGTAGATACCATTTGGAGCCGAATTTGGAATAAATTCGTTTATCTCTGGATAATCACCAGTTGCTTGATAAGCAAGTTCATCACCGTTGGCATCCAATAAGGACATATCGATATCAACAGCTTGATCTTCATTCCATTTTAAGCCTACTGTCAAAGCTTCGGTGCTATTCACATTAGTCAATGTATAATTATAGGCTACATCCAAGTCACCATTAGCAAGTAAAGACGCACTATCCACAGCAGCAACTGTTATATGCACCTCTACATTTTCCGATTCTTCTGGAAACATATCATCAAAAAAAGTAAGAGTCATTGTTCCTTCTGTTGAGTATGCTGGAATAGTAAGGCTTCCAACTTCATAATCATCTTCATCCACATCACCAGTCACAGTAGCTTTGTAGGTCACCCCAAAATTCGTGGGTTTATCCTGAGTTACCGTAAAGGTAATTGAAGTTCCTTCTTCTATAGTACCACCTGAAACATCGGTAGAAACAGAAGCTGTCGGCTTATTTTCCAGGGAACCCACCGGACTTACATCTTGGTCCCGCTTTTCCGCATCGCAAGAAATTAATGCAATACCAAATAATCCGACTGTCAATAATCTATTTATATATTTCATTTTGTTTTGCTTTAGTTTAAACTGAAATTACTCTAATTAAGGTTGCTTAATCATTGTCCAACTAAGGTTTTCATAACCAGATACACCCTCAACTGTAACCGAATCCCAAATAATATTTCCTGTCGATTCTTCTACATGTCCGGTTCCCGTAATAACATTGGAATATCCCCAGTCAATCATTGTCAACTGACCGCATACATCGCTAAATGTAAATGCTGTGGTTGGATCAGTGGGCCAAGCCGGAAAGAAATCACATTGATAAAGACCTGGTGAAATTTCTGTTACCGTGTGCGGCATAGGACCACTGGAATAATTAATTATATAAACGCCACTTAGATCAGAGAAACACAAATAATCAATTTTAACAGAAACTGATTCCGTAATTCCACTGACAACAACGTCCGACCCTCCTGATATGCCTTCAATATCCAAAACCAACACCGGGCTTTCATCCAAAGGTGGGTTTATGCCCGCTGTAACGATTCGAACTGGCAATAGTGCCTGATAATTGTTTTCTGCAGTTAAGGTAACAGAAGTAGTTTCCAACGGAAGGTAATTCACACCTTCAACAGCCGTGGAGGCCGCCGCATCGACAGCCACATTAACGGTAATCGGCGCGGTCATGTCCATATATGTTGGTCCAGAAGCTTTAATTTTGACATTATAAATAGTAATGTCACCGGTTGCCGGCAAACTAGCCGTAGCCGCAGGAGCATCAAAGCCTACAAAATTAGGACCATCGCCATAGCTGTCTGAAACAGCTTCGTCATCTACTAAACATCCCACCATGCTAAGGGAGACGAAAAGCAATACCAAAAATTTACTTATATTTTTCATGATTTCTATTTTTTATTAATTAATTAGCCCAAAATATAGGTTGGCTGAACACATCGGGTTGGCTCGGAATATTGGCCGAGTTGCCGGTTATTTCGGAAGACGGATAGGCCAAACGAACAGGTCGGTCTGCGTGCGAGTTGTTCAACGGAACCGGCAATCCTGTAGGATAACCTGTCCTATTATACTCTACCCACGATTCAAAACCATTGATACCATTCAAAGCAATCCACTTTTGGGTAATAATGGCTTCAATTTTATCCGGGCTCGCTGCCCAGCCTACATTTGGAATGGATTGCGAATAATAGGTGGAAGCCCCTGTTGCACCCAAATAATCAAAAGAAGCTGTAATCCCAGCTTCATACATAGCTTGTGCACTTCCAGCCAAAAAGCCTCGTTGTACCGCCTCAGCTTGTAAGAACAAACTCTCGGCCAACAACATCAAAGGAGCATCTTGTTCCGAACTTACCAAAAGACCGGGACCCAAATTGGATACATTGGCAGGAAGATAAGTGCCACTGGGAGGATAATTCAAAATTCCTTGCGGAACGCCAAGATGTC
>DASSWN010000220.1:0-14674 GCA_035704905.1 Flavobacteriaceae bacterium
AGGCCAAAAGCAATTCTTGGGAAATATTCGGAACGGAACCCAATAAAGCAGCACGCAAAATCGCAAACGAAAAAGGAATAAAGCTAGAGAGGAAAACAGAAAGTTTTCCAGATAAAAGGTTCGATGTAATATCTATGTGGCATGTTTTGGAACATATCCCAAATTTAGAAGGACAGATTAAAGAACTCGATCGTTTGTTAAAAAAAGACGGTACCTTATTCATTGCCGTTCCAAATTTTAAAAGTTATGATGCCAAACACTATAAAGAATTTTGGGCCGCCTATGATGTCCCGCGACATATATGGCATTTTTCCAGAAAGGGTATCGTTAAAATTTTTGAAAATTTCGGATTCGAAATCCAAGAAACCGTACCTTTAAAATTTGACGCGTATTATGTGAGTTTGCTTTCAGAAAAATATAAAAACGGGAGAAGTCGATTTTTCAAAGCTTTAAGCATTGGGTTGATCTCAAACTGGAATGCAAAAACCACAAATGAGTACTCGTCACACGTATATATTCTAAAAAGGAAATGATTTCTTATTTTAAGCCGATTTAGCGCTGTTTAAACAAGAAAGGAAACAGAATAGTTCAATTAACTTTTAAAACCACCACGACGCACACGAAAAAGAAAGAAAAGCAATGTATTTATCTTATTAAAAACAGAATTTCCATTGATATATCCTATGATGCTATGTTTTTCAAAAAAATTAATGCGTGAAGACTGGTTAAGGAGAAACACTCTTTTTTTATATCTTGGTCATTTTTTTCCAATTTTAATTCAAAATCCAAATCTAATCAATGAATACAAAATATATTGACCTAATTAGTCAGACCTATTATTTTCCACAGGAAGAATTTCAGTTGAAAGATGACACCCTGGAATTCCATGGAATTGATTTGATGGAATTGATTCGTGAATATGGTGCCCCACTCAAATTTACTTATCTCCCCAAAATTTCAGAAAACATACAGTTGGCCAAAAAATGGTTTGAAAAGGCGATGGGCGATAATAATTATGAAGGAAAATATAGTTATTGTTACTGTACCAAGAGCTCGCACTTTCAACACGTGATCGAACGGGCGCTCGAAAACGATATCCACATCGAAACTTCTTCCGCCTTCGATATAGATATTGTCCAAAAATTAAAGAAGAAAGGGAAATTAAAGAACGATACCTTCGTGTTGTGCAATGGTTTTAAACGCGAACAATATATTTCGAATATTGCACGATTAATCAATGAAGGCCATCAAAATTGTATTCCTATAATCGACAATTACGAAGAAATTGATTTACTCACTGAAGCTATAAAAGACGATTTCAAGATTGGTATTCGGATTGCTTCCGAAGAGGAACCAAAATTTGAATTTTACACGTCCAGATTGGGAATTGGCTACCGGAATATTGTTCCTTTTTATGAAGATCAAATAAAAAACAATGACCGGATAGAATTGAAAATGCTTCATTTTTTTATTAATACCGGAATTCGTGACACAGCCTATTACTGGAACGAATTATTGAAATGCCTAAAAGTATATATTCGATTGAAAAAGATTTGCCCGAGTTTGGATAGCTTGAATATTGGTGGCGGTTTTCCCATAAAGAATTCATTGGCTTTCGAATATGATTATCAATACATGGTCGATGAAATAATCAATCAAATCAATATTGCCTGCGCCGATGCGGAAGTTCCCGTGCCGAATATTTTCACCGAATTTGGAAGTTTCACTGTGGGCGAAAGTGGAGGTGCGATTTACGAAGTTTTATATCAAAAACAACAAAACGATCGCGAGAAATGGGATATGATCAATTCATCGTTCATAACCACCTTGCCAGACACATGGGCCATAAACAAACGTTTTATTATGTTGGCGGTCAATCGTTGGAATGATGAATACGAGCGGGTTTTGTTGGGCGGATTAACGTGCGACAGTGACGATTATTACAACAGCGAACAGAACATGAACGCAATTTATTTGCCGAAATATAAAAAGGAAAAACCACTTTACATCGGGTTTTTCAATACCGGTGCCTATCAAGAAACAATTGGCGGTTTTGGAGGCCTGCAACACTGCTTGATCCCTAGTCCAAAACATATTTTGATCGACCGGGACAAGGATGGAAAAATTTTCACTAAATTGTTCAGCGAACAACAAAAAAGCGCAGATTTGCTAAATATTTTAGGCTATGATAAAGAATGAAAATTTCAATTAATCCAAACTAATTAATCCAACTAAAAATTGAATTTCACACAAGATGAAAAGTAAAAATTATGCCGGCATACCAGACAAATATGCCCGATTGGAAGACGCAAAAGTAGTGTTGATCCCCGTTCCTTATGATGGAACTAGTACATGGCAAAAAGGTGCCGATAAAGGTCCCGAAGCCTTTTTGAACGCTTCGGAAAACATGGAACTCTTTGACATCGAAACGCGTACGGAAGTTTATAAAAAAGGAATTTATCTGGCCCCGCCGATTACCGAAAGTTCCTCACCGGAAAAAATGGTGGACGCAGTCCATAAAACCACTAAAAATTACATCAAACAGGAAAAATTCGTTACGATTTTTGGTGGGGAACATTCTGTTTCTATTGGAACTATTCGAGCTTTCAATGAAAGTTTTGAAGACTTAACAGTGGTTCAGATGGATGCGCATGCCGATTTGCGGAAATCGTATGAGGGCTCTTCGTGCAACCACGCTTGCGCAGTTTATGAAGCCAGTAAAAACACGAATTTGGTTCAAGTGGGAATTCGTTCCATGGACGTCGAAGAACTGGAAGAAATGGACGAAAACCGGGTCTATTTTGCCCATGATTTGTATGAAGACTGGATGGACGATGCGATCGGACAAATGACGCCCAACGTTTTCATTACAATCGATTTGGATGCATTTGATCCTTCCATTTTGCCTTCCACGGGAACACCGGAACCGGGTGGATTATTTTGGTACGAAACACTGGATTTTATAAAACTGATTTTCGAAAAGAAAAATGTTGTCGGCTTTGATATTATGGAACTTTGTCCAAATCCAAATGAAAAATCCTCAGATTTCTTGGCCGCAAAATTATATTATAAAATGCTTGCCTATAAGTTTAGTGGTCAGTGAGCAGTAGCAGTAAGCAATAAGCAGTAAGCAGTAAGCAGTAAGCATTAGCAGTGGCAGTGAGCAGTTTCTCAGTACTAAAATCTCAATACTAAAAAATGAAAGGAGCAATTTCAGAATTTATCGAAAAATATTATTTGCATTTCAACGCGGCCACGGTGGTCGATGCGGCCAAGGCATATGAAGCACAATTGGAAAAAGGATCTAAAATGTTGGTTTCGCTTGCCGGAGCAATGAGCACGGCGGAATTGGGCAAAATTTTTGCCGAGATGATCAGACAAGATAAAGTGCAAATAATTTCTTGCACCGGCGCGAATTTGGAAGAAGATATAATGAATTTGGTCGCACATTCCCATTACAAACGCATTCCGGAATACCGCGATTTGACCCCAAAAGATGAATGGGCTTTGCTGGAAAAAGGCTTGAATCGGGTTACCGATACTTGCATTCCCGAAGAAGAAGCCTTTCGTCGCTTACAAAAACATATTTTCAAAATTTGGAAAGATGCGGAAAAAAATGGCCAACGCTATTTACCACACGAATATATGTACAAACTTCTTCTTTCTGGGGTTTTGGAGGAATATTACGAAATCGACCTGAAAGATTCCTGGATGTACGCCGCAGCGGAAAAAAACCTGCCTATCATTGTTCCCGGTTGGGAAGATAGCACCATGGGGAATATTTTCGCCAGTTATGTTTTGAAAGGCGAATTGAAAGCATCGACCATGAAATCAGGCATCGAATACATGACCTTTTTGGCCGATTGGTACACCGAAAATTCAAAAAACGGAATTGGATTTTTCCAAATTGGTGGCGGTATTGCAGGCGATTTCCCGATTTGTGTCGTTCCGATGTTATACCAAGATATGGAACGGCCCGAAACACCATTTTGGAGTTATTTCTGCCAAATTTCCGATTCTACAACCAGTTATGGTTCTTATTCCGGAGCAGTTCCCAATGAAAAAATTACCTGGGGAAAACTGGATTTGGACACGCCGAAATTCATCATAGAAAGCGATGCGACGATTGTAGCTCCTTTGATTTTTGCGTATTTGTTGGGAATGTGAAACAAGAAAACCTAACGGGTTTTCAGAATCTGTTAGGTTTCGCTTCCAAAATTTTGTTTTAGAAGATTTGAAACGAATGATTTTTAATTCTAAAGAATAAGAATGTCTTTATCTGAAATAATCGAAAAAAGAAGGGCCGTGTTTCCAGACCAGCATAACGACCGGCCTATAGAAAAGGAAATTTTACAAGAAATCTTGTCCGCCGCCAATTGGGCACCCACGCACAAACGAACCGAACCTTGGCGATTCAAAGTTTTTCAAGGAAAAAGTAAACTGGATTTAGGAAAATTTATCGCCGAGAAATATAAAGAAACGGCGCCAAAATTTTCAAAGTTTAAATATGAGAAAACTGAAAAGAAATTTCAAAAATCCACGTGCGTAATTGCCATTTGTTGTCAATTCGATCAAAAAAAATCATTGCCCGAATGGGAAGAAATCGCAGCAACGGCAATGGCCGTCCAAAATATGTGGCTGAAATGTACCGAATTGGGCATTGGTTGCTATTGGAGTTCGCCTGAAACCAGAAAATTCTTCGGTGAATTCACCGAACTTTCCGAAGGTGAAGAATGCCTCGGCTTTTTCTATATGGGGTACTTTGATGGAGTTTTGCCGGAAGGAAAACGCAATTCTTCCATAGCGGAAAAGATTCAATGGATGGAGTGAAAAAATAATTCAAAAATAAGCACGCAACTGCACGCTTCCCGTATGAATGGCTTTGGAATTTTCACTTTTCCTGCCGAAATAGGAAAAATTCAAATCCAAGTATTCCGTCAATTTTTTCTGGGCCAAAAACGACCAGGTATAATTTTTTTCGGGTTGCAATCCCTGCAACATTTGATAGGCCGTGGGCGAAAACGGATCGCCTTCAAAATCGTTCAAAATATAACTGAATTCCGCATTGAAAGAATATTTCTGCGCGTTCGTGAGCGAACCGGATATTCCGATTTTCTGTTGGGACAGGGTTTCTTCATCACCAAGTTGATTTTCTTGGTTTCCCAAGCGGTAAAAGGCGTTCAATTGGGCTCTGTCCGAAAACAAATAGGAAATTTTCGGATTGATGGAATATGCTTCAATACGGTAGTTTCGGCTTTCAAAATTCTCCGAAAAACTCTCGTTCCGATCCAGTTGATTTTTTAGATTGAACAACCAGGTTTCCTGCAAATTATGTGTAAATTCCACTTGGTGGCTTTTCAAATTATTCTCCTGTAAACCGGTGGAAAGCAAATTTTTGGTATTGCTTGAAACGAAGCTATATGAAGTGGTGAAATCCTGCTTTCCACGATTAAAAAACAGTGTGCTCCGGAAATTGGAGTTCAAGGCCAATTCATTTCCGCCGGAACTGAACGGATTTATATCGAAATTGCTCCTCTCCCGCTCAATCTTTCGATCGATCAAATAAGAAGTTTGGTTGTAAAAATGGCTTAGAAACCGCTTGAAACCTTCCTCTGAAACCCATTGTGAGAAATTTAGCGTAAGCATTTGACTGAATTTATTCTGGTGGGTTTTAATAAAGATTTGATTCGGAAGAAAAACCCGTAGAAAGGTTGCCTGATCAGGAAATGGGGCTATTTCAAATTCTTCAAGTTCTTGAACCCCATTGGCGTTGTAGTCGATCCAGGTATATTCGCCTTGTCCCGGATCGACCTCAACATAAGTGAATTCCTGTTGTGGCAAAGTTCCGCTTTTCGTTTCAAAAGTTGTTTTCAAAATTAGAAGTCGGTCGAACAAAAACTGGTTGTAAAGTACGCGCGAATTCAAAGCCCTTAATTTTTCCTCTTCTGTTTTGCTATCAAGCGTTCGGTAATTGGCGAAAACAGAAAGATTTGCATTGTCGGAGCGCAAAACTTGTGATTTTAGATAATAATCGTTGGAACGGCTGACTTGTTTCAATCGGTTTTCACGAAGGCTGTCATTTACACGGTGGCGGTAACCAACTTCCAAAAATACCTTTGTGCTGTCGCCAATTCCACTAAAAATCTCGTAATTTTTAAATGCTTGGCTTGTGCCGGTCAACGTTTGGGTATCGTTCAATAATTGTTCGTTTTTTTCCATGGAAAACTTTCCGCCAACCCAAGCCTTTCGCAAACTATAAACCGCTTTGGAATAAACCCTAAAAAAATCGGAATCGATAGTTTCTCCTTGACTACTCAAATAACTGGCGCTGCTTGAAAGCTGAAGGCTATCCAAGCGTAAATTGGCATCCAACACATGCCGCGCACCGGAGAAATTTTCCGAATAATCCAGCTTTTGGAAACGATAACGCGCAATCCCTTCTTCGGTGGATAAAAATTCGAATCCGGCATCGAGAAAACTTTGATTCCCATAAGGATTTGTCAAGTTCCAGTCGCGATCAAACTCCACATCGTAAACAGGTTCCACACTTTCAAAATCTTTCTGTAAATAATTGAAATTTGCGAATCCGTTCAGTTTCCAATCTTTGTTTTGAATCAAGGTTTGATTGAATTGAAGTCTTCCCGCAAACCCGTTGTTGTTCCTATCATCCAGATTTGAAAATAAATTCAAATCGTTTTTGCTGCCAGCGAATTCAAAAGCAATTTCTGTTTTTTCTGAAGGTTGATAATTTCCATGAACGACGGCCAATTGCAGTTTTGTAGGTGCAAAAAGTTGAATGATCGGCGCATAATTTCCTTGTGGCACTCCGTTAATTGGTGCAACATATTCATAAATATGTGTGATTGCCGAAGCATTTGTCACGATATAATCACCTTGGTTGTCGCCTACCAAACTGAACCGAACTTGATATAATTGAGCATCGGGATTGGTGGAATAAACGAAGGTTTCCACACCGTTTTGAACCACTTTTTCATATAAAACCTTATTTTCATCAAAGGTGTCCGGAACAGCGCTGGGCGCGATCATTTCCGTGGAAGAATCACCGGCAGCTTGCAGGACAGCAACTTGTTCTTCGCTTAAATTTTGTTGCAAAGGCTGGTTTTTCAAATCATTTTCGGAATAAACAAAAGCCCCAATCTTCAACTTTTCAGTTTGAAAATCGCCGCCGCCCGTTGCGACCAATCGCGCATAATTTCTGTCGCTATATTGATATTCTACCACAATACGCATTTCGGAAGTGATCGGATAAGTCGCGTTGAAAATTATTTCCCCAGAATTATAATCGATAACATAATCGTTACTTTCCCCACGTTCCAATCGAATGCCGTTCACGAAAACGCGTTCACTCCCGGCAACAATGAGCACAAATAATTCGCCATTCGGACCTGTAAGTTTGTACGGACCTTGATTGCCTTCTTGCCCAAAAAATTCACTTTTTGCAAAAATCCCGCGAACCAAAGCGCCGGCACCAAAAAGATGAAGCGGATTTCCATCGGGGTTCAAAGTTCCGCCCAAAGAAAGTCCCTGAACTTTTTTGGTGAAAGATGCAAAATAAGAATCGTCTTGCACCAAATCGACATCACCCGCACGAATATTCCAATGTTCGCCATACAACTCAATGAAAACCTGGTCAAATTCATCTAAATTTTGTGAATACCCGTTTTGTTGAATTGGGATGTTTGAATCTTGAATCGAGGCGCGCAAATTCACCCCCTCACTGATTTTTCCGGAAATTTGCAAGTCCAGTTCCGAGTCCAAAACCGTGTTTTGATTATTTCCCGTGGTAATGCCCCTCGAAATGCTTCCGGTCGCATTCAAGCCTTCAAAAGGTTTGAACAGATCGGTTTCACGTTGTTGTCCCAACTGATAAAGCTTGTTCAAATTTTCGGTGTTTTCTACAATAATATTCTTATCGAATTGCCGGTATTTTTTGGTAAGAAAAGTTGGAAACGGCAAATAGTGAACGCGCAAACTATCTTTATTTTCAAGGGAATCTATCTTCAGAATAAGTTTTGCGGTTGCAAATTCAACCGAATAAAAACTGGTATCAACCTCTTTTCCTGAAAAGGTTTTCAGTGAAAAATACGCCGAATTGATGCTTACCGAATCAATTTGAACGGTATCTTTCACAAGAATTGTTTTTGATCGCAAATTAGTTGGTTCCACTTGTGCCAAAACGGCCAGTGGCATACATAAAAAAAACAAAAGCAAAAATGTTCGCATCATTGGTAAAACTAAAGCATTTGCATATTATTTCACAACAATGAAATTCATTTCAATCTCCTTTTGGCGAAAAATATTTACGGAATTTTCGATTAACCGGAAAGTTGATTTAAACATCCTATTTTTGCAGGAAATTCAAAAAAGCAGCTTCCATGAAAATTATTTCCTATAATGTGAACGGAATCCGCGCCGCCTTGCGAAAAGGTTTGCTGGAGTGGCTTTCTCATGCCAATCCGGATGTACTTTGCCTGCAAGAAATAAAAGCAAATCCCGATCAATTTGATGAAAGCGTTTTTCATGCTTTGGGCTATTTTCATTGCTATTGGTTTCCGGCTCAGAAAAAAGGATACAGCGGAGTGGCAATTATCAGTAAAATACCGGCGGAAAATATAGCATACGGAACGGGAATCGAATATATGGATTTTGAAGGACGCACTTTAAGGGCAGATTTTCGTGATTTTTCGGTAATGAGCCTTTATTTGCCTTCGGGAACAAATATGCATCGCTTGGAACACAAGCTGAAGTTTATGTCAGATTTTCAAACCTATATCAATGCTTTGAAGATGCAAATCCCGAACCTTATCATTTGTGGGGATTACAATATTTGCCACGAAGCCATTGATATTCACGATCCGGTTCGCTTGCAACATGTTTCGGGGTTTTTGCCGATAGAAAGGGAATGGATTCGCGGGTTTATGGATTCGGGTTTCACCGATTCATTCCGCTATATCAACAGAGACAGGCAAGAATATAGTTGGTGGAGTTATCGCGCCAACGCACGGAACAACAACAAGGGATGGCGTTTGGACTATCATTTGGTAGCAGAGCCGTTACGGAAGCATATTTCGCGAGCGGTGATTTTGCCAGATGCAAAACATAGCGATCATTGTCCTGTTTTGGTGGAAATTGGAAAAATGAATTGACTACTTGCCAAAATTTGGAATTTACCTGCCAATGCTGATGAGTGCCCGCTTTTCTTTTTTCTGAAACCGGAACAACAAGGCCGAACTAATCACAAAACAAACTAGCAAAACAATTGCCAACGGAATCAAACTTGCCGAACTGAATTCGCTGATAATATAGGAAGTGATGGCGCCGAATGTCATTTTCAATCCACCAATCAATGCTGAAGCCCGGGCGGCTTTTTTTTCAAACGGGTCCAACGAAAGGGCTGTTGTGTTGGGGTTTTGGAATCCCAATAAGAACAGAATTAGAAATAATATGACGAATGTGGTGTAAAAATTCGAATAAATATATCCACTCAGCAGGAACAAAGTGGATAAAACCACCAGTAAAATACTATTAAAAATGGAAATCCGGAATACGGACCAACGTTTCAAAACCCAACGATTGATCTGGCTTCCCAAAATAAGTCCAGCGGCATTGATACTAAAAATCCATCCGAACTGAAGATGCGTAAAACCATAAACATTCATAAACAAAACCGGCGCATGTGAAATATAGGCAAACAATGCGCCGACAGTGAGGCTATTGGAAATGGCAAAAGTGAAAAAGACTTTATCCATAAAAATCCCGCGGTATTTTGTCATGACCTTTTTGAAACGAAGACGTACGGTTTTATCAGGCTGAATGCTTTCCGGAAGGAATAAAAATACACCTGCAAAAATAAGTGCCGCGAAGATGGCAAGTACCAGAAAAATATAGTGCCATGTGTAATGGGCAGTAATGAAACTACCCACAGTTGGCGCGATAATCGGGGCGACACCAACTATCAGCATCAGGAAAGACATGGCGCGTGCGATTTCTTTGGCAGGGAAAAAATCACGAAGAATGGCTTTCGAAGCTACCATTCCGGCAGAAGCGCCCAGCGCCATTATGAAACGAGAAACGATCAACCATTCCAAACTTGGTGAATACAAACAGCTTATCGCCGCAATGATGTAAATAATAAGTCCGATTGCCAGCGGTTTTTTGCGACCGAATTTGTCCATTAATGGGCCATAAGCCAACTGACCGATGCCAAGTCCGATGAAATAACTGGTTAGGGAAAGACCGACTTCGGCAACACTGACACCGAATTCAAGGGCAATGTCTTCAAATCCGGGGAGGTACATATCTATGGAAAAGGGGCCAAGAGCGATGAGTACGCCAAGGATCCAAAGCAAAAGTCGCGCTTGGTTTTTATTCAATTTGGTTTTATTCTCTGCCATTTTGCAAATTTCGCCATTTTGAAAGGAAGCTTTCGGCAAAAGGAATTGGTTTAACAAATAGTTGTGAGGGGGAAAATCTATCGTCAAAAAGCGATGGTTTTTTTAAGGTGTTTTGTATATTCGCACCTGAATTTCGGGATGTAGCTTAGTCCGGTTAAAGTGCGCGTCTGGGGGGCGCGAGATCGGAGGTTCGAATCCTCTCATCCCGACAAATTAACCCACCAAATTTTACCAAAAAAGCAGTAATTGGCACAACATCAGTCAATTACAAATTAAATGGCAAGTAAAAATTCTTAAAATAGTGTGAAAAAATCGTGAGTTATTCGTGAGTTTTAGAGCTAATCGTGAGTTATTCGTGAGTCTTTTTCTGCTATATTAGAGCCTGTTTTTTTATTGTTTGAGCATTTTACAATGGTTTGACTTTCGTAACGCAAACCAATTTGTTTAACCACAAAATTCTGTGAAATGCGAACGAACCAAACCTTCAGTATTTCTTTCTTTGTCAGAAAGAAAAAATCCGATCCCTCCTTTGGACTTCTTTATGTCCGGGTCACTATTAATGGCCAATCTATTGAAATTAGTTTAAAACGGGACATTCCCATAGAAAACTGGAACAAAAGTTCCAGCCGCTACCGGGGCAATTCAGAGCAAGCCCGAACAGTCAATTTATTTATCGAGCGAACCTCTGCAAAACTCTATGCATGTTATGATCAACTGAATCAGGAAGGACAAATGATCACCGTCCATAACCTCAAAGCACGATTTTTAGGAACCGACCAAAAGCACAAATCCCTTCTGGAACTGGTGGAATACCACAACACAACAATGGTCAGTGTATTGGCGCCAGGAACGCTTAAAAACTATCGTGGCACCAGAAAATATTTGGAACAATTTTTAAAAGCAAACAAGAAAACCACAGACATCTATCTTAAACAAGTCGATTACAAATTCACCATCGATTTCGAAGCTTTTTTGCGCAAAAAGGACAAGCTGCACAACAATGGGGTGATGAAACATATGGAGCGTTTGAAAAAAATGATGAACCTTGCCATGGATTTGGAATGGATAGAGAAAAACCCTTCCCAACGTTTTAAATTGCATTTCAATTCGGTAGACGTCGTCCACCTCAACAAAGAAGAACTCCTAAAAATTGAAGAATCTAAATTTGAACGTTCCTGTTTGGAACTCACCAAGGATATTTTTGTGTTCGCTTGTTATACGGGACTGGCTTACGCCGATGTCCGGTCTTTGACACCGGATCATATCCGCATTGGTATCGACGGAGGAAAATGGATTTACACCAAACGCCAAAAAACCAAAACGGCGGTTCGGATTCCTTTGCTCAAAATGGCCAAGGAGGTTTTGAAAATATATGAAAATGATCCCAGGGTACTGAACAAAGGTTGTCTCCTTCCCATTTATTCCAACCAAAAGACAAATGAATATTTAAAGGAAATCGCAACGGCACTTGAAATAAACAAAAAACTTAGTTTCCATACTGCCCGGCACACGTTTGCCACAACGGTAACCTTGTCCAATGGCGTTCCCATTGAAACAGTTTCCAAATTATTGGGCCACCATAAGATTTCCACCACCCAAATTTACGCCCGCGTTATCGACAGTAAAATTTCATCTGATATTGACAAATTGCGAACTGCATTGGAACAAAAGGATCAACAGCAAAAATCAATATGATCTCTTTTAAAAAATTCTGTTTTAAAAGCCGCGATAAGCGGCTTTTTTGCTTTTCACAAATTAGTACTTTATTTGGTGAAAACCCCAAGAATGAGAATTAATGTGTTTAACCAAAATCTATTATCATGAAGAAATTTTCGAAAATCTTGGAGGGGTTTCAGAACGAAATTCAAAGGACAATGTCGGAAAATCCGGGAATTGTCAAACAGTCGAACTTGGGGGTGGTTATTTGTAACCGATATTTAGCCAAACTGAAAAACACACTCTTGGAAGATCCACCCAAATCCACCGAAGAAGAAATTTATTTCTTTAAAGAAATAAAACCCAAAGTATTGGGCGAGCTCTTGTTTTTTAACCATCTTAGAAGCATTGAAATGCGAATATCCGGCAAAAGCAACCCATTTAAAAAAGATCTAATCCAACAGGAACTGAAACTAATCGATGATTTTTTGTGTGATCATGCTGATTTCCTTCTGTATTTGACTTTTCATCACATACATTTCGACGAACACTATTTTACGCGTGGGAAGGAGGTGCAATATCTGCCGTTGAATGCTGCTGGTTTTTATTACGATTTGGAATTCAATACATTATACGACCGGTTGATGGCACAATTATTTGCGAAAAATAAACTATCTGTTTATTTGAAAGAAAGATTTGTGAATATCGATCAGGAAGGGAATTTCTTGACATTCACCGGGAAACGGCAAAAATTAAAATGGACAGCCTCCAAAACCGCGCTTGTGGAACTGATCTATGCGTTGTATTGTTCCAACAGTATCAACAATGGTCATACTGGTATTAAAGAAATAGCGGCTACTTTCGAAACTATGTTCGACATCGAAATAGGCGAGGTCTATCAATTTTTTTCTGAGATTAAAATGCGACGCAAATCGACTACCAAATTTTTGGACGAACTGAGTTTTGCATTGAATTCAAAAATTACAAATGCCGAGCTTTAATGTTAAAAAAAGACCATAGGTATGGTCATCTAATGATTTTTTTCGATCGCTTTCCCCCAAGTTTGTACCAACGAAAGTCAAACCATTGTAAAACCAACAAAAACGAATGTTATGGCAACAACCATTGTTACCCCTTCCGATCTGGAGCAGTTAAAAGTGGAACTGTTGGACGGTTTCCGGGAACTTCTACAAAAGAAACCAGGTACACCAGATCGCAGGTGGATCAAAAACGCGGAAGTCCGAAAAATGCTGAAGATCAGCAATAGCACGCTTCAAACCCTGCGAATAAACGGAAC
This sequence comes from Flavobacteriaceae bacterium, assembly GCA_035704905.1. GTDB lineage: Bacteria > Bacteroidota > Bacteroidia > Flavobacteriales > Flavobacteriaceae > DASSWG01. The sequence goes on from DASSWN010000220.1 coordinate 13,369, forward strand.
GCTTCCGTTTACCAAACTTGGGGGGATAATTTATTACGATTCCGAGGAAATCAACAAGTTGATGCTGGCCAATCATGTCCATAATCGGCAATGATGATCTATGAACTACATCCTGCATTTGAACGCCATTTTTCAAGCCTTTGCGAAAGATGATAGGCTCAATCCCACACACATTAGCTTGTATTGGGCCTTGTTCCATTTTGCCAACCTGCACCGGTTTCCGGAGGATTTTCATATCGACCGGGCGGAAATAATGCGGTTTTCTAAAATCGCTTCCAAAACCACCTATCACAAGTGTTTGCGGGAGTTGGACAAATGGATGTATATCCATTATTTCCCTTCGCACAGCCAGTACAGGGGGAGTAAAATCAGCTTGCCCAATTTTTGGACGACCGATGGACAACCTTTGGACAAGCAATGGACAAGTGGTGGACAACCGTTGGTACATAAATATAAACATGATACAAACAATAATAAACATGAAATAAACATAAAGAGAGACCGCGCGCCAAAAAATTATTTTGAAATTTTTGGTTTTTTAAAAAACTTGGGTTGCCTCAAAAATTTTTCCGAGGAAAAATTAAAAATCGAAGCGCGTAAGTTTTTTAACCATTACGAAGCAAATGGATGGAAAATAGGAGGAAAGACACCCATGGAAAACTGGAAGCCTGTGGCCGAAAACTGGATATTGAAAGTTGAAGATTTCAAACCACGGAAAACAACGATCCAGAAAAACAATCCCGAAGATCATTTGCATACCGAAAGATCAAAAAATTACAACCAACCGCTTTAGCTTAATGTTTTACGGAATCCCCACTTTTAGGGAGAGGCCGAAGGCAGAGGGGGATTAATATTTTCAAAATGGAAAATCGGATTTATTTTATCGAAGAAGGCAAAAACCGCTACGAACTCGGCGAGATCGTAAACAACGTGATCCAGTACGATTTTGGGAAAGTATTGGTTTACCTCAACCACAAAGGAAAGCAGTTGTTCGGAAAACATTTCAGAATTTATCACGAAGATCATAACTTGCTTTTTAAGCTCTGCACCTATATCATTTCGGATAAGGAGGGTTGTGAAAAATTGGGGTTGGATCACCAAAAAGGCCTATTGCTTTCTGGACCGGTAGGTTGCGGGAAAACAAGTTTAATGAAACTTATCCGTGGCATTGTACCTCAAAAAAAAACCTTTAAAATGATGCCCTGCCGGAACGTGGTTTTTGCGTTCAACAACAAAGGTTTCGAGGTCATCGAAAAATTCCAAGAACAAAATCAATACTGTTTCGATGATTTAGGCATCGAACCCA
>DASSWN010000013.1:0-13758 GCA_035704905.1 Flavobacteriaceae bacterium
AAGCTATTTGCATGTATGCGGGAAAAGAAGTTATGGATTATGAAACGAAAAAGGAAATGCTTTACAACCGCGAGAATTTGTTGAACAATTGGTTTCTTGTTAATTAGGAATTAGCGAAAAGCGAAGAGGGAAATAGTGAAAGAGTGAAAAGTGAATTAGTGAATATGAAAATAGGAATACAACTTTTGAAAATATCGGCACAAATTACTTACTCACAAATTCACCGATAATTAAATAGGCGAAAAGAGTGAAAAAGTGAATGAGTGAATGTAAATTGAATACGATCTTGGAAATTTAGTACAATTCGCTTATTCACAAATTCACAGATTCACCGATCATCGGATCACAGATAAAAAGTGAACGAGTGAAAACGTAAATTGAATACGATCTTGGAAATTTAGTATAATTCGCTTATTCACAAATTCACAGATTCACCGATCATCGAATCACAGATAAAAAGTGAATGAGTGAATACGTAAAATGAATACGATCTTGGAAATTTAGTACAATTCGCTAATTTACAAACTCACAAACTCACAAATTCACAAATTCACCAAATACCGATCACCAAATTACAAAATAGACCCATGTCCAAAATATTTCACGTTCTTTTAACCGGCGGCGTCGGAAGTAGGTTGTGGCCCTTATCGCGCATCTCGCGCCCGAAGCAATATTTGCAACTTTTTGCCGATCATTCCTTGTTTGAGCTTGCGGTGAAAAGAAACCAGCCTTTTTCCGATGGGCTGATCGTGGTGGGAAATCAGGGAAACCGCGATTTGTCCGAAGCCAGTTTGCATAAACTTGGGTCTGAAAATTATACGGATATCGTGGAGGCAACTCCCCGCAATACCGCCCCGGCCATTGCTTTTGCTGCTTTTGCCGCAAATCATGAAGATGTTCTTTTGATAACGCCCGCCGATCATATTATTGAGGAAGGACCGGAATATTCTTCCGCAATAAAAGAGGCTGTTTCCCTGGCGAAAAATGGAAATGTGGTGACGTTTGGAATAAACCCCACACGTCCCGAAACAGGATTTGGCTATATTGAAAGCAAAGGCAATGACGTTCTTTCTTTTCGGGAAAAACCCGATTTTGAAACAGCAGGAAATTTTTTAAAACAAGGAAATTTCCTGTGGAACAGCGGCATGTTCTGTTTCAAAGCAGGTGTGTATTTGGAAGAACTGAAAAAACATTCCCCGGAAGTTTATCAAAAATCGGAACAGGCTTGGAAAATCGCAACCAATGGTAATTTGGAATTAGAGTCTTCCCTTGAAATCCCCGCCATAAGCGTGGATTATGCGGTAATGGAAAATAGCGATAAAATAAAAGTCGTAAAAGCAGATTTCCAGTGGAGCGATATGGGCAGTTTTGAATCTGTTTATGATTATTTAAAATCAAAGGGACATGCTGTAGATGCCAGTGGGAACATGCAAATTGGTGGTTCCAACCCTAGCTTTTTTGTTGGTTTAAAAAATTGTATTTTGGTACAAACGGAAGATGCCAATTTAATTTTGGTAAAAGAAGCTTCCCAAGATGTAAAAAAAATATATCAGGATTTGGAGAAAAACAATTCAAAGCTTTTAGAATGACAAGGGGACAAGGGGACAAGGGGACAGGATGAAAAGATGACACCGTGAAAAGAGGAAAAGGTGATAAGTTGGGATGAAACAAAAGTGAATGGGAACAATTAAAACACATAAAGATTTAAGGGTTCATGGGCTTTCTTTTGAAGCGGGAATGGAAATTTTTCACTTGACCAAAGCATTTCCAAAAGAAGAATGTTTTTCCTTAACCGATCAAATTAGACGCTCGTCCCGTTCAGTTTCTGGAAATTTAGCCGAAGCTTGGAGAAAAAGACGATATCCAAAATCTTTTATATCCAAACTTTCAGATGCGGAAGGGGAGGCGGCAGAAACACAAACTTGGCTTGATTATTCTCTTGCCTGCGAATATATAAGCGAAATGGATCACCGAAAAATTTATGATAAGTACGATCATATTTTGGCCATGATAGTCAATATGATCAATAGCCCCGAAAAGTGGACGATTGGATAGTTTCCTTGTCGCCTTGTCGTCGTTTCGCCAAGTCGCTTTATCTCCTCTTCACCAAATCACCTTGTCGCAAAGTCATCCGAATATTTCAATCATTGAACAAAATATAAAATTATAATCCATGAAAGGCATTATCCTCGCTGGTGGATCCGGCACCCGACTTTACCCAATTACAAAAGGGGTTTCCAAGCAACTTTTGAATATTTATGACAAACCGATGATTTATTATCCTTTGTCGGTATTAATGTTGGCGGGAATTAAAGAAGTTTTGATAATTTCCACTCCCACAGATTTACCGAATTTTGAGAAATTGTTGGGTAATGGTAAAGAGTTGGGCATGCGCTTCGAATACAAAGAGCAACCGAGTCCCGATGGACTGGCGCAGGCTTTTATTCTCGGGGAAGAATTTATTGGTGATGACACTGTTTGTTTGGTTTTGGGCGATAATATTTTCTACGGCCACGCTTTTTCCAAAATGCTGAAAGATTCGGTAAATAATGTAGAAAATGAAGGAAAGGCGACCATATTCGGATATTATGTGAATGACCCGGAAAGATATGGCGTAGCGGAATATGATAAAGCCGGAAATGTATTGAGTTTGGAAGAGAAACCCAAAAATCCAAAAAGTAACTTCGCCGTTGTTGGATTGTATTTCTATCCGAATTCCGTGGTGGAAATTGCCAAAAATGTGAAACCTTCGCATCGTGGCGAACTTGAAATTACTTCGGTGAACCAAGCTTATTTGGAACAAGGAAACCTGAAAATGGAACAAATGGGCCGCGGTTATGCCTGGCTCGATACCGGAACGCACGAATCCATGCTCGAAGCTTCCAATTTTGTGCAAACCATCGAAAATCGACAAGGTTTAAAAATTGCATGTCTCGAAGAAATCGCCTATGAAAAAGGCTATATTTCCCGAGATGATTTGTTGAAATTGGCAGAACCATTGAAGAAAAACGGGTATGGACAATATCTCATAAAAAGGGCGGGGAAATGAATTATGAATTATGAATTCGTTCCTTTAAACTAGCAAACGAATTTTATCTATTCACTCATTCAAACCGACAACCGACAGACAACCGACAACCGACACCACATCACTAAATCACAACCATTCTCATGCAATTTACACGAACCGAAATCCCGGACATAATCCTATGTGAACCCAAAATCTTTGGCGATCATCGTGGATATTTTTATGAAAGCTACCGGGAAGATGAACTGAACGAATTTTTGGGCTTCAAAGTCGATTTTTGCCAAGACAATGAATCGAAATCCTCGTATGGGGTCTTGCGCGGTTTGCATTATCAATTGCCGCCATTTTCCCAAACAAAATTGCTACGCGTTTTGGAAGGGAAAGTGCTTGATGTGGCGGTCGATATCCGAAAAGGTTCCCCGACTTTTGGTAAAAGTGTAGTGGTGGAATTGAGTGCCGAAAACAAAAAACAATTGTTCATTCCCCGGGGATTTGCCCATGGTTTTGTGGTGCTTTCCGATACGGCCACCTTCGCTTACAAATGTGATAATTATTATATGCCTTCCCATGACAGCGGTTTGGCTTTTGACGATCCAAGTTTGGGAATCGATTGGGGAATTCCACGTGAGGAAATGATCCTTTCCGAAAAAGATTTGAAGCAACCGGGTTTGGGGGAAGCGAAATTGTTCGATTATTTACAACCTTTATATTAGCTCTATCAATCCTAAAAGTTAAGCACAAGATGCTGAAACAAGTTCAGCATGACAAAATTAAGAATGTAGCTGTCACCCTGAACTTGTTTCAGGGTCTATTGTCCAAATTTTACTTTAGGTTCAATTGGAATTTCTAAATGCAAACACCAAATCACCGATCACTAACTCACCAATTAAATGAACATCTTAATCACCGGCAGCAGCGGACAATTGGGTTCTGAAATTCGGTTTTTGAAATCGAGTTTTCCGGAACACAATTTCTTTTTCACCGATGCAAAAGAATTGGATATTTCCAATAAAAGGACGGTGGAAGATTTTGTGATAAAAAATAGAATTGACAGTGTTATAAATTGTGCGGCATACACAGCCGTGGACAAAGCAGAATCGGAACCCGAACTGGCCGATAAAATCAATCATGTGGCGGTTCAATTTTTGGCGGAAATCGCAAAAAAGCACGGCGTCAGGCTCGTGCATATTTCTACCGATTACGTTTTCAACGGTGAAACTTTTCGACCGTATGCAGTAGATCATCCAACAAATCCGATAAATGTTTACGGGGAAACAAAATTAAATGGCGAAAATGCGCTGAAAGAAATTAACCCGAAAAATTCAACGATTATTCGCACTTCATGGGTGTATTCTTCTTTTGGAAATAATTTTGTGAAAACCATGTTGCGGTTAGGGAAAGAGCGGGAGGAATTAAATGTAATTTCCGATCAAATTGGCGTACCGACCTATGCGCGGGATTTGGCGAAATTCATCTTAAAAAATGCACTGAATATTCAGAATGAAACGGTTTCGGTGTATCATTTTACAAATGAAGGAGTTTGTTCATGGTACGATTTCGCCCAAGAAATTATGGAATTGGGAAAAGTGAAGTGCAAGGTAAATCCCATTCCAACTTCGGCTTATCCTACTCCCGCAAAACGACCTTTTTATTCGCTCATGGACAAAACCACATTGAAAGAAGATTTTGGAGTTGAAATTCCGTATTGGAAAGATAGTTTGAAAAAGTGTATTTTCGGGAACGCTATAGGCTTTAAGCTATAAGCAATAGGCAGTTGCTGGTAAGCTGCAAAATGTTGAATTGGGTCGCATTCAAAAAAACGGTAACTTTGTCTTTATGGAATCAAAAGTAAAAGTTAGGGATTTTGAGGGTTTACAACAATTTCTACGGGACAATAATATTTTTTCAATGTACGGATTTGATAGGATCGGGGTCTTTGGTTCATTTGTTCGGGGCGAGAAATATCAAGATATAGATTTGCTGTTGGAGAAAGATATTAATTACCATCAAAGAACAGCACTGAAAAATTTTTTGGAAAAATCGCTTAATATTCCCTTCGATATTATGCTAAAAAATATAGCCGAACCTATTATTCTTCATAGAGCCCTTAAGGAAATAAAGTATGCGACGCCGACCTGAGAGCGATCTTGTTTACCTTTTGATGATCCTTGAATCAACTGGAAAAATAGTTGTTTATAGTAATGGTTTCAAGAATGCTTTGCTGTTTTATAAAGCCAACGACCAACTGAATTTCAATGCAACTTTGTTGTTGCTGGCAAATATTGGGGAACAAGTGGTAAAAATAAGTGATGAAACCAAAAATAAATATCCAGATTTGTTTTGGGGAAAAATGAAAGGCTTCCGTAATCGGATCGTGCATGATTATGCCGGGATTGATTTTGAAATGGTTTTCGATATCATCAAAATAGAATTGCCAATCTTGAAAAATCAACTTGAAATATTGATAAGAGAGGAACTTTCAAAAGGTATTTTTAACAAGGAAGATTTTAATGTTGCCAAAGAAAGCGACTATTATAATCATGTAGCTTTTGAGAACATTTATTATTGAATAATCAACTTATAGGGGTTGTCGAATTATGAATTTCACCAATCACCAAATCACCAATCACCATCCCTGATTCCACAACTCACCGATCACCAAATCACCCAACCATCATGAAATCCATTCTCGTTACCGGCTGTGCCGGATTCATAGGTTCGAATTTCGTTCCTTATTTTTTGGAAAATAATCCGGAAATCCGCTTGGTAAACCTAGATTTGCTCACCTATGCCGGTGATAAATCGAACCTTCAAGAAGTAGAACACAATGAAAATTATGAATTTGTGCATGGCGATATTCGCGACCGAAAACTATTGGAATCGCTTTTTGAAAAATACAACTTTCAAGGGGTAATCCATTTTGCCGCCGAATCGCACGTGGATAATTCCATTAAAAATCCCGGGGTTTTTGTCGAAACAAACGTGAACGGCACCTTCACCTTGCTCGATGTGGCCTATAAACACTGGATGGAAAAACCTTTTCATTTCAAAAGCGGATATGAAAACGCACGTTTCTTGCACATTTCCACCGATGAGGTTTACGGCACCTTGGGCGAAACCGGATTGTTCACCGAACAAACGCCTTATGCCCCGAATTCGCCGTATTCGGCCAGCAAAGCGGCTTCGGATATGATCGTTCGCAGTTATCACCACACGTATGGAATGAAAACCGTGATCACCAATTGTTCCAACAATTATGGCCCCAAACAGCATGATGAAAAATTGATTCCCACGGTCATTCGAAAAGCGGTTCAAGGAGAAAATATTCCCATTTATGGCGATGGAAAAAATATACGAGACTGGTTGTATGTGTTGGATCATTGTAAAGGAATCGCCTTGGCTTTTGAAGAAGGAAAAGCAGGGGAAACCTATAATATTGGCGGACGTAACGAGCGAAACAACAATTACATAGCAAAAGCAATTTGTGAAATTCTGGACCGAAAGAAGCCCAAAACTTCGGGCAGTTATTTGGATCAAATCACCTATGTGGAAGATCGCGCCGGCCACGACCGTCGTTATGCCATTGATGCCACCAAAATTGAAGGGGAATTGGGCTGGAAAGCCGATGAGAATTTCGAAACGGGGATTGAAAAAACAATCGACTGGTATTTGGATAAGTATTTAGGTTAGGAGTTAGGAGTTAGCGAATAGCGACTAGCGAAGAGTCTGATTCCGGGAAAAACAAATTGAATCTGATTCTGAAATCCGCTTATAGTTTACAGCCTATTGCTTATGGCCTAAAGGGAATTAGCGAATAGCGAAGAGTTTGATTGTTGGAAAGATTGAATTGAAATTTCTTCCAGAATCTGTTTGTATCCTACAGCGTACAGCCTACAGCCTACAGCCTAAAGCTTATAGCCTACAGCCTGCAGCTTTTTTCATTAATTTTGATCCAAACAACTAATTTTGATCAACTTAATATGCGACTTCGAACAACAGAAGCAACCATCATAAAGCAAACGGTCCGAAAATTTTTTGGGAACGAGGCAAAAGTATTTTTGTTCGGATCCAGAACGGACAACTCAAAAAAAGGGGGTGATATCGATTTGTACATTGAAACGGCCGTTAAAGAAAATCTGTTCCAAAAAAAGGTTCATTTGATACAAAAATTGTATGAACAATTGGGCGAACAAAAAATTGATGTGGTCGTTAACAATTTCACCAATTCATTGCCAATACATAAAGTGGCGCGCAACGAAGGCATTCTTTTATGAGCAGGGAAATGGACATAACGAAATCCATATTGGAAGAGTGCAAAATGCATCTTGCACGAATGGAGTATGCCTACTCCAAAATTTCTTTCTTGATTCCTTTGAACGGTAAAAAAATCGAAGGCTTGAGTCAAGAAGAAATCACACATATCGATCAGTATATTTTTCGGTTTTCCAAATTACAGGTTGCGATTGGCCAAAAACTCTTCAAAGCCGTTTTGAGCATTCTCGGTGAACCTGTGGAAAACAAAGCCTTTATCGATATTTTCAACCGCTTGGAACAACTGGGGATAATTGAAAATCATGTGCTTTGGCAGGAGTTGAGGATCATTCGCAACGAAGCCTCCCACGAATATGGAGAAGACAGTCATGAGTTGGCCGAAAAATTAACGGCACTTTTGAACGCCAAGGATAGTTTGAAGAATTATTTGGAAAGTATTGTCAATTATTTGAAAAACAGAAAATTCTGAAATTGGGAATTGGCGATAAGCGAATAGCGAAAAGTTCGATCCGGGATATAAATGGAATTTTAAAGTTTGATTTCGAAACCCGCATTCAATCCATACTTTTATCGATAGTGAAAATTTGATTTGCGGAGATATATGGACTTACGGTTTTACTGATATAAAAATTTAACTGCTTACCCCATTAAGCAAATTTTGATTAATTTTGCTGTTCACAATAAGCAAAATGGAAAATTTACAAGAAAAATTTTATAAAAAAATTGCGGCCACTTCCCTGGATTTTATTCGAAGCATCATGGACGAAATTCCATGGGAAGCCAGGCTCATTGGAATAAAAGGGGCGCGGGGCGTGGGGAAAACCACCTTGCTTTTACAGTATATAAAGAAGAATTTGCCGATCAATGAAGAAAGCCTGTATGTAAGCATGGATAATATTTGGTTTGCCGAAAACAAAATAAGTGAACTCACGGATGATTTTGTGAAACGGGGAGGAAAATTCCTTTTTTTGGACGAAGTCCATAAATATCCGAACTGGTCGCAGGAATTAAAGAATATCTATGACGATTATCCGCAACTGAAAATCGTATTTACAGGATCTTCTTTATTGGAAATTTTAAATGCGCGCGCCGATCTTAGCCGCCGGGCGGTTGTTTTTTCCATGCAAGGTTTATCTTATAGGGAATATGTGAATTTAAGATATAAAACCACCCTGCCAAAATTCGACCTGAATGAAATTTTGGAAAACCATGTGGAACTGGCCCAAAAAATCAATAACGAAATAAAGCCCTTGCTTCATTTCGACGACTATTTAAAAGCTGGTTACTATCCTTTTTTTCAGGAAGTGCCACAACTTTATTACCAACGTTTGGAAGAAGTGATCAATTTGATTTTGGAAATTGAATTGCCTATGCTAAAAAAAATAGACATGGCATATATTCAAAAACTTAAGCAATTGCTGCAGATCATTTCGGAATCCGTTCCGTTCATGCCCAATATCAGCAAGCTTAGCGAACGCATCGGGATCAACAGGAACACCCTCATAGGCTATTTATTTTTTTTGCAGGAAGCACATATTATAAAAAACCTTTATCGCGATGCGAAAGGAATTACCCGACTTCAAAAACCGGATAAAATATTTTTGGAAAACACCAATTTGCAGTATGCGTTTTCGCCCAATAATGCGGACAAGGGCAATATCCGCGAAACCTTTTTTGTGAACCAATTATCGTACAAGCATTTTGTGGAATACACCTTGCAAGGAGATTTCTTGGTAAACAACACGCATACTTTCGAAATTGGGGGAAGTGGAAAAAAGAACAAAGAAATCAAAAATTTGGAGAACGCCTATCTAGCCGCCGATAATGTGGAATATGGGTACCAAAATAAAATTCCACTTTGGCTTTTTGGCTTTTTGTATTGAACAAGCTATAGGCTATATGCCATAAGCTATAAGCTTTGAACTCAATTACTGATCAGAACTGAATCATGGATAATCGAGTCACCGGACCGATGGCCGTTCAGGATACTATTTTTAATGCATTGTTACAAAAGCAGCAAGATTGGTCTGAAAATAAAACGGATTTAAATTTGAAAACTGCTCACACGCATACAGCTTACAGCCTATTGCGTATGGCCTAAAAAGAAGTTAGCGATTAGCGAAGAGTTTGATTGTTGGAAAGATTGAATTGAAATTTCGTTCCAGAATCTTCTTGTATCCTATAGCGTACAGCCTACGGCCTAAAGCCTACAGCCTAAAGCTTATAGCTTACAGCCTAAAGCTTACAGCCTAAAGCCTACAGCCTTAATCTATGAAATTGCTTTTCGCTTTAATTTTCATCTCAAGCATTAATCTGACCTATGCTCAAGACACAGCGAAAAAGCAAACCCCGATCTTATTTGCCGAATTTGTGCTGGGTTATGGTGGAAGTTTCGGGGAATACAGTGGATTTTTGTACGGCGGCAGCGCAAATTTTCAATTCAAGAAAAACTTGTTCACATTTCGATATACACAAAACCCGCAATTTAAATTTAATGCTGCAGTTGCCGGAATGCTGGTGATCCCCTACATTGAATCAAAGTTCAAAAACACCGAGATTGCACTCCTGTATGGCAGGCGTTTTATAAAAAATGGCCGATCGCTCAGTTTTTCCGCAGGAATCGGAACAAATGATTTTGAAACCAAATTTTTAAGCGAAAACAATCATTCGGTCAAAAATGTTTCCAGACATATCGGTTTCTCATACGAATTGAACATCAAATGGTTCAAATCGAGAAAGAAACGCTATCGTATTTATATGCTCGTGCCGGTTGGGAAGCCCACCGCTTTTGGAAGAAGTTTTGGTTTCAAACTATTGGGAAACATCTCCAAACACAGTTATATGGGTTTTGCGATCACGTATGGTTTTGGTTGGCATAGGGGGTATATTGAAAAGATTGACTGATTTCTTTCATTTTTTATACCTGAAGGTAGAACATCTGCTCGAATATGGCAAGGCTGAAAACGGTGAAAATTAATACTGAATTGATCAAAACATAAAGAATATTTATGAAAATAACGGATGTCCAAAATTTAATTATTGGAGGAGTGCACAAAGCTGGAACCACTTCCTTATATACCTATCTCTCATGGCATCCGGACGTATGTGCATCGGATATTAAAGAAACCCATTTTTTTTCCGATCATCGTTATCCCAAACGTTATGATTCGTATAGTGCCTTTTTTAAAAAACACAAAAATCATAATTATTTGTTGGAGGCCAGTCCCGAATATATATATGGAAAAGAAATGGTGGCTGATAAAATTTTAAAACAATTTCCAGATTCGAAACTTATATTTCTGTTGCGCAATCCGGCAGAGAAAATGCTATCAAGCTTCAACCACCGTAAAAAGAAATTGATTTTTGATGCAAATTATACTTTTAAGGAATTTGAACGCCAACATCTAACGGTCGATTCCCTAGTTGCAATAAATGAGGAGAATGAGTATATGCGGGAACTTTTAGATGGAAGTTACATCGATTATCTTCCTGTCTGGTTTGAAAAATTTGAGCATGAAAATATTAAAATCCTTTTTTTTGATGATTTAAGGGAAAATCCCGGTGCAGTAGTCGAGAAAGTTTGCACTTGGCTTGGAATCGATAGAAATTTTTATGAAAACAAAACTTTTGAGCCTGAGAATAAATCGGTATCTATAAGAAATGGGGCGGTTCAGAATTTGGTGGTTGGTATTGCAAATAAGATGGAACCTGTTTTAAGAAGGAATTATCAATTAAAGAAATTCTTGCGCAACTTATATTATTCAATAAATGTTGATTCCAAAAGAAAATCAGAACCTATAAACCTAGAGAGCATTGAAGATTTGTACAAAATAAAAAACAAGGCCCTAAAAGAATTTTTGTTGGAAAAGGGATATCGTGATTTCCCAACATGGTTATAAAAAGATAAATATAGTCTGAACGGGCATAACTGAAAAATGATCAATAAATTCAAAAAGAAGCTTGGGAAAGACGCACATCTGAAAGAATTGCTCACAGGTAGCGCGGTCACTTTTGTAATCAAAATCACCGGAATGCTTATCGGCTATTTGGTGGTGCTATTAATTTCAAGAAAATATGGTGCGGAAGGTGTTGGATTATATGGGTTAACTTCGAAATTGCTAAATTCCCTTGCCATTTTAGGATGTTTAGGCATGAATATTTCGGTATTGCGCTATGTAGGGCAGTTTGCCAAAAATGCAAACGCACCGGCTTGGCTGAAACAACTCTATGGACATATCACTGCGTTTGCATTTCCATTTTCTGTTGTAGTAGGAATTGGGCTTTATTTTTCTGCCGAAATTATTGCTCTGCAATTATTTGAAAATACAACCTATATCCCCGCATTAAAAATCAGTGCTTTTGCACTTCCTTTTTTTACGATAAATCTTATTAATGTTGAGTTTATACGGGGTTTGAAACTACTAAGAGTTTCTGAATACCTGCGAAGTATTAATAGGCAATTGGTCATTATTGTTTTGCTGGGATTATCAGTTTTCAGTTACGGCATTTTGGATTCGGTTTATGCTTTGGTGGTTGGATTGCTGCTCACTTTCGTTTTTTCAATGGGTTTTATCATTCGATATTTCAAAAAGAACAAAGCAAAACCCATTCTCGAAAAAGGACTTACAAAAAAAGAACTGCTTGGAACCTCCATGCCCATGATGACCACAGCGGTTGCTTCTTTTGTCCTCGCCAATGTGGGAGCGGTGTTTTTGGAAATTTATTCTACCACAGATCAAGTCGGAATTTTCAACGTGGCATTGCGTCTAGCACAATTGGTAAGTCTAGTATTGGTGGTGGTCAATACCATTTCGGGCCCCAAATTTGCGGAGTTGTATTGGGCGGGAAAGTTGAAAGAATTAAAGAGAGTTATCCGACAATCTTCAAAACTGATTTTTTGGGTAAGCTTGGTTATTTCTGGCATTCTAATCTTATTTTCTAATTTCTTCTTGAATTTTTTTGGTGAAGAATTTAGAACCGGAAGCATGGCTCTTATTATTCTTATTTTTGGTCAAATGATTAATGCCATGGCTGGTTCAGTTGGTATTTTTTTGAATATGAGCGGAAATCAAAAAATGCTGCGCAATTTTATTGTTCTAACTTCGATAATTGTATTGGCCGGAAATTTTGTATTAATTCCTATTTATGGGATTATTGGAGTAGCCATCGCCACATCCATTGGATCTTTGATTATCAATTTAACCTGCGTGATATTTATTTATAGAAAAATGAAAATAAAAACATTCTACCTACCCTTCTTAAAATTCAAATCGTGAAAACAAGTTCCAAAATCCTGAAAAAAATTACTTCTATCTTTTTTTTAATCAAATATCATAAATATGTTTCGTTTGAAGGGAAAAACTGGGTGCAAAAAAGGGTGACAATCAATGCTTTTTCTTTTAACAATTCAAAATTAAAGATAATTTTGAAAAAAAGAGCGAATATCAGACATGATGTTTTAATCCAAGGTTCAGGAAAAATAGTTATTGGAGAAAATTCATTTATCGGTTCTTTTTCTGTAATAGGAGCAAATGAATTGGTGCAAATTGGCGATGATGTGATGATTGCACAGGGTGTTTCGATCCGAGATACCGATCATGGTTTTAGCAGATTGGATATTCCTATGAATAGGCAAGGTATTGAGACAAGTCCTGTAATAATAAAAAATAATGTATGGATTGGATATGGTGCAGTTATTACAAAGGGAATAACTATTAATGAGGGGGCAATTATTGCAGCGAATGCAGTAGTAACCAAAGACGTACCAATGAATGCCATCGTTGGTGGGATTCCGGCCAAAATTATAAAATATAGAGGTCAATGAAACTCGATTTTGTATGTATTGGTGCTCAAAAAGCGGGCACTACTACACTTCACGATATTCTGAAAACTCATCCGAAAATTTATCTCCCACCAAAAAAGGAGGCTCAATTTTTTGATATTAATGAGCGTTACGAAAAGGGATTGGATTTTTATTTTACTTCTTTTTTTGACACCTATGAAGGAGAACCACTTATAGGAAATGTCAATCCCAATCTTCAAATTGATAATAGATCAATTGACAGATTAATTGATTGCTTCGGTACAGATATTAAAGTCATCTTTATGCTAAGGGATCCTGTTGACAGGGCCTATTCTCATTATTTGATGTCGAAAAGAAGGGGAATTGAAAAGCTTCCTTTTTTAGAAGCCATAAAAAAGGAAAGTTTTCGGATTGCAAATCCTAATAAACATCCAAATTATTTTTCCAAGGAGTTGGGCCATTTTGAGAAAAATCATTTAGGATATTTATTTCGTAGTCATTATTTAAAGACAATTAAATATTTATTCGCAAAATTGCCTTCCGAAAGAATTAAGTTCTATTTGTTTGAAGACTTTGTGGAGAATAGGAAGAAAGCTATCCAAGAAGTATTACTTTTTTTAGACATTCCCTTAGTACCAGAACTACAATATGAGAC
>DASSWN010000066.1:0-16371 GCA_035704905.1 Flavobacteriaceae bacterium
ACAATATTTTTTTGTTAGGGACAGCATTCACAATACAGAAATTAAAGAAAAAATCGCTACGCTCAATATTGAATACCAAACCGAAAAAAAAGAAAACAAAATCCTTCAGCAACGCGCTGATTTGGCCGAAAAAGAACTGAAACTAAAACAAAAAAACATTCTACTTTACGGCAGTTTGGGGTTGGCTTTGTTATTGGGACTCTTGGGCTACCTGTTGTTCAACCAACAAAAATTGAAAACCACCCAATTGCGAAAAGAGGGCGAATTGCGCACTGCACTGGCAAAAATCGAAACCCAAAACAAACTTCAGGAGCAGCGTTTGCGCATTTCCAGAGATTTGCATGACAACATCGGCGCACAACTGACTTTTATTATTTCCAGCATCGACAATTTGAAATATGGCTTTTCCGAAATTTCCGGCAGATTGGGTGAAAAATTGGCGGGAATAAGCAGTTTCACCACGCAAACCATCTATGAACTGCGCGATACCATTTGGGCCATGAACAAAAACACAATTACTTTTGAAGATTTGCAAGCCCGAATTTCCAACTTTATCGAACATGCCGGGCACCTTTCCGAAAAAATAGAATTTTCGTTTCAAATTGACGAAAATATGAATGAAAACCATTCTTTCACATCGGTAGAAGGCATGAATATTTTCCGAATTATTCAGGAAGCCGTGAACAATGCCGTAAAATATTCGGATGCCACCACTATTTCCATTGATGTTTCCCAAACAAACGAAAATTTTCTGATTGAAATAAAAGACAACGGAAAAGGATTTGATTTTCAACATATTACTCCCGGAAACGGCCTGAACAATATGAAAAAACGAAGTCGGGATATTCATTCGAAAATCAGTTTTGTTTCCGAACCCAATCAAGGCACTTCCGTTTTACTGGAAATTCCCCGAAATCATAAGCAACCAATTCCGGAAGAATCATGAACAATCTAAAAATTGCCATCGTGGACGACAATACTTTCTTGATAAACGCGATCAGGGAAAAACTGTCTTTTTTCGAAAATATTTTAGTCAAACACACTTCGTTGAATGGCAGCGAATTGCTTACAAAACTGGAAGAAAACCACTGTTTGGACATTATTTTGCTAGACATTGAAATGCCCGTCCTGAACGGTATAGAAACCACCCAAATCGTCAAGCAAAAATATCCGCATATCAAAATAATCATGTTGACGGCTTTTGACAACGACGAATATATTTTCAATGCGATAAAAGCAGGGGCTGATGGCTATTTACTCAAAGAAACCGATCCAAAAGAATTGTATGAAGGTTTGCAAAACACCATGAATGGCGGAGCGGCCATGACTCCTTCCATTGCGTTGAAAACATTGAAACTGCTTCGAAACCCTGTGGAAATTGAAAATTTGGGCAAAAAAGAGGAAATCATGCTTTCGAAACGCGAGGTTGAAATTTTAGAGCAACTGAGCAAAGGCTTAAGTTATACGCTCATTGCCAAAAACCTGTTTATTTCGCCAAGCACCGTGCGAAAACACATTGAAAACAGCTACAAAAAATTGCAAGTCCACAATAAGCTCGAAGCGGTTCAAAAAGCAAAAAACTGGAATATTATTTGAATAATTGACTAATTACGACAGACTGAGAAAATCATTTTTTTCCATCCATTTTCCAGCATTATTTTTCATTTACCTGATCTGAGTTCCTTAAAATGCGGTTTTAAAAAGCGTATCTTTGCATTTCCAAAAATTCAAAATTCGGTTTGCATGCGCACAAAATCGCTCAAGAAAAACAAAATAAACGTGGTTACCTTGGGTTGTTCCAAAAACATCCATGATTCCGAAGTATTGATGGGGCAATTGCGTGCCAATAAAAAGGAAGTGGCACATGAAGAAGAAGGCAATGTAGTGGTTATCAACACTTGCGGGTTCATTAACAACGCCAAAGAAGAATCCATCAACACCATTTTGGAATATGTCACCAAAAAGGAAAAGGGTTTGGTGGACAAAGTTTTTGTGACGGGCTGCCTTTCCGAGCGGTACAAACCCGATTTGCAAATTGAAATTCCGAATGTCGATCAATATTTCGGCACCACCGAACTGCCTGCTTTGTTGAAAGCTTTGGGCGCCGATTACAAACACGAACTGATCGGGGAACGCTTGACCACCACCCCGAAAAATTACGCTTATTTAAAAATCGCCGAAGGTTGCGACCGGCCCTGCTCCTTTTGCGCCATTCCGCTGATGCGCGGAAAGCATAAATCCACACCAATCGAAAATCTGGTGATCGAAGCCGAAAAACTCGCACAAAATGGCGTGAAAGAATTGATTCTGATCGCACAAGATTTGACGTATTACGGACTCGATTTGTACAAAAAACGCAACTTGGCCGAATTGCTGAAAGCCTTGGCAAAAGTAGACGGCATTGAATGGATACGCATGCATTATGCTTTTCCGACCGGATTTCCGATGGATGTTTTGGAAGTGATGAAAGCCGAATCCAAAGTTTGTAATTATTTGGATATTCCCCTGCAACACATTTCCGATTCGGTACTAAAATCCATGCGACGTGGAACCACCCATGAAAAAACCACCAAATTGATTTACGAATTTCGGAAAGCCGTTCCCAATATGTGTATAAGAACCACTTTGATTGTCGGCTATCCGGGTGAAACAGAAGAGAATTTCGAAGAACTAAAAACCTGGGTAAAAGAAATGCGTTTCGACCGGTTGGGTTGTTTCTCTTATTCACACGAAGAAAACACCCATGCCTATTTGTTGGAAGATGATGTTCCCGAAGAAACCAAGCAAGCCCGCGCCAATGAAATCATGGAAATCCAGTCTCAAATTTCTTGGGAACTGAACCAAGAAAAAATAGGGAAAACCTTTCGTTGCGCCATTGATAGAAAAGAAGGAAACTATTTTGTGGGTCGCACGGAATTCGATTCGCCCGATGTGGACAATGAAGTATTGATCGATGCCTCAAAACACTATTTAAAAACCGGTGATTTCGCAACGATTAAAATAATCGAAGCCTCGGATTTTGATTTGTATGGGGTTCCGGTTTAAAAGCTAAAACCCACAACTTTCCCCAATACTTTGTGATTTCACATTTTTTGGCATAAAAAGCGTTTCAGGTTAAGGCTTAAAAGTCTATTTTTGTAATTCCGTTCCGTCTAATTCAAAATTTTTCCGATCGGATAAATTCTTCCGATTGTTTTTGAACGCACGGTTTTGTACAATTTAAATTTGACCCGTTTTTCAAGGGATTCAACATGAAAAAAATAACAAAAAAAACATATCTGGACTGGTATGAAAATATGCTCTTCTGGCGCAAGTTCGAAGACAAATTGGCCCAGGTTTATATTCAACAAAAAGTCCGCGGATTCCTGCATTTATACAACGGACAAGAAGCAATTCTCGCTGGTGCGCTACATGCGATGGATCTTTCCAAAGACCGCATGATCACTGCCTATCGAAATCACGTGCAACCCATTGGCATGGGAGAAGACCCCAAACGGGTAATGGCCGAACTTTACGGAAAAAAGACCGGCACCTCGAAAGGTTTGGGCGGATCGATGCATATTTTTTCCAAAGAACACCGGTTTTATGGTGGCCATGGAATTGTGGGCGGACAAATTCCGCTTGGCGCGGGATTGGCCTTTGGCGACAAATATTTTGAGCGCGACAACGTGACCCTAACTTTTTTGGGCGATGGTGCGGCGCGTCAAGGTTCTCTACATGAAACCCTGAATATGGCGGTGAATTGGAAGCTGCCGGTGGTTTTTTGCGTGGAAAACAATGGGTACGCTATGGGAACTTCTGTGGCGCGGACATCCAGCAGTGAGGATATTTGGAAACTGGGACTCGGCTACGACATGCCGTGCGGCCCTGTGGATGGGATGAATCCGGTAAAGGTCGCCGAAGCCTTGGACGAAGCCATCAAACGTGCCCGTTCTGGAAAAGGCCCGACTTTTCTCGACATCAAAACCTATCGTTACCGCGGTCATTCCATGAGCGATGCGCAAAAATACCGTACCAAAGATGAAGTCGCAGAGTACCAAAAACTCGACCCTATCATGCAGGTATTAAGTGTGATAAAAATGAACAAATACGCCAGTGAAAAAGAAATTGAGGCGATCGATAAACGCGTAAAAGAAAAAGTGAAGGAATGCGAAAAGTTCGCCGAGGAATCCGATTTCCCCGAAACCGATGTCATGTACGATGCGGTTTATGAACAAAAAGATTATCCGTTTATTAGTACTAAATAAATTTTGAAGAAATGGCTGAAGTTATCAATATGCCCCGGTTAAGCGACACCATGGAAGAAGGCACCGTTGCCAAATGGTTGAAAAAAGAAGGCGACGAAGTGAAAGAAGGCGATATTTTGGCCGAAATCGAAACGGACAAAGCCACCATGGAATTTGAATCATTTTATGAAGGAACGCTTTTGAAAATTGGCGTGAAAGAAGGTGAAACCGTGCCGGTAGATAGCTTATTGGCTATTATTGGGGAAGAAGGGGAAGACATTTCAGATTTATCGGGAAAGGAAAGCGAAAGCGCTAAAGAAGACGAAAAGGGAAAAGGAGAAAAAGAGGAAAAGAGGAAAGGAGGAAAAGAGGAAAATACTGATTCTGAAGAAAAAAAATCCGAGGAAAAAGATGCCAAAAATGAAGAAGAAGATTCCGATGAGAATGGCAATATGGAAGGCGTGGAAATTGTAAACATGCCACGACTTTCAGATACGATGGAAGAAGGAACGGTGGCTAAATGGCTTAAAAAGGAAGGCGATAAAGTAAAAGAAGGCGATATTCTGGCCGAAATCGAAACCGACAAAGCCACCATGGAATTTGAATCTTTTTACGACGGAACACTTCTCAAAATTGGTGTGAAGGAAGGTGAATCCGCTCCGGTGGACAGTCTTTTGGCGATAATTGGTCCGGAAGGAACCGATGTTTCGCAATTAACAGGAAAAGAGGGAAAAAGTCAAAAAGGAAAAGAAGGAAGTCCTAAGAACCAAGGAAAAGAGGAAAAGAGCGAAAAAGGAAACGGAGAAAGTTCGTATGAAAAAGAAAAAGATTCCCGTCTGCACGGGAATAGGATTTTCATTTCTCCATTAGCCAAAAAAATGGCGGAAGAAAAAGGCATTGATCTTTCCGAAATAAAAGGCTCGGGGGAAAACGGACGGATCGTGAAGAAAGATATTGAAGATTATAAACCTTCTGCCAAGCCCAAACAATCCACTTCAGAAGATAGTAGCGGAACCTCCGGAAAAGCATATATTCCGGCCGGTGAAGAAAGTTTTGAGGAAATCAAAAATTCGCAAATGCGAAAAACCATTGCGAAACGGCTTTCGGAATCTAAATTCAATGCGCCACATTATTATTTGACCATTGAAATCGATATGGAAACCGCGATGAAATCCCGCAAAGAAATCAACGAGATGCCGGATATCAAAGTTTCTTTCAACGACATGGTCGTAAAAGCCTCGGCAATGGCTTTGCGAAAACATCCACGCGTGAATTCGCAATGGACCGAAAAAACCACAAAAATCGCCAACCACATTCATATTGGGGTCGCCGTTGCCGTGGAAGATGGTTTGGTCGTTCCTGTTCTACGTTTTGCAGATCAAATGAGCATGACACAAATCGGAAACAATATAAAAGAACTGGCCGAAAAAGCCCGGTACAAAAAGCTGCAACCAAAGGAAATGGAAGGCAGCACATTCACGGTTTCCAACTTGGGAATGTTTGGAATTGTTGAATTTACCAGTATTATCAACCAACCTAATTCGGCTATTTTATCCGTGGGTGCGATTGTTGAAAAACCCGTAGTGAAAAAAGGACAAATTCAAATAGGCCATACCATGAAAGTCACCCTGGCCTGCGATCACCGAACCGTTGATGGCGCGACCGGCTCAAAATTTTTGGAAACTTTGAAAACATATTTGGAAAACCCGGTTACGATGTTGGCGTAGGTTTGGATGGCAGTGTTCAGTGGCGATAGGTTAACCTTTTTGAATGGCCCTAATTCTTCCCAATTCCTTTAAAAAATAAAAAGCAAAGAGAAGTTGAATTACATTGATTCCTAAATAAAAAAAATCGTCGGGCGGGGTCACACTTACATAAAAAATTCTGGAATAATAACCGAATTCCATATCCATAAACCAATCTATCTCCTTATATATTTTAAAATATATAAAAGGTCCGTAACTAACTTTATACAGAAAACCTAACAACCCAATGGCCATAATTTGTATTACGTTGTAAATAAATAAGTATAAATTCCCTCTGTAATAATTAAGATCAAGCGCTGTTTTGAATGAGTAGAACATTCCCAGTCCTAATATTCCCTCCGAAATAATTAAATAGTCTAAATTTCCATTTTTTTCATAAATTGCTATGGAATTAAAAATAAAACAAATTAGGATTATAAACAAATGAAATAAAATTATTAATTTTGTTTTCATAGTTTTTACTTTATACTTTCAGGTTCACTATTTCCCTCATTTCCTCCCAAAACCCCGGAAAAGATTTTGAAACCACTTCCGCATTGTTGATTTGAACATTCATTTTCATGGCCAAAGGCGCAAACGCCATCGCCATCCGGTGATCGTCATACGTGTATATCTCAACAAATTTTGGGAGTATTTCGGGCGGAAGCATTTTTAAGGATTTTTCCGAAATTTCCACTTGTGCACCGCATTTTTCCAATTCGGTTTTTAGCGCGGATAAACGATCGGTTTCCTTGATTTTCAACGTTTGCAATCCGGTTAATTCGCAGGGAATCTTCAAGCCTAAACATGAAACCGCAATGGTTTGCGCCAAATCCGGGGTGTTGGAAAGGTTCAGTTTCAGGGGTTCAATCCGCTTCTTTCTTATTTTTTTGAGGAAAATTCCCGTTTCCGAAATGCTTGTCTTCACGTGCAAACCTTCATAAATTTTTGCAGCTTCGGAATCGCCCTGCGCGGAAATTTCCGGGTTTTGAAAATGTGGGAGAATAATTTCCGCAGAAACGGACATAGCCGCAACACTATAGAAATAGGAAGCTGAACTCCAATCCGGTTCTACATTAATGATTTCTTTTGAAATATTTTCCACAGGGAAAACCCGAATACTATCGCCGATTATTTCGCAGGAAATCCCGACTTTTTTCAACAGTTTTTTCGTCATTTGAATGTAGGAAAACGAAACCGGCCGGTTTTGTAGTTTTAACTCGAGTCCATTTGGAAAACTTGGTGCGATCAGCATCAACGCAGAAATATATTGGCTGCTGACATTTGCGGAAAGTTTCACACTTGTGCGCATCAATTTTTTCCCACGGATTAGCAAAGGTGGAAACCCGACTTTTTTCTGAAAAGAAATATCGGCCCCCAACCGGCGCAAGGCTTCCACCAAAATTCCAATCGGGCGGTTTTGCATGCGTTCGCTTCCTGTTAATAAAACTTCACTTCCTTCTTGAATTGAAAAGTAAGCGGTCAAAAACCGCATGGCTGTTCCGGCATGGCCGACATCGATTTTCTTTTCCAAAGAAACCAAAGCTTTTTGCAAAACTTTCGTGTCATCGCTGTCGGAAAGATTTTCAATTTCTATTTGCCCGAAAAGTGCTTGTAGAATGAGTAAACGGTTCGATTCACTTTTGGAACCGGCAATTTTTATGCTTGCAACCGGATTCGAATTTAGAGGGGAAAGGAACAAGTTCATTTTTTTTAATCAGCTTTTCTATTACCCAATTTTTTCACTATCGGAATTTTGCCACAAACCTTTTTATTATGCTGTCAAAATTCATAAACGGGTTTAGTTTTCTTCCTCGTCTTCCCGTATATTTCTTTTAAAATTAAAATAGGTCAAAACGAAACCGAGCACGATCCAAAGCAATATATTGGAAACAAAAAACATAAATATATGTTCTTCGGAAAGTTCGATGGAAACAAACTTTTCAAAATCGAATTTGTAGATCAGGGCCCACCGGACCAGATTGGTGATGACGATAAAAAAGAGGGAATATACAATTACGCTTCTCCAAAAGCCTTTAGCTTTGATTATTTTTGGTGAAATCATTTTATCTGTTGTTTAAATTTTGGTTCTCCTTTATCCGTGCCCGGAATTTGAAAAATGTGATGATAAATCCGTAGACGAATCCACCGATAATATTCGCAATTAAAAACCGAATTATTCGCGAACCGCTGGAAAAATAAACTTCGGCGTAAGTCGAGATATCGAAACCAAACGAAAACCACAAGTCGATGATATCGTAAACGATTGCGAACAAAATACCAAGGAAAATCACCGATTTCCAAAAGCCTTTCGTATTGATTACTTGTTTGAACATATTTTATGGATTATTAACCCTTTCGGGGTTTGGAACCCCGAAAGGGTTGCGTTGTTTAGCGTAATTTTTCGTTGTTCTGATGCCGATCGTGATCGCGTTTTGTTTTAATTTCCAGCTTTTTCTGAAATGCCTCCTCCAAATCCACACCAGTTTGATTTGCCAAACATAACACAACAAACAGCACATCGGCCAATTCTTCGCCCAAATCTTTGTTCTTGTCGCTTTCCTTTTCACTTTGCTCTCCGTAGCGCCGGGCGATAATGCGGGCCACCTCCCCTACTTCTTCGGTGAGTTGCGCCATATTAGTGAGCTCGTTGAAATAGCGGACGCCGTGGGTTTTGATCCATTCGTCCACTTGTTTTTGTGCTTTTTTCATGGGAATAATTTTATATTCTTCAAAAATCAGAATCTTTAATTTCTTTAACTTATTTTTTTTCTCGCAAAGACGCAAAGCCGCAAAGATTCTCTTCCCGCTAAGTTCGCAAAGTTCTTATTCTTTCCTTTTCGAATCCATCAAAATGGTAACCGGGCCGTCATTGACCAAAGCGACTTGCATATCGGCACCAAATTTTCCCGTACCTACTTTTTTTCCGAGGGCGGTTTCCAAATCAAAGATAAACTTTTCATACAGAGGAATAGCAATTTCTGGTTTGGCAGCTTTGATATAACTCGGTCGATTTCCTTTTTTTGTGGAAGCATGCAGAGTGAACTGGCTCACCACAATTACTTCCCCTTTTATTTCTTTCAAACTCAAATTCATCACCTCGTTTTCATCGTTGAAAATCCGCAAATTCACAATTTTCCGAACCAAGTATTCGATATCTCTGTGATCGTCTTCGGCTTCAATTCCTAATAAAATCAGTAAGCCTTTCCCGATTCCGGCAACTTTTTCACCGCTAATTTCCACGGAAGCTTTTTTTACGCGTTGAACGATGATTCGCATATATTTCAGCTATTTTTTAATCATTAAAATTCTGAAAAGCTTATTTTTCATCATAAATATCTTTTCGGTAATTTTCTTCTTCCCCTTCTAAAATTTGTAAATAACTTTTATAGCGCGAAAAAGCAATTTCATCATTGTCAAGCGCTTCTTTTACCGCACAATTCGGTTCTTTCAAATGCAGGCAATTGTTGAATTTGCATTTCGGTTTCAATGCCAAAAATTCCGGAAAATAATCGCCCACTTCTTCTTTTTCCATATCCACCACACCAAATCCTTTGATTCCAGGCGTGTCGATTATTCGTGCGCCAAAATCTAAATCGTACATTTCGGCAAAGGTCGTCGTATGTTGGCCTTGCAAATGTTGATCGGAAATTTTCGCGGTTTTTAAATCCAAAGAAGGTTCAATTTTATTGATTAAAGTCGATTTTCCCGTTCCACTATGACCGGAAAACATACTTGTTTTTCCACGCATCAACTCCTTCACCTGTTCGACATTTTTTCCAGTTACAGCGGAAATACCGATACAGGTGTACCCGATTTTGCGGTACACATGCGCCAAGTATTTAATTTCGTTCAATTCTTCTTCGGAATAGGTGTCTATTTTATTGAAAAGCAATACGGCATTGATGTGATAGGCTTCCGCAGTAACCAAAAAACGGTCGATAAATGTGGTGAAAGTTGGCGGATTATTGAGCGTTACCAACAGAAAAACCATGTCGATATTCGCAGCGATGATATGCGTTTGTTTGGAAAGGTTAACCGATTTGCGAATGATATAATTCTCGCGTTCCAAGATTTTTTTGATCACACCGAATTTTCCATTTTGGCTTTCATTATCCTTTTCCACATCAAAAACCACCCGATCGCCGACAGCCACTGGATTGGTGCTTTTAATACCCTGCATCCTAAATTTTCCCTTGATGCGGCATTCATAAAAATCACCTTCCGAAAATTCAGAATCGGTCTTTACCAAATACCAGCTGCCCGTCGATTTGTAAACTGTTCCTCTCATTTTAAAGGTTCAAGGTTTCGGGTTCAAAGATTCAAGGTTTAAATTCATAATTCATAACTTCTCCCCGTTTGATGATCAATGGATTCTTGATGAATCGCTCGGTAAACGCGCAAAACAAACTCTTCGCTCAAATTTTCGGTTTTTGATTCCTTCAACATTTTGTCCAATACTTTTTTCCATCGTTTCGCTTGCAAAATTGCCACATTGTTCTCCTTCTTCAAAATACCAATTTCATCCGCAATCCGCATGCGTTTCCCAAATAATTCAATGATTTGCTTGTCCGTCACATCAATTTTCGTCCGTAATTTTTCCAGGTCGTTCAAAAAATTTCCTTCCCCTTTTATTTCGCGAATGATTAAATTCTCCATGATTTTGGACAAAAAGCCGGGAGTAATCTGTTGTTCGGCATCGCTCCAAGCGTTTTCAGGATCGCGGTGCACTTCGATCATAAATCCGTTGTAATTTAAATCCAAGGCTTTTTGACAAAGTTCGAAAATCAATTCGCGATTTCCTGAAATATGCGACGGATCCAACAATAGCGGCAAATCCGGAAACTGTGTTCGCAAATCGATAGGGATTTGCCATTCCGGATTATTTCTATAAATGGATTTTTCATAAGAAGAAAATCCGCGGTGCACCACCCCCAAATTTTTCACCTCAGCGCTCGCCAAGCGTTCCACGGCGCCGAGCCACAAACCTAAATCGGGATTTACCGGATTTTTCACCAACACGATTTTATCGGTTCCGCGAAGGGCATCGGCAATTTCCTGAACCATAAATGGCGAAACAGTGGTGCGCGCTCCGATCCACAACACATCCAAATCATGTTTCAGGGCCAAATCGACATGAACGGCATTGGCAACTTCGGTGGCGATCAATAAACCGGTTTCTTTTTTTGCGCGCTGCAACCATTTCAGTCCCAAAGCCCCAACGCCTTCAAAATTACCGGGACGGGTGCGCGGTTTCCATAATCCGGCACGTAAAACCGAAGTGCTTGTATTTTTTAAAAGATGGGCCGTTTCCACAATTTGATCCTCGGTTTCCGCGCTGCAAGGACCCGCGATCACGAATGGGTGAGCGAGCGCAAAAGTTTCAAGCCAATTTACGGGTTTTTTGTTTTTCTCCATTATTCCCTTTTAAAAACCGGTATGTCCAGAAATTTCGATTTCGGTTTCAAAGTACAAATATATTGTATGAAGGTTTGCTGGAAGTGGATTTTATGAAAAAAGCGGAATTCACTTGGAAATCCGCTTTTTGGAATTACTTATAATTCGAGAAAGAATTCATTCAATTCTTGATTATTTTTTTGATAAGCTTTGTTCCATTTTCACCAGTCAGTTCCACAAAATAAATTCCATGTTGCAAAGCTCCCAAATCAATTGTTTTCAGGTTGCCTTTTTGTTGGATCAGTTGTTCACCTGTGAGTGAAAAAACTTCCACTTTTTGTATTCCTCTTTCTTTGGAAATGTTCAATATTCCTGTTGTGGGATTTGGGAATAAATTGATTTCTTTTCCGAAATTAAAACTCTCGGACTTGAAAATGCAATTGGTGTTCACATCTGCGTCAAAATCTGGAAGAACATTATAATTGTCGTAGAAATAGTCCACGTCATCCCCACATACCATCTCTATATTGGGACATAATACAAGTGACTCCCACCCCAGTATATGTTATAAATCAATCGGGGGAAAATGAAGAAATTAACCCAAAAAACCCAGAAACATCTTTGCAATGATTATTTTTGAAAAAAATCCCTTATGTCAATAGAAGTCGTCAACATCACCAAAATTTATGGAAACCAAAAAGCCTTGGATGAAATTTCCTTTTCTGTAAAACGTGGAGAAATCGTGGGGTTTCTGGGTCCGAATGGTGCGGGAAAATCGACCATGATGAAAATCTTGACTGGTTATTTGCCGGCTTCTTCCGGTTCGGCGAAAGTGAACGGTTCCGATGTAGTGGAAGAAAAATTGATCGTTCAGCAAAAAATCGGCTATTTGCCCGAACATAATCCGCTGTATTTGGAAATGTATGTGCGTGAATATTTGGATTTCAATGCGAAAATTTACAATGCACAAAAAGAGCGGATTGAAGAAGTGATTGAAATGACCGGTTTGACTTCCGAAGCAAACAAAACCATCGATCAACTTTCCAAAGGTTACCGTCAACGTGTTGGACTCGCAACTGCTCTTTTGCACGACCCTGAGGTTTTGATTTTGGACGAGCCGACCACGGGTTTGGACCCAAACCAATTGGTGGAAATTCGGCAACTCATCAAAAATATTGGCACAGAAAAAACGGTTTTTCTTTCCACACATATTATGCAAGAAGTGGAAGCAATTTGCGATCGCGTTATCATTATTAACAAAGGAAAAATTGTGGCGGATAAAAAACTTTCGGATTTGCACGATCAGAAAGAGCAAATTATTCAAGTAGAATTTGATTACCGCATTGAAGAAGAACAACTTCGAAAAATCGATCATTTGAATTCCATAACCAATGTTGGTGGATTTGTGTATATACTGAAATTCAGCACGGAACAAGATATGCGCCCAACGGTTTTTGATTTTGCGCACGACAATGGGCTGAAAATTTTGCAATTGGAACGAAAAAGCCAAACTTTGGAAAAAATGTTCAGGGAATTGACTCAGGAAGTTAAGAGTTAGGAGTTAGGAATTATGGGTTGTTGAGTGCTGATTTTTCATCCAGAACCCGAAACTTTGAACATTGAAGTTTGAACCCGTTAAGGGAAAATAAGCCTTCCCGTATAAAATTCTTCCACTTCCACAATTGGCGGATGGTTTTTGGAAATAACATCGCCCGTGCTTCGAATTTCACCTTTTAAAGATTGCTGTGGATTCACAATTAATTTGTTGCTGCTTCGGTGGAAAAATTCAAGTTTCTGCACGATCAGATCCGAAGCTTCCAATCTTCCATCACTGGCGTAAAATCCGGCGAACATGTGTTCTACTTTTCCCGAAAGGAAATAAATGGAAAATCCGTTGCTCGTTATTTTCAATTCTTCACAATCCAATTGTAGTCTAAATCCGCCGTTTGTATGAAAATCTTTGTTGTTGAAATTTTCTGTGAGCAAGGTCAAATTCGGAAAGGTCAAGGTATTTACGCTTTCCACAATCCATTGCCCGGCATTTCTGATTTCCGTAATATTTGGAGAAGTTACATATATTTCCACTAATTTATAATCCCGGAAAAGATTGCAACTGCTTTCATTTTTAAGGATCAAGGTTTTTTCTTCCACCGAAACTTGAACATTATCCAATAGATTTTCACCCGTTTTTACGATCACTTCTTGTACAGGACCTTTTTCAATAAAAACTTTTACATTTTCATAAATAAGGACTTTATCAAAGTGCGGAACGTCAATTTTCGAAGAGATGGACTTCCCTTCTGCTTGAAAACAATCTGTTACTTTATCAATCTCGCAACCCCAAAAAAGCAAGACACAAAACAGCAAAACTGAATATTTCATTCTATTCCACATTCATAATTCATAATTCTGAATTCATAATTATAACCGATATCCCACCGAAAACTCCACCGCTTCGGCCTTTGCAGCATGTGATTTCACGGAAATCCCGCCAAACCAATTTTTTGAAACTGCATATTGCAAACCAAGTCGCGAATAAACCCGGCCTTCGAAATCGTAGGGATAATATACGTAATATCCCAAATTTGCACAAGCAGAAAACTTGTTGACGTGCAACTGATACCCACCAAAAATGCCAACACGCTTTGAATCTTCATCACCCGAAACATTTTCTTCCGGATAAGCAACAGATTTATAATAAATCAATTCTTCCAGCATTTCCGACAGAAAAAGTTCCGTTCCCAATGTGAAACTGCTTTTTTCACCAATACGTTTATCGGCATAAGCGGAAAAAATATAAAAGGGAAATTGCCCCATTCCAATCACATCACTGGATTGAATTCCGCTGCGAAACACGAAATTAAAATGAATCGGTTCTGAAAAATCCCTTTTTTCAATCTCCGCAATATAATCGACTGGTTTTGCGGAAAAATCATAATTCAACCCCAAATTAAAAGCAAACGTATTGGTGCTAGTATTAGGCGCTTTAAAATTCCCGTTGGAATAATGAACAATCGTAATTCCCGTTTGAAACCCTATGTTTTCATAAATTCGATGTTTAAAATTCAATAGCAAGAAAGTGGAGCTCAGCAAGGAAGTGCCGTACGCATTGTTCCGATAATTGCTGTTTTGATCATACGGATTGGTATTGTAAGCCAGTCCGGTCCCAACTTTCAAAAGCAAATTCCGCCTTAAAAAATAGAACCCCAAATGTGCGTACAATCCAAACTGATCGCCCAAAGTTTGATTTCCCATATCTTGGTACAGAAAAGAAAATCCCCAATCGGGATAATTATAGGCATGTTGCCAACTTTTTTCGCCGAAGGTTTTTCTGCTAAAACCCAACATTGCTCCCTGCGGATGGCTGGTTATTAAATGTGAAATGGCCGGACTGTGTTCCAAAATATTTCCATAAAAATAATTGAAATCCAGTTCAAAAGGCTTTGATGCATTTTTTTGTGCATTCAGAAAAACCGGCACGAAAAAAAGCAAATAAAAATGATAAAATTTAAAAGGTTGAGTCATTTCAGCGCTTCATCGTTCAGAAAGACGGTGTATTCTATTTTTGCGGTTTTTTCCAACATTTTCGCCACAGAACAATATTTTTCAATTGACAAATCCACCGCACGCTGCGCTTTGTTCTTGGGAATATCCCCTTCCATGAAAATTTTCATAAGAATTTCGGTAAAAACATTGGGAACCGCTCCCGGAATGCGAACCCCTTCCACTTCCATTTTCAAATCGGAAAGTTCTAACTGTTGTTTCCTTAAAATGGAAACAATGTCAATACCACTGCAGCCTGCAATCCCCATCAACAACAATTCCATGGGACTGGGGCCTTGCGGGTTTTCGGCGGAAGAATGATCTAAATGGACCACATTTCCATTTTCATTCTTGGTTTCAAAATGAAAATTTTCGTTTACTCTGAACAGGGTGATTTTCATTGGATAGGTTTTTTGCGAATTTAGTGAATTTTGTTTTCCTAAAATTTATAAAGATTTCGATAGATTAATCATTTTTCCTACATTTGCACGTATTCACTGGGAAAGATTTGACTGATTGCAACCCATAAAAAATGCTAAAGCAGAAAAATTCACCCTTTAGCCTTTCCGTCAAATTTTTTCATTTATGAATATAAAAAAGTTGGATATTGCGCCAACCCATAACTTTTAACTCATAACTCATAACTGAAAAAATGGCTTATTTATTCACTTCGGAAAGTGTTTCTGAAGGACATCCCGATAAAATCGCGGATCAAATCAGCGATACACTTCTCGATAATTTTTTGGCTTTCGACACAGAATCGAAAGTGGCTTGTGAAACTTTGGTAACCACCGGACAGGTCGTTTTGGCGGGGGAAGTGAAAAGCAACACCTATTTGGATTTGCAACAAATTGCCCGTGATGTGATCAACGATATTGGCTATACCAAAGGTGCGTACCGTTTTAGCGGCGATTCGTGCGGTGTAATTTCCCTGATCCACGAACAATCAAAAGACATAAACCAGGGTGTGGACCGCGCCAACAAAGAGGAACAAGGTGCCGGCGACCAAGGAATGATGTTTGGTTACGCCACAAACGAAACTGAAAATTATATGCCGTTGGCGTTGGATATTTCGCACAAAATCTTGATCGAATTGGCAGCGATTCGACGTGAAGGAACACAAATTGATTATTTGCGGCCCGATGCAAAAAGTCAGGTTACGATTGAGTACAACGACGAAAATATTCCACAACGAATTGTGGCAATTGTGCTTTCAACCCAGCATGATGAATTTGATATGGACGATGAAAAAATGCTGGCGAAAATCAAAAAGGATATTGTTGAAATTTTGATTCCGCGCGTAAAAGAACAGCTATCTGAAGAAGTTCAAAATTTGTTCAATGACAAAATTATTTATCACATCAATCCCACCGGAAAATTTGTGATCGGCGGTCCCCATGGCGATACCGGATTGACAGGAAGAAAAATTATTGTCGATACCTACGGCGGAAAAGGCGCGC
>DASSWN010000070.1:0-15059 GCA_035704905.1 Flavobacteriaceae bacterium
AAAATGCGATTCGGAATCGTGGGTTAAACGAGAAATACCTTCAATAATGGATTCGAAACCGGATAGAATTTGAACAATACTTAAAGGTGATGTTCGCGGTTCGACCACATTGATTTTCATGGCTTTTTTTACGGCTGTGTAAAGTTCTTCCATACTTTTGTCATTTTCCACCTTTTCGCCTTCGATGTCTTCCAGAAGAGCACACATTACCGAAATCAACATGTTTTTGGCTTCCTCTTTAGCTTTGATAAACTGGTTCTCTTCAAGATATTTGTTGCACGTATTGACGTGATTTTTAATAAATTCGCGATTAAGGTTGTTCCTTTTTTCCAACATTCGGCCATTGGTATGGGCGATTTTGTATTGATCGTTGATTTTATAAAGCTCGAACCCGTCTTTTCGGAGCTGTTCATTAATAATCCTGACCGAGTCATCCCGATTGATTTTACTGGCAAAAAATTCACGTAGGTGCAACGAGCCTTCAATGATGTTCGCCAATGTTGGGGTGTTGTTGGATAATTTCAATTTGCTTTCGGCAAATTTTAACCGATTGGTAAAGTCTCCCCGATTGCGGTCATCATGACCAAATTCAGAGAAAAAATCCATCAGGTCAGGACCCTTTTTTCTTGGCATTAGACCATTGTCTCCGCAAATGCTTTTTGCCAAAAACTTGATAGTTGGCTCGCTCAGGTTCATAGGAAAAACCTTGTAAGTAAAAAATTTCTAAATTACGGGATAAAGATAATCAAAATTCTGTTTTGGAAAATATTCTTCTCATTTATTTAATAAATTTGTTTAATTTTTATAATTAATTAATTTGATTGAAGAGTTTTTATCTTTCGACTTTGGTACAGTTCATCCATAAAAATCTACATTTTGGTCGAATATAATTGAATCGAAGCAATAATTGTAAGAAGTTTGCCCATACTGAAATGAACAAAAACAGTAATGAACGAGCGAGAAAAAAGTTTGAAATTTATTTTGATACTTTCGGTTCTAATCACCGGATTTATCCTCTTGTTGAATTTTGTGTTTTCTGGATTCGACATGGAACATTTTCAACTTGGTGAAATAGGCATCACCTTTCTATATGTAATTGTTCTCACGTGCGTGAATGCCTTTTTCTTTCGTATTGTGGAGAAAAAAATGGATTGGGAAACCCAGCGGAAAAAGCGCATGATCGTGGGGATTTTTGGCTCGATTTTTCTAACAATAGCCGCTTATTTTTTTTGCAGGATGTTTGATAAAGTGGTGCTTCAAAATTCTGTTTCCCTAGAAGAATTTTGGCGTACGGAAGATCTGCGGAATTATTTGTTCACATTTTTGCTGATCGTTATAATTACGTTGGCTTTGCATGTTTTCTTTTTTTTCAAAGCTATTCAAGAAAATAAGGTCAAGGAACAAAAAATAATTGCCGGCACCGCTTCCGCTAAATTCGATGCACTCAAAAATCAATTAGATCCACACTTTTTGTTCAATAGTTTGAATGTACTGACTTCCTTGATCGATGAAAATCCGCAGGCAGCACAAAAGTTCACAAGTTCGCTTTCCAAGATATACCGTTATGTTTTGGAACAAAAAAACAAGGATTTGGTTTCGGTGGAAGAAGAATTAGAATTTGCAGAAACCTATATTGGTTTGTTGAAAATGCGCTTTGAGAATAGCATTCTTTTTGAAATCCCCGAAAAAATCGGCAATTCGGAGGCTAAAATTGTTCCGCTCGCGCTTCAATTATTGCTGGAAAATGCCGTAAAGCACAACCGGATTTCTGATGTAGAACCCCTAAGAATTCAAATTTATGAAGAAGGAGGGATGCTAATTATAAAAAACAATTTGCAATCCAAAAAAACCATCAACAAAAGTAGTGGCATCGGTTTATGGAACATTCGCCAGCGGTACCATTTGTTGACCGCACGAAAAGTGGAGGTTTATTCCGATCATACCGTGTTTAAAGTTGCACTACCTATGTTGACCAAACAAGTTGCATCTATTCCCGAAATAAAAACAACTATGGAAAATAAAGAATATTTAAAACTGAAACGCGCCAAAGAAAAAGTAGAGAAAATCAAAGGGTTTTATGGCAATATCACGTCCTACATTATTATAATTCCTTTTTTGGCATTTGTAAACTATTTTACCAGCGGATTTGAATTTCCCTGGGTGCTTTTTCCCATGGTGGGTTGGGGAATTGGCATACTGTTCCATTATATGGATACGTTTGGCCATAGCATTTTCCTCGGAAAAAACTGGGAAGAGCGGAAAATGAGGGAGTTTCTTGAGGAAGAGGGAAAAAGTGAAAGAGTGAAAAAGTGAATGAGGGAAAAAGTGAAAGAGGGAAGTTCAAATGAGGGAAAAACCGTAAGCAAATAATGAAAATTCAAAACTAAAAACCAAAAATTTAAATCACTATGGAACCAGATCATGAACAAAAATACCGACGTGCGCGTGAACGCGTAAAAGAATTGAAAAAGTTTTACAACAACTTGGGAAGCTATATAATCGTGATCGCTTTTTTGGCTGGGGTGAATTATTATACGGACGGCTGGAATTATCCATGGTTTTTATGGGCCGCTTTCGGATGGGGCATTGGCATTGCTTTTCATGCGGTGAAAGCCTTTGAAATAAATCCCATGTTCGACAAAAATTGGGAGGAACGAAAAATCAAGGAATTCATGGAAAAGGATGAATATGGCGAACAGAAAGAAGAGAAGCAACGTTGGGAATAAATCGGAAAATTAATCAATTCAAACAATAATGAATGTTGTAATAATCGAAGATGAAAAACCTTCAGCAAGGCGTCTGCAGCGCTTGTTGGAAAAAGAAAAATTGAACGTTTTGCAACTCTTGCATTCCGTGCGGGAGGCCGTTGAATGGTTCAAAAGCAATCCGCAACCCGATTTGATTTTTTTGGATATTCAACTCAGCGATGGACTTTCCTTTGAAATTTTTGAGCAAATAGATTTGAAAAGTGCAATTATTTTCACAACTGCTTACGATGAATATGCTTTGAAGGCTTTTAAATTAAACAGCGTGGATTATCTTTTGAAACCTATCGATGAAGAGGAACTGCTTCGGGCAATCGAGAAATATAAAAACCGTATTTTCGAAACCCCAATTAATTTAAAGGATATTCATCGGTTTTTGGATACGGAAAATACAAATAAATCTTTTAAAACCCGATTCAGCATTAAGGTCGGTCAGCATTTGAAAGTTTTTTCCGCAGAAGAAATCGCTTGTTTTTACAGTGAAAATAAAGGTACCTATTTGAATACCATCGACAATAGAAATTATTTGATGGAAACAACTTTGGAAAATTTGGAACTTGAAGTGTCACCGGAACAATTTTTTCGGGCGAACCGTAAGTTCTTGATCAATCTTGCCGCAATTCAGGATATTATTAGTTATTCCAACAGCCGATTGAAAATTAGGTTGAAAGAATTCAAGGATGCCGAAATAATCGTTAGTCGTGAAAGGGTGCGTGATTTCAAGAACTGGTTGGGATAAACGCTCATTGCCCAAAAAGTTGTAGGTGAAAGAATCTATCGGTTAAAAGAATTCAAAACCACTCTTCCGTTTTTTCTATCTTTGTCCGGTGCGCCCAACATACTCCTTTATCGTACCGATATACAATCGGCCGGAAGAACTCCGTGAACTGCTGGAAAGTATTTCGCAACTTTCGGGCAAAATTCCTTTTGAAGTGATTGTGGTGGAAGATGGTTCCACAATTTCATCCGAAGAAATTGCAGCAGAATTTTCCAAAAAATTAAACATTCGGTATTTCTACAAAGAGAACACCGGTCCGGGCGATTCCAGAAATTTCGGAATGAAAAATGCCCATTCCGATTATTTCTTGATTTTGGACAGTGATGTTTTGCTTCCGCCACAGTATTTGCAAGAAGTCAACTTTTTTTTAAAAGAAAATCATGTTGAATGTTTTGGGGGGCGCGACGCCGCACATGAAAGTTTTGGCGATCTTCAAAAAGCGATCAACTACGTGATGACTTCTTTTTTAACGACCGGCGGAATCCGTGGCGACAAAAAGGCAGCGAAAAATTTTGAACCGAGAAGTTTCAATATGGGAATTTCCCGAAAAGCTTTCGAAGCAACCGGAGGATTTGGAAAAATTCATCCCGGTGAAGATCCCGATTTGTCATTGCGCATAAAAAAAATGGGCTTTTCCACAGCTTTTGCTCCGAAAGTTTTTGTCTATCACAAACGTCGAATAGATTGGCAGAAATTTTATGTGCAAGTTAATAAATTTGGAAAAGCAAGACCAATTCTGACTTCCTGGCATCGCGGTTCTGAGAAATTGGTTTTTTGGCTGCCCGGATTGTTTATGTTGGCATTGCTGTTTTCCATAATATTAAGTTTCTTTTCCATTTTTTGGCCGCTGGGAATTTATATCGTCTATTTTTTAGTAGTATTTTTGGACGCAGCTATTAAAAATAAAAGTATTTTTATTGGAATTCTGGCACTTCGGGCACTCTTGACACAATTTTTCGGTTATGGACTTGGCTTTTTCACGTCAACGTTTTATATTCGGTTATTAAGGAAAGAGCCGAAAAATGCATTTCCCGATCTATTCTTTTGAGCATGTTCGAAAAACTAAATAAATTTTCCAAAACCAAATTTAAAAGGGTAAACTTTAAGGCGTTTTCATTTTTCCTCTTTTTCTCGCTACTGATTTGGGTTTTGGTTCAGTTTTCAAAAAATTATGAAGAAACCATTCGCGTGCCAATTACGTACAGCACGGTTCCGAAGGATAAAATTATTTCCAAAAAACCGGTTTATTTGGATTTGAAACTTCGGGAAAACGGGTTTAAAATTGCTTGGCTTTCCCTTTTCAAAAAAGATTTGATGATTGATCTTTCCACTTTGAAGGATACCGGCAGCGAATTGGTTTACGATGTTGAAAGCAATACAAAAAAAATCAGGGAAGACTTGGGCCTTAGCTTGGAAGATGTGGTTTTTTTGGATGACATACTTAAAATTAAGTATGAATTGAAAGAAGTAAAAACCGTTCCGGTCGTTTCTGTGGAAAAAATTGAATTTCAAGCGGGTTATGCATCCAGTGATTCCCTTCAAATTAAGCCCGATTCCATAAAAATAAGCGGTTCGGAAAAGATGATTTCAGAAATAAAAACTTTGAAAACCAAACCAATCGTTTTGACCAAAGTCGATTCGGATATTTCAGGAACAATTCCTATTGACACTGCTGGAATAGGAAAAGTCACACTTTACCAGAAAACGGTCGGATATAGTTTGGATGTGGAAAAATTCACAGAAGGCAAACTGGAAGTCCCTATTTCTGTTGTAAATGCTCCCGAGAATGTCGAAATTGCGATCTTTCCCAAAACTTTATATGTTATTTTCAAAGTGAGTTTGCAAAATTATGATAAGATTTCAAAAAATGATTTCCGAATCGTTTGCGATTATGCCGATTTAAAAGAGGGCCAGAATTTTTTTATTCCACGAGTAGTCGAACAGCCTGAAAATATTTCCAATTTAAGACTGAATATCAACAAGGTGCAATTCGTTATAAAAAAATGAAAGTTGTAGGCCTTACTGGTGGAATTGGTAGCGGAAAATCGACTGTGGCCGGTTTTTTTCGAATGCTCGGAATTCCGGTTTATATTGCGGATGAGGCAGCAAAACGAATCCAAGAAACTTCGCCTGAAACACGTTTTGCCACTATTGATTTATTGGGCGAAAAAGCCTATAACGGAAGTTTGCCTGACCGGGGCTATATCGCTTCCCGGGTTTTCGAGAACGACCAACTTTTAAAATTTTTGAACGCAATCATTCATCCGAAAGTTCATGAAGATTTCCGGATATGGAAAAACAATCAAAACGGATTGTACTGCATTTATGAAGCAGCAATTCTTTTCGAAAATCAGGGTCATAGAAGTTGCGATTTCACCATCCTGATTACTGCTCCGAAAGAATTAAGGATCAATCGGTTGCTAGATCGCGATGAAACCACCCGCGAAAAAATAGAAGCCCGAATGGCCGCTCAATGGACAGACGAAAAGAAACTAAAACTTGCCGATTTTGTAATCGAAAACATCAATCTCGAAAATACCAAAAAACAGGTAGATTTTCTACATAAAAAGCTCACTTTTTTAATAACTCATTGAGGAGTTGTGTTAACATTTGGTTAAACCATAACACGGGTAAATGTTAAAATACTATATTTGAGGGATGAATAAAAAAGTGTTGGTTTTCCTGTTGCTGTTGATGAGCTTATCGTTAATAGGAATCATTTTTGTGCAAGGTTTTTGGATAAAAAATGCGATGGAAAGCAAAGAGGCACAATTTACGTTCAATGCCAAACAGCTTTTGATCGAAGTTTCCAACAAATTGGAAGAAGATGAGTTTGAAAATTATTTTTTTACCATTTTGGATGAAATTGATAGCCTCGGCAAGCCACAAAAAGTGACCGTCGATGAGTTGTTGCGGATTCAGCAGAATGGCGACAACACTTATCTTTATACGAACAGTGTGATCCAAGAAGATTATAAACTGTTTTCACCATTTTTGATAGGCAACAAAGATAGCATTGAGTTCAGGCGCCTGATCAATAAAAAAGTGACCCGCGTTGTGCGGGAAAATGAACTGGAGGGAAATAAACTAAGTGCCGAACAAAAGTTTATAAGGGTGAACGAATTGGACGGCCCCACAAGGCAATTGGTTAGTAACACTATCAAAGAGTTGGCAGCCGACGTGCCAATTTACAAACGGGTGAATAAAGATGAAGTTCGAAAATTAATAAAAGAACAACTCGAGAAAAGAAACTTAGATACTGATTTTGAATTCGGTTTTTATAGCAATGGACTCGCGACTAAAGTAAAAACGGAAGATTTTAAATTGAATGGGCCAAGCACGTACGGAATCGCGATTTTTGACACGGATGACGAAACCATAAATGATCATAATTATCAATTGATGATCGATTTTACGGGAAAAGGAAAAGAGGTTTGGTCGGCTATGGGAATTATGATCAGTTTGTCCGTAATTTTTACGTTGATTATTGTTTTTACATATATAAGCGCCTTGTTTCAACTTTTTAGGCAACGACAGATTTCGCAAATTAAAACGGATTTTATCAACAATATGACCCACGAATTCAAAACGCCTATTGCAACAATCAATTTGATTTTGGATTCCGTTAAAAATCCGAAAATTTTTCAGGATGAAGAGAAAATAAAGAGATATATGAACATGATCCGCGACGAAAACGAACGAATGCATTCCCAAGTCGAAAATGTATTGAGGATTTCTAAATTGGAAAAAAACGAACTCAATATTAAAAAAGAACGGCTCAATTTAAATGATATCTTGACAAGTGCGATCGCCCACATGGAATTAATTCTTAAAGAACATCAAGGTGAAATCAATACGCACTTACAGGCAAAAAATTCCTTTGTATTGGCAAACAAATCTCATTTGACCAATGTTTTGGTGAATATACTGGACAATGCGGTAAAATATTCCATCAATCCGCCTGAAATTGATATTTACACAGAAAATGCCCGAAATTATATACTGCTGAAAATCAAAGATAACGGAATTGGAATGAGCAAATCCGTACAGCGAAAAATATTTGAAAAATTCTTTCGCGAGCATACCGGAAATGTGCACAATGTAAAAGGCCACGGACTCGGATTGGCTTATGTGAAAAGAATTTTGGAAGACCACCACGCACAAATTTTCGTGGAAAGTCAAAAAGGAAAAGGAAGTACCTTTATAATTAAACTACCCCTAATATCTTAATAAAATGGAAACTGAAAACAAGAAAATTTTACTAGTGGAAGATGATCCGAATTTTGGGATCGTACTTAAAGATTATTTGGCCATGAACGATTACGATGTCACACATGCCAAAAATGGAATGGAAGGATTTGAAAAATACAAAAAAGACGATTTCGATCTTTGCATCCTTGATGTGATGATGCCTTATAAAGACGGGTTTACGTTGGCCAAAGAAATCCGGGAAAAAAATGAGGAAATACCCATCATTTTTCTTACCGCCAAAGCCATGAAAGAAGATGTTCTGAAGGGATATAAGGTAGGGGCGGACGATTATTTGAACAAGCCTTTCGATAGCGAGGTGTTGCTTATGAAAATCAAAGCGATTATGCAACGGAAAACGGTTGAAAGCGTTGCCGACAGCAAGCAGTTCGAGTTTGAAATTGGTGGCTTTCACCTTAATTCAAAACTGCGCTTCTTGACCTATAAAGATCAGGAACCGCAAAAATTATCTCCAAAGGAAAATGAATTGTTGCGATTGCTGGCCTTGCATGAAAACGATTTGATGCAACGCGAGTTAGCTTTGACGAAAATTTGGCGCGATGACAATTATTTTACTTCCCGAAGTATGGACGTATATATTGCCAAACTGCGCAAATACCTAAAAAAGGATCCCAATGTAGAAATTTTGAATATTCATGGAGAAGGTTTCCGTTTGGTAGATCACAGCAAGGAATCGTAAAATAATGGTTTAGGTTTTCAGAAATCCGCTTCCACATAAATTTATTGTGGAGCGGTTTTTTGTGCAATAAAGTCAGCAATTTCTTCCCATGGAACATCAAACGGAAACCATGTGATTTCCTGATCTTTCCGAAACCATGTTAGTTGCCTTTTGGCAAATCTTCGCGTGTTCTTTTTCAATTCTTCAACAGCATTTTCTAAAGTGGTTTCGCCCTCGAAATATGGAAAAAATTCCTTGTAGCCTACGGTTTTCAATGCGTTGAGATGTTGCTGTGGCCGAAGTTTTTCTACTTCTTTCAGAAGACCGGCCTTCAACATCTTGTCCACGCGGTTTTCGATACGCGCGTAAATTAGTTCCCGTGGGGCAGTCAACCCAATTTTGACAGTGGAAAAATTCCGGGTTGTAGGATTTTGTTTCAAAAAATGTGAATATGGTTTCGAGGTTCCAATGCAAATTTCCAAGGCTCTTATCACGCGTCGTGGGTTTTGAATATCTACTTTTTTCGCATATTCAGGGTCAAACTTTTTCAATTTTTCTTGAAGGGAAACAATTCCATTTTCTTCCAAATCTTTTTCTAAATTTTCGCGTATATCGGGGTCTATCGCCGGAAATTTATCGAGTCCTTTTACAACCGCGTCCAAATAAAGTCCGCTGCCACCAACCATAAAAACAATGCGGTGTTTCTGGAACAAATCGTTCAATTTTTGCAAGGCTTCCCGTTCAAAATCACCTACCGAATAAGATTCATAAATCGATTTATGTTGCACGAACCAGTGCGGTGCGGAGTCTAATTCCTCTTCGGTAGGAACTGCCGTCCCAATGTTCATTTCTTTAAAAAATTGGCGCGAATCGGCCGAAATTATTTCTGAAGAAAAATGTTTGGCAAGTTCAATGCCAATCCGAGTTTTGCCTATTCCGGTCGGGCCAAGAATGACAATTAGAAATCGCTCCGAAGCATTCGGATTATTCAAATCGGAGGGTTTTTAAATTTGTGTTCCTGCGCAAATAATTTTGAATGATATGTTTTGCATCGCGGTTATTTTCCATGGGAACAATAATTTTGCCGATAATTTCCCGGTGTTTTAATTGATGGTTCAGTTGCACATAACCGATTCCTTTGAAAATACCATTTTCAAGAAAAACCACACTTTTCTCACCGTTCTCCCTTCCACGATCAATGACAGCCAGACTTTCTTTCGGAAAGCGGAATTTTTCAATAACCTGTTTCACGCGTTCGTTGTAGGTTTCCGGAGCTTCTTCGCCAACACAGGCGCCGGCGCATTTTTTAATGCCATAATAAAAACAACCGCTGCCATTATTCGAATGTGTCCCTGTTAATTTTTGACAAAGCTCATAAGTTTCTACAATTTGTTCCAACACCCTTTTTCCCTGTTGTAAATTCGTAAAGGTAGTGATGGGTTCTTTTTCAAAATCGGCTTTAGCCAAATGCAGCCGTAAAAAACCGTTTTCATCTTGCGAATGATAGAGCGCATGAGTGAAAATTTGGTTGTTCAAAAGTGTGTTCCTTTTTAAGGCACGATTATATTTTGGTTGGTGGCGCTTGATTTCCTCATTTTCTTTCAGTAGCGCAATCAATTCATTTCCCGTGGCCTCATAGGTAATGCGCTGAATTTCTTGTTGAATTTTTCTTGATTTGTGGGCCTCAGCGGTAAAATGCTGCAGGACCCTTTTTTTTATATTCTTGCTTTTTCCAATATAAATGATGGCATCTTTTTCATTATAAAAATAATAAACACCAGTAAGGGAAGGAAGCGGCTCGATCATCCGGATCAATTTATCGTCCATTTGCCGTACCGGAATATCGCGCAAACTTTCTTGTGAAATACTTTTCCCCAGGTCTTTTGCCAACAGCAATTTGAATAGTTGAAC
Organism: Flavobacteriaceae bacterium; assembly: GCA_035704905.1. Classification (GTDB taxonomy): domain Bacteria; phylum Bacteroidota; class Bacteroidia; order Flavobacteriales; family Flavobacteriaceae; genus DASSWG01. The sequence goes on from DASSWN010000070.1 coordinate 10,382, forward strand.
GGTTGCCAGGGCATCGCCTTCCGCACGATGTCGATTGGATATTGGAATCCCCAGGTTTTTAACCAATTTTCCCAAACTATAAGAAGGCATGTCGGGAATTAGTTTTTTGGAAACTTCAATAGTGCAAAGTGATTTTCGCTGGAAATCATATCCCAGCCGTCCAAATTCCGTGCGCAGAATTCGGTAATCGAATTTCGCGTTGTGTGCAACGACAATGCAATTTTCGGTTATTTCCACAATGCGTTTGGCAACCTCGTAGAATTTTGGCGCATGCCGAAGCATCTCATTATTAATACCGGTTAGACCGACAACAAATGGTTGAATGGAACGTTCAGGATTTACCAAGCTGATGAATTGATCAACTACTTGACGACCGTCGAATTTATAAATTGCAATTTCGGTTATGCCTTCTTCATTGTACTTTCCACCGGTGGTCTCTATGTCAAGAATTGCGTACATAAGAGCCCATTTAATTCCCCAAAAAGGGAGTAGATAATTGATTAAACTGATTCATTCTTTTCATCATTCTTCATTTTACATCAGAGAGTGGGGTGCTTTTTTCCATTTGGAATTAAGGAGCATTCCTTTCTCCAAAAATCGCGCTTCCAATCCGTAGCATATTGGAACCTTCTTGAATAGCTATTTCATAATCGCCGCTCATTCCCATTGAAAGAACTTTAAGGGAGGGGAATTTCTGCGAAAATAAACCGAACTGGTTTTTAAGAAAACGAAACTCGTTCCGAATTTGTTGTTCATTGTTGGTAAAAGTCGCCATTCCCATAAAACCTTTCACGGAAATATTTTTCATGGCTCGAAATTCGTTTGAATTCAATAATTTGGTCACTTCTTCGATTTCCATACCAAATTTGCTTTCTTCTTCAGCAATTTTCACTTGCAGCAAACATGCGATGTTTCGCTCGTTTTTTTTAGCTTCTTTATTAATTTCCTTCAACAATTTTAAACTATCCACAGCATGAATCAGGCTAACGAAGGGTGCAATGTATTTCACCTTGTTCCGCTGCAAATGACCAATCATGTGCCAATCGATGTCGCTCGGTAAGCGCTGTGCCTTATCAGTCATTTCTTGGACTTTATTTTCCCCAAAAACTCTTTGGCCGGCAGAATATGCTTCCATGATATCCTCATCAGGCTTGGTTTTCGAAACCGCCACCAAAACAACATCTTGCGGAAGTTTTTCTTTTGCGTTTTTTAGATTTTGAGAAATAGTATTCATATTTTAATTCACTTATTCACCAATTTCCTAATTCAAAAATACAAAAATCAAAATTCATAAATCGTGATCCCATTTCTCAGTTTTGGTTCGATATAGGTGCTTTTTGGTGGCATTTTCAACCCATCATCGGAAATTTGTTTCATTTCTTCAATGGTTACCGGAAGCATTCCAAACCCAACAGCAAATTTCTTTTTGTCGATTAATTCTTTTACATAGGCCATATCTTTTCTCCCCGCCACATATTCGATTCTGTCGTTGTTTCGCAAGTCATGAATTCCTAAAATGGGTTCCAAAATAGTTTTATATAAGATTTGGGCGTCCAATTTCGAAAGGGAAGTGTCAAACGGATAAGCTGTTTTTCGTAAGAAAAGCGAATAAAATTCCCCATCCAAATACATGCTGAAATGATGTTTTTTGGAAGGCTTGTAAAATTCATGGTTCCGGTTTTCTATTCTGAAGCATGTATCCAAAGCAATTAGAAATTCTTCTTTGCTCAGATTGTTCAAATCACGGACAACCCGGTTGAATTCTTGTATCACCAGCTCATTTTCCGGAATAAAATAACCCATAAAATAATTATAGGCTTCCGTTCCGTTGTGTTCGGGATTTTGTGTGCGCATTTCTTCCGCCAAAAGTTGTGACGAAGAAGATCGGTGATGCCCATCGGCAATGTAACAAGTTTTTATTTCGGAAAATGCGGTTTTGATTTGCTGAACGGTTTTATCATCTGAAATTTTCCAAAGATAATGCGTGTCGCGATACGTGGTTGTGAATTCATATTCCGATCGCGTCCCCAAAGTTTCCCGAGCAATTTTGGAAAGCGTTTCGTTTGGCGAATAAGTCATTAAAACCGGTTCGGCATTGAACCCTACCGTTTTCAGATAATCTTTGAAAACAACGACGCGCTGCTCAATGGTGTCTTCGTGTTTGCGGATAACGTCCGTTTCGTAATCTTCAATGCTTGCGGCGGCAATAAACCCGGTGAACTCATTTCCTTCGCGGTTCACGATTTTATAGAGATAATAGGAAGCTTGGGAATCTTGGATGAAAATTTTTTCTTCCTTGAATTCTTCATAACGGTTGCGCACCAACCTGAAGCGTTCCCCCCCAGAAGTCTCTTTGTTGTAACGATAACCCGGGTTTACAATATGTAAAAATGAAAACGGATTGCTGTCCATTCGAGTTTCTCGTTGGGCCTTGGTATAACTTTGATAAGGACGCGAAGCAATCAAACTCACTTTGTCGCGTGTGGGGCGAACCGCTTTAAAAGGTAGGATTTTGGCCAAAATAATTAAAAATTGTCATTTAAGTACTGAGTGTTTTATAGGTTTCAGGCGAACTGCCCGGCAACTTCCTCGGCTTTTTTGCTTTTACTATAATTATAAAAACCTTCGCCAGATTTCACTCCTTTTTTTCCGGCTTGAACCATATTCACCAATAAAGGACAAGGTGCATATTTTGGGTTTTTGAAACCATTGTACATTACTTCCAATATGGAGAGGCAAATATCCAAGCCAATGAAATCGGCCAATTGCAAAGGCCCCATGGGATGCGCCATACCGAGTTTCATCACCGTATCTATTTCTTTCACCCCCGCAACACCATTGTACAAGGTTTCAATGGCTTCGTTTATCATGGGCATTAAAATTCGATTGGCAACAAATCCGGGGTAATCGTTTACTTCCACGGGAATTTTATTCAATTTTTCCGAAAGTTCCATAATGACATTCATGGTTTCATCGCTGGTGTTGTACCCACGAATAATTTCTACCAATTTCATGACCGGCACAGGATTCATAAAATGCATGCCAATTACCTTTTCTGGACGCTTTGTCACCGAAGCAATTTTGGTGATGGATATGGAACTGGTATTGGAAGCCAAAATAGTATCGTCCGGACATATTTCATCCAATTCCTTGAAAATTTTCAGTTTTAAATTTTCATTTTCTGTGGCTGCTTCCACCACTAAATTCACGTATTCCACGCCTTCGGAAAGAACAGTGTGCGTAGAAATATTGCTTAAAGTATTGTTTTTGTCGGTTTCGGAAATCTTTTCTTTGGAAACCATTCGCTCCAAATTTTTGGTGATGGTCGCCATTCCGCTATTTAAATTTTCTTCGGAAAGATCGATCAATTTCACTTTATACCCAAACTGGGCAAAGGTGTGCGCTATTCCATTTCCCATGGTGCCTGCACCGATTACTGCTATGTTTTTCATTTAATTTCTTAGTTTGTAATTACTGAATATGTTTTTGTTGAAAGCGCAAACCACGCCCACTGTTAAACCTTTGTTTAAAAACCTGCGATAACCTTCATTGCCACGCGCAGAGCTTCGGTTCCTTGTTCCAATGTTACAATTGGTTCCGTGTTGTTTTTTATCGCGTCGGCAAAAGTTTCCAATTCATCCAGAATAGCGTTGTTCGGATCAATTGTGGGATTTTCAAAATAAATTTGTTTTCGTATTCCTTCGGCATTCTGCAGAATCATGGCGAAATCATCCGGGTTTTCCGGAGCATTTTTCATCTTGACCACTTCACATTTTTTCTCCAGAAAATCAACTGAAATATAGGCGTCGCGTTGGAAAAAACGGGATTTCCGCATATTTTTTAATGAAATACGGCTGGCGGTAAGATTTGCCACGCAACCATTTTCGAATTCTAAACGCGCATTGGCAATATCCGGAGAATTGCTGATCACAGAAACCCCGCTGGCATGAATGGTTTTTACATTGGAATGTACCACGCTGAGAATAGCATCGATGTCATGAATCATTAAATCGAGCACTACTGGGACATCGGTGCCTCGAGGATTGAATTCGGAAAGCCGGTGTGTTTCAATAAACATGGGATTATTGATTTTTCCCGCAACAGCCCGGAAGGCCGGGTTGAAACGTTCCACATGACCAACTTGTCCTTTAATGCCATGTTTTTGCGCCAACGTGACAATTTTATCGGCTTCTTCCACACTTGCCGCAATTGGTTTTTCTATGAAAAGATGCTTTCCTGCTTTGATGATTTTTTCGGCATTTTCAAAATGACTCGTGGTTGGCGTTACCACATCCACAACATCCACTTTGGAAATAAGCTCAGAAATATCTTCAAAATAAGTGTAACCAAATTCCTTTTCCATGGCTTCGGCATGATCTTTATTGGCATCATGGAAGCCGATCAATTCATATTTTTCTGATTGTTGCAGGAGTTTCAAATGGATTTTTCCCAAATGGCCCGCACCCAATACGCCTATTTTCAGCATGCTGTTTTTTTGTTTTTACAAAAATAGTATTTCTTTTGGGAACAAGGTTCCCTATCGAGCCATTTGATAGAAATCAATCGCCCCGAATTTTTGTACCTTTGAATGAAATCATCACTCGATCAACCAAGCAGACATTTACTAAATATATAAAGTGAAAGATACTTTCAAACAACAAGGAAAACGGCAGCAATT
>DASSWN010000226.1:0-2619 GCA_035704905.1 Flavobacteriaceae bacterium
CCATTTTGCTCATCCGTTCCAGATAACGCTTGCAAATTTCGATATTCTCTTCAATGGGTTCTTCAGAAAGATCGAGCATATGCGAGCTATACAAGGGTTTGCCGAACAATTCAAAATGTTTTTCACTGGCATCCAACAAGCCATCAATCCATGGTAAAAGTTTTTTAGCACAGTGATCTGTATGAAGGATTACGGTGGCACCATAGGCTTCGGCCAGTTCATGAATATGTTTCGCACCGGCAACGCCACCAAGTATTGCAGCCTTTTCATTCTCGTTTGAAAGTCCTTTGCCTGCATTGAAATGCGCGCCGCCATTTGAAAATTGAATGATGACCGGAGAATTTAATTCTGCGGCGGTTTCCAGTACCGTATTAACCGTGTTCGAACCCACAACATTCACAGCGGGCAGCGCGAAACCAAGCTTTTTCGCATGGGCAAAAATTTCTTGAACTTCCTTTCCGGTAGCAACTCCCGGTTTAATTTTGTGATCCATAATTGATTAAGCTTAGAATTATACCAAGCACAAAATTACTAAAATAAAACAGTTTAAAAGGGATAGTTTATGCCGAAATGATAGACAGCATTTCCAAAATTGTAATCGCGAAACCATTTCTGATCGTCATTTGCGGGGGAATAGGTTTTAAAACCAACATCAATACGAATTACAAAAAATTGAACATCGTACCGAAATCCAAAACCTGAACCGACCGATAAATCGGCAAGATCGGAAAACTTAGTGAAGGTCGAGGCCTCATCTTCCACATTGTCAAAAACATGCCAAATATTCCCTACATCGACGAAAAAGGCGCCGAACAATTGCCCGAAAAGATTGAAACGATGTTCTGCATTGAAAGCCAATTTAAAGTTTGCTTCATTGAATTCGTTGATTCCGCCGGTGCTTCCCGGGCCTAAATCATAGGCCTGCCAACCCCTGTTGTCATTCGCGCCACCTGCAAAAAAACTTCGGGAAAACGGAATACTGTTTGAATTTCCATAAGGAATTGCAATTCCACCAAAAGCCCTGGTTGCAAGCACATTTTGATGGCCCAAATTCCAATGTTTTACAATACCGAGTTCCAGTTTTGCGTACTGCGAAAATTGTACTCCTGAAAGTTCATACTTTTCACTTTTATTTTTCTCCAAATTCAACAAAGGGGAAAGCAACGAAAGTGTGTTTCCGGCAAATTCGATTTTGCCCCGGAAGCGAGTGAATTCCAGATCATAAAGACTACTTGCCGTATTCCATATATATGAAAAATTGCTTGCAAGAATCAGGTTGTTTTCAGAAAGCCGGTCTTTTCGTTCAATTACATTTCGGGCATCGCGCAATTCTTCGGGATTCAATCCCAGATTTTCATTGTTTTTGATGTCGGAAATAAAATTTTCGGTCCCTTCGGGAATTGTTAAATCGCCGGTTTCCGGATCGAAATAATTTGAAGGAATTTGGCTGCTGTTTTCCATGGCTATTTCATTCAGCCTGGAAAAAGAATTTCTATAAATGTTGAAATAGTTCTGAACATTCAAATTTCTTACAAACTGAACATCCACCAAATCCATATAGTGCGTGAGTTTTTTTGAAGGTTCCCAACGATATGAAAAGGCGCCAGTAATATTGCGTTTATCGAGCCCTATGTTTTTCTGCGAACTCATTCCGGCGCGAATGGTGGTGAATGGTGACATATACTTCGGAATGATTTTATCAAGATTTCCGGGAAAAGCAATTTTCGGAAGGGTTAGTTTCAAATCGGCTCCAACTTCATTAATATTGAAAAAGCGGGTTTCATTTTTTGCCGCATCGCTCGAATTACCTATACTTCCACGTGCCGAAATTTCTAAAATTTCCGCTCCCCCAAAAAGGTTTCGCACCAAAAAAGAAGGGCCAAAACCAATCCCAAAATCTTGAATATTGCTACGATAAGCTTCCAAATTAAACGTCAGATCGAATTTTTTCTTAGGGGTAAGCAAGATATTGGCTATCAGTTTTGTTTCGGTTGTATCGCGCGGATCGTCGATAAACTGAATATCCGGATAATTGAACATGCGCAGTTCATTCAGCCGATTATACGTCAAACTCCTATTTTGGTCTTTATACAGATCACCGACTTTTATAAAAACGGCATCGGTAATTGTTTCGGGGTTGAATTTTGGTTTATCAAAACTATAAATGTTTACTTTTTCATGTTCCTCTTTGTGCAAAACAGGTTGGCCACGTTTGGAAAAAGTATAATCGGTTACGACATTGACTTCACTGATGGTGTGCATTTTAAAAGGAATGTATATCAGCGAATCGTTGCGGCTCATATCGCGGTTGCTTATCACCAATTCAACATTCACTTTGTGCTCGGTATTCACTGTGTCGGCAATAAAACTGATGTGCCCTTCCTCAAAATGGTACAATCCGGTATTTCTGAAAAGCGTGGTCAAACGTTCCCTTTCTTGATTAAAATCGAGGGTTTTGAATTTCTTTCCCGGAACAACGAAAGAAGCCTTTTTATGAGCCTCATAAATCGAATCGACATCGTGGGAAGGAATATCGGTGGTTATGGAATCGACGATATACGGCTCATGCGCATGTACGGTATATTTTACTTTGGCCCGCTTTTTTTCTTCTTTTATAAT
>DASSWN010000018.1:0-8728 GCA_035704905.1 Flavobacteriaceae bacterium
CTAAAGATCACAAACAAATGCAAAATATTTCATTCCGTCATCCAGAAAGTTGATTGCCCAGTTCCGCGGATTGTTTTCAGGAAAAATTTTCGCAATGGCAAAAAGCTTTTCAAAATGAATTAAAATTTCTACGTTATGGAACAGGAGGAAGAAAAAATCGAAATAACCAACAATGATTTTTTGCGCCAATTTGAAGCGACCATCAATTCAGAATTGGTCACCATCGAATATGCGGAACAAGAACGGAAGATTTTTTTAACCAAATTGTGCATGAGCGATTCATTGAAAGAAGCGGGTTATTTGGACAAATTCATCAAAGCGGTTTTGGACGTTATCGGAAAAACCAACGCGAGCGTGATGCCCACCAGTCCTGATATTGCAAAGTTTTTTAGAAAAAACAGGCGTTACAAATCCATGTTGCCGGTGGGGATAAATATATGACTTGACGAAAGAGTGACTGGGAGATGGGGCGACTTGGGGATGGCTAATTTTAAACGACTTCCAATTTTTCCGAAACAAATTCAAACCGCACCAATCCGTCTTCATCGATTTTTGAAAGTTCCACTTCGTGTAAAGTGTTTATGAGTTCAGGGTTCCAAGGCATTTTCACTTTTACGTAATTCTCGGTGAATCCGTGAATATAACCCGCTTTGTTTTCCCCTTCAAAGAGAACCGTTTTTGTTTTCCCCAATTGGCTTTCGTAAAACGCTCGGCGTTTTTTTGCGGAAAGCCCACGCAACAATTTGCTGCGTTTTTTTCGGGTTTTCATCGGAACCGCGCCTTGCATTTCAGGAGCAAGTGTGTTTTCCCGTTCGGAATAAGTGAACACATGCAAATAAGAAATATCCAATTCGTTCAAAAAAGTATAGGTCTCCAAAAAATGTTCGTCCGTTTCGCCGGGGAAACCCACGATCACATCCACACCAATACAAGCGTCGGGCATTTGGGTTTTGATTTGTTGCACGCGGTCCACGTACAACTCGCGCTGATAGCGCCGGCGCATTTTCTTTAAAATTTCGTTGTTCCCACTTTGCAAGGGAATGTGAAAATGCGGCACAAAAGTTCGGCTTTGCGCCACAAAAGTTATGGTTTCGTTTTTTAGCAGATTGGGCTCGATGGAAGAAATGCGCAAACGTTCGATCCCGTCCACTTCGTCCAAAGCTTTTACCAAATCCAAAAAAGTGTGCTCGTGTTTTTTATTGCCAAATTCACCTTTTCCATAATCGCCGATGTTCACGCCAGTCAATACAATTTCTTTAATCCCTTTGGCGGAAATTTCCGCAGCGTTTTTCAGCACATTTTCCAGTTTGTCGCTTCGCGAAATGCCACGGGCCAGCGGAATGGTGCAATAAGTGCATTTGTAATCGCAACCGTCTTGCACTTTCAAAAAAGCACGTGTACGGTCACCAATGGAATATGCCCCGACATAAAAATCGGCTTCGTCAATTTCGCAGGAATGGATTTTTCCGGGCTGTTCCGATTTGGACAATTCGTTCAAATAATCGGTGATTTTAAATTTTTCGGTGGCACCCAATACCATGTCCACGCCGTTCACTTCCGCCAATTCTTCTGGTTTCAATTGTGCATAACAGCCCACGGCAATCACAAAAGCATTTTCGTTTGCCTGTTGAGCTTGCTTTACGATGGTTTTAAAGCGTTTATCAGCGTTTTCGGTGACGCTGCATGTGTTGATGACGTAGATGTCGGCTTTTTCAGAAAAATCCACCCGCTGAAAACCTTCGTTTTCAAACGAACGCGCAATGGTCGAAGTTTCAGAAAAGTTCAACTTGCAGCCCAAGGTGTAGAACGCTACTTTATTTTGATCACCGGTCATTTTTCAATTGCTTGATTTTTCGGGCTGCAAAGATACGGACTTGTTTTGAGTTATTGAGTTATTGGGTTATTTTGTTGAGTTATTGAGTTATTGGGGTTTTAAGTGTTTGGAATTTGAGTTTTGGGTTTGAATATTTTCGTATGGTATTAAAAATCTTTCGAATAAAAATATCCATCCTATGCATTTTCACAGATTATCAAAAATCGGGAAGTGTTGAGCATTTTTAAAAATATTTATTGAACATGTTAGGGTTTTTTTAACAAATGTTGTTATATTGTTGACTGAAAATATTCCCTGGACAATTATTCAATTTTAATGATACAAAATTACCTTTGTAAACCCTTTTTATTTTTCCTTGTTTTCTTTTGCTTTTTGGCCGGAAATAAAAAGATTTCCGCTCAATGTGCCGGGAACGATACTTTTCTGAGCATTTGCAATATTCCCGCCAACCAAACGGTGGATTTGTTTGCCAACCTACAAGGAAATCCCGATCCCGGTGGGACTTGGAACAGTGGCAACACCCCTCCTATCCCCATTGATGCACAAACCGGGGTGGTGAATATCTGGAACCTTACCTATGGCGGGACTTACACTTTCAATTATACGATCAACGATGCAAGCTGTACGGACAAAACATCCATTTTTACATTAATGGTCGGCGGCTATCCGGGCGTGGACAATTTTGATGCAAATGCTTGTGAAGATGACATGGGCGTTAATTTGTTTCAGTTCATTGGCAGCAATCCCAATCCGCACGTTAATGGAACTTGGAACGATTTGAGTAACACCGGGGCATTGTCGGCCAACATTTATAACGCCTCCATACAGGGGCCGGGAACCTATCTGTTCAGTTATACTGTTCCAGCGGTGGCAAGTTGTCCTGCATTGACTTCAACAGTTGAATTGACGGTACACCCACTTCCCAACCCGGGAAGTTTTACCAATTTGGAATTGTGCGGAATTGCTGATTTGGCCAATTATACTGCCGTGGATTTGCAAAACTATCACACGGGCGGCGACCCCAACGGTTTTTGGAGCGAAAATTCCGGTACTTCGCAAATAAACAATGCCGGTGATCAAACGATTAATGTGCAACAAATTTTTAATAATAACGGGTATGGAAAATACACGTTTACTTATACTGTCTATCCCGATCATCCAGTTTGTACGCCAGAAACGGCCACATTTACCTTAATCATCCGAAAAATAATTGACCTTACCGGGGTTACCATTGATATCAATTCCATTTGTGAAGACGAAATTGGTGTGGTGGATTTTGTAGTTAACATCAACAATTTTTCGAATCTCCCAAATGCGCAAGGCTATGATTTTTTATTTGAATACCAAATTACCGGCCCGGTGAGCTTTACCGGCTCGGAAACCATTACCACTTCCAATCCCAGTTTTATTGTGGACAACGCCTTTGTGCCGGTAATTGGTAACTACACCATAAATATTACCAGCATAACGGTCACCAATGACGAAGACGGTTTGATCTGCGATGTTCTTTATGGCAATCTTTCGGACACTTTTGGGGTGCGCCCGCTTCCCAACATTGATAATGCCATAATAACCATTGATGACATTTGTATCGGCCAAGATGCCACAGTGGTTATTTCCGATCCGACATTGGATGGAACCTACACCATCGATTATAATCTCTCCGGGGCGAATGTTTATTCGGATACAAAAAATGTTACTTTTTCAAATGGAACAACCAGTTTTACGATTGATGCGGCACAGCTGACAAACACAGGAACTACAACTTTTACAATCATCCATATCGACGATGGTTTTTGCGATAATACCGCCAATAATTCTGTTTCTTTTGAAGTGAACCCGCTTCCCGACACATCCAATATTTCCATTTCCATTCCTGATGTTTGTTTTGGGGAACCTGTTCAAATTACGATCAATAATTTAAATGGTCTCTCGCAAGTGGATATTACTTATTCGTTAAGTGGTGCCAATTCGCTTCCGAACCAAACCGTGAGCCTTGGTTTTTCCAACGGAACAGCAGGGTTTACGATTCCGGGCAATTCATACTCGAACACGGGAATTACCACGTTTGAACTTCATTTTATGTTGAACACCATCACCGGATGTGGCGCTCCGGCTTCACAAACCAAGGATTTTGAAATTTTCCCGCTTCCGCCGCCAATAACGGCCTCTTCCCCACAAGAATTTTGTGAAGCCGACCAAGCTACGGTATCCGAATTGTTGCCGAATGGAAATGATATTGCTTGGTTTGCCAATCAAAACGACCTTTCACCCTTGCCCGGAAATAGCTTGTTGACAAGCGGTGATTATTGGGTTTCACAAATCAGCAGCCAAGGCTGTTTTTCGCCAAAAACCAATGTTTCAGTGGTTGTTCATCAAATTCCCGCTCCTACGTTAATCCCTGATGGGGATGCGTTTTGTGGGGCAGACGATCCCACAATTGCCGACTTGACCCAAAACACCCAAAGCGGATATAAAATACTTTGGTTCGACGCCAATGGGAACCCACTCGACCCAACTACGGTTTTGTTGGAAAACACAATTTATTACGGTTATGCCAAAGATTCCGTTACTGGATGTCAAAGTATTCAAGTATTGGAAGTTTCCGTAAGCCTTACCGCCTGCCCAAATCCCAACGGGCCGAATTACGATTTTTACATTCCAGATGCTTTTTCCCCAAACAATGACGGTACAAACGATGTTTTTCGCATTCCGGATATCCAATATTTATATGAAAACTATAAGTACGAAATTTATAATCGCTGGGGGCAATTGTTGTTCACCGGAAATATTGAACGCCCCGAATGGGATGGAACCACGGAAAGCTCAGCGGATAATATCGCACCAAATGGCGTCTATTTTTATATCGTTTATTTTAATGAAGAAGGAACCTCGCCGAAACAGGGGCGTTTATACCTAAACCGTTAATCCGTTTTCCGAATGAAAAAACTATTACCGATTTTCTGTTTGTTTTCGTTTTTTGTGCTGAAGGCGCAGCAAGACCCGGAATTCACACATTATATGTACAATATGAGCGTCATTAATCCAGCTTATGCCACTGCCGAACCTTCCACGATCGATTTGGGCGGATTCTATCGTAATCAATGGGTCGGGGCGGTGGGCTCGCCACAGACTTTTTCCTTTTTTTCACACATTCCACTCAGTGCCAAAGTGGAGACAGGGATTTCGTTCATCAACGACCGGATTGGGGAAGGCGCGATCAAGGAAAATAACCTTTATGCTGATTTTGCCTACCTTCTGAACCTGTCCGAAGGCCATCGACTTTCCTTAGGAGTAAAAGCCGGCCTTACTTTTTTTGACAGTAATTTTGATGATTTTCGATTGGAAAGTGGCGGCCCAAAAACGGATCCTGCCTTCGCCCAAAACCTGCACAAAACCTTCCCCGTTTTTGGAGCTGGGGCTTATTATTTTACCGATCAATATTACATCGGGTTTTCCACCCCAAATCTTTTAAGAAGCAAACACTTGGATGACAATACAATCGAAGGAGTTGGCGGAGAGGAAATTCACTTGTACCTGACGGGTGGTTATGTTTTTGAGATCAATCCAAAATTCAAGCTGAAGCCTTCCTTTTTGATACGCACGGTCAAGGGCGTTTCTCCAATTGTCGATGTTTCCGCAAATGTATTATACTTGGACCGCTTTGAGTTGGGCGTTTCCTACCGCTTGGACGATTCTTTTAGCGGGTTGATGAAATTTGGAATTACCCCAACATTTGACATTGGCTATGCCTACGACCATACCGTCAGCAATTTGGGAACGTTCGAATCGGGGACACACGAAATTTTTCTGTTGTACCGGTTGACATTTATAAAAGGGCACAACAAATCCCCGAGATTCTTTTAAACCGAAAGCTATGAGGTCTTATCCACCAATCATATTTGCAATCATCATTTTTTCCTTGTGCTCGCTTCAATTAAAAGCACAGGATTTTCAATTGAAAATGGCCAACCGCTATTTTGAAAATACATTTTATGCCGATGCTATTCCAATTTACGAGGAAATCTCCAATAAAAGTCCCGAAACCTTATTGAAATTGGCTGATGCCTATTGTTTTACCTTCCAACCAAAAAAAGCAGTAAAATACTACCGCCAAGTCGCTACTAGCTATCCCGAAAAAATAAAAGAATTCCACGCTTTTCGATTTGTTCAAACATTAAAAGCACTGGGAAATTACACGGAAGCCGGAATGGTAAACCGTGAATTTTTGATTGAAACCCCTGAAGAAATCCATCAATATGAAACGGATTTGCACTATCTCGAAAATGTAAAAGCCATTGGAAAACGCTATGAAATAAAAAATTTAGGACTGAACACCCCCTCTTCGGAATTTGGCGCAACCGTTTACCAAAACAAACTTGTTTTTGCCGCTGCCCGAAAAAAACTGGGGTTGTTCGATAAAATGTTTCGTTGGAACGCTTCTCCTTACCTCGATTTATATGTTGTTCCAATAGACAGTTTGACAACTTCGCCACCAAAATTGTTTTCCGAAAATTTGACCACGGATTTGCACGAATCGAACGCCGTCTTTTCCCCAGATGGGAAAACGGTTTTTTTTACGCGGAACAATTTTTTAAAAGGAAAAAAAGGAAAAGATGCGGACAAAGTGACCCATCTTAAAATATATAAAGCCGAATGGAATAACGGGAAATGGACCAACGTTCAATCCCTGCCTGTGAATGACGATGCCTATTCAGTGGAACATCCCGCATTAAGTCCCGACGGAAAAACCCTTTATTTTGCTTCCGATATGCCTGGGGGTTTTGGGGGTTTCGATCTTTACAAAATGAGCTCTTCAAATTTCAGAAACCCAGTCAACTTAGGCCCACAGATCAATACGGCACACAAAGAACAATTCCCTTTTGTCGATGCGGAAGGAAATTTATATTTCGCTTCCGACGGACATCCCGGTTTTGGTTTTTTGGACATATTCATAAGCACACCCACTGAAAACAGTTTTGAAAAACCGGACAATGTTGGCTTGCCCGTCAATTCCGGTTATGACGATTTTGCTTTCTACATTGATCCCATTTCAAAAAACGGATATTTTTCGTCCAACCGGCCCCAAAAGCTCGAGGGAAAAGGAAGTGATGATATTTATAAAATTCATCAAACCAAACCCCTCATCATCGAAAATTGTTTTCAAGTTATTTCCGGAAAAGTAATCGACGAAACCACAGGAAAACCGCTCCCCTTTTCGACCGTTGTGCTTTCCAGCAATAAAGTAGTATTGGAAAGCTTGATCGTTTCCGAAAATGCCCAATTTGAATTTAAGGTGAATTGTGAAAAACCTTTTCGATTGACCGCCTCAAAACCTAAATTCCGCGGGGATACCACCACGTTGAATACCACAAAAACTCGAAAAAAAGAACATCAAGTTGTTTTGGAACTGCTTAGCGAAGAAATTATTGCACAACGAAAAATCCAAGCGCAAAAAACAAAAGCAGCACAAATCAAAGCCAAAAAAGCTCGAATTCAAACAGAAAAAGCAAAACAAAAAGTAAAAGAGCAGGCAGCGAAAATTGCCAAGAAAAAAGCCCGAAAAGAACATTTGGAACAAATTATCGCACAAGAAAACGCTATTGTAAAAGAAAAAAACCGCATCCTTATAAAAACCGAACCTATCTATTTTGATTATGACTTGTGGTATATCCGAAAAGAATCGCGGGAAGTTTTGGACAAAGTCATCGCCATTTTAGAAAAATACCCACAAATACAATTGGAAATTGGCACCCACACCGATGTGCGCGGCACCGACAAATACAATCAAGAGCTTTCAAAAAAAAGATCAGCTTCCGTAATGGATTATTTTATTGGAAAAGGGATTGAACCCGAAAGACTTACGGCAAAAGGTTATGGTGAAAAGTTTCCTATCATACAATGTATTCCTGAAGATTCTTGTAACGAGGCACAACACGAAATCAACCGGCGTTGCGAATTTGTGATAAAAGGTTTTCAAGACTAACTCGAAAGCATGCCAACCAACCGTAGTTTAAAATTCTGAAAAGGATTTGAATATTTTCGCATTTCTACTTTCAAATACTTTCCGACCCCCTCGCTGGTGGACAACGGGAAAAAACTTTAAAATCAAGTTAAAAAAATCAGAGTTGTCCGTTTGGTTTTAAAATCTACCTAACTTTGTGCTAAAATGCGCATTGAAAAAGGTATGAACCGCAACAAAGAAACTTGGAAACCCATCTTGTTCGATTTTGAATACACCAATACTTCCCGCTACGAAGTGTCCAACTGGGGCAGGATCCGGTCTTTCAACAAGATTTCCAACGGAAATATCGTAAAAGGATCCATGAGTGAAGGCTACCCAATCATTCGATTTAAATTCTACCAACCAAGGAGCAAAGAAATAGCACTGGAATTGGAACAATTGGAAAGGGAAACCTCCGAACTTCAGCAAAAGAAAAGCACATTGATCAAAGAAAATGCTCCGACCTTGGTGATCAACCGGGTTGCCTACGATTTGGACAAGAAGCTAAAAAACATTCGAAAAAAGAAAGCGAAAGACCTCAAAAAAAGAACGGTCCACAAACACTTTTTCATCCATCGGCTCGTGGCTGATTTTTTTCTGCCCACCCCTAAATCCAAAGAGACCATCGTGGGGCACTTGGATTACTACAAATGCAACAACAACGTGAGCAACCTAAAATGGATGACCCCGGAAGAAAACAAAATCCATACTGAACAAAGCCCTTATGTGATCGCCGAAAAGAAAGAACGAAAATACCGGAACAAGAAAAACCGAAAAGATGGCTGGAAGCTCAGTTCCACGCAAGTGATGCGCATCAAAATATTATTGAAAAAAGGAAAGACACTTCGGGAAATTGCCAAACATTTCAACGTTTCCGATATGCAAATCCA
>DASSWN010000049.1:0-5708 GCA_035704905.1 Flavobacteriaceae bacterium
ATCGAAAATTTTGAAGTAAAATAAATTTTTAACGAATTATGGATATAATAGTTGTCTTTTTGAATTTCTTCATTTGCTTGATCGCCTAAGTATATTCGAAAATTGAAACTATTTTTTAAACCTGTAATTTTCAAAAAGGAAAAATTTTCAGGATTCTTCTTTGTCATATTAGAAAAATGGATTTACTTTGTGGTTCAAAGTACTTTTGAATATGGAAAATAAAAATTATTTGAACGACATCAACGAAATTAGAAGTTTGATGAACCGTTCCTCTCGGTTTATATCCCTCAGCGGGTTTTCGGCAATTCTCGCGGGGATTTATGCGCTTGTGGGCGGGGCAATTGCCTACTATTTTCTTTTTTCCAATGGAAACGAGCGTGTTTTTTTCAATGAAAACAATTATAACACCGCCTCCATTTTTTTGATTTCTATTTTAATTCTGAGTATTGCAAGTGCCTATTTGCTTTCCAGAAAAAAAGCACGTGAAAATCATCAAAAATTATGGGATGGCACCGCCAAAAGATTGTTGGTGAATTTTTTAATACCGTTGATAAGCGGTGGCCTGCTTATTCTGATCATTTTTCATAACCAACATTATGGGATCACGGCTTCATTAATGCTTATTTTTTATGGATTGGCCTTGGTGAATGCCGCCAAATATGCCGTTGGAAACATACATTATTTGGGTTATGCCGAAATTGTAATCGGTTTGCTGTGCGCAATTTATCCCGAAAATGGATTTTGGTTGTGGTTGCTGGGTTTCGGAATAGCACATGTGGTTTATGGCGGGATAATGGTTTTAAAAGAAAAACAAGCATAAAACGTGGGAATCATCGACAACATCAACAAATTGTTTGACCATCGGGTGCGCTTGGGTATTATGTCCATTCTTGTTGTAAATGAAAATGCAGATTTCAGTCGGCTGAAAGAATTGTTGGACGTTACCGATGGCAATCTGGCGAGCCATTTGAAAGCTTTGGAAAAAGCTGAATACATTTCCACAGAAAAATCCTTCATCGACCGAAAACCCAATACGAGCTATCAAGCCACTAAAAAAGGTAGAAATGAATTCAAAAAACACATTGATGCCTTGGAAAAACTAATTCCAAAGTGACATTTTTTTTGTTTTAATACTTTGAAATACAAAGTACTTTACAATATCAAAACGCAACTTAAAACTTAACTGAAAAACTAACTTTAACAAACAAAAAAGATGAAAAACAACAAAAGATTAATCGCGATTTTGGTCACAGCAACGGCATTGTTACTTGTTCCGCTGATAGCCATGCAATTTACCAATGAAGTAAAATGGGGCTTGTTTGATTTTATGGTCATGGGAGTGCTATTGTTTGGAACGGGTTTACTGTGCGAATTTGTATTAAGAAAAATAAAAAGCCTGGGTGGCCGCATTGCTTTCTGTGTCCTAATCTTATTCTTTTTCTTTCTTATTTGGGCAGAACTTGCTGTAGGCATTTTCGGAACCCCTTTCGCCGGCAGTTGAATAGTATTCGAACCGCTTTTAATTTATTACAACTTAAGAAAATGTTTCTCAGTTCTTAAACTGAAAACAAACCAAAAATCAAAAAACAATGGAAGAACACAAAAATCAGTCTGCGGACCGACCAAGCAAATTTGGAACATGGTTGCGTAATTCGATTTCCGCCCGTTTGTTGGTGGTCGGATTTTTACTTTTAATTCTGCTGATTCCTTTGGAATCGGTAAAAAGCCTAATTCGCGAACGAGCGATGCGACAAGAAAAAGTCACGGAAGAAATCAACCAAAAATGGGGTAAGGAAACCATAATTTCAGGGTTGATCTTAAAAATTCCGTATAATACCTATAAGGAAATTCGGATTTATGATGAAAACGAAAAAAAGTATTTGATCAAAAAAGAAGTGAATGTGAAAAATGCTTATTTCTTTCCGGAAAATTTAAAAATAACTTCAAATGTTGAAACAAAACCTCTGAATAGAAGCATTTATGAATCGGTTGTTTTTACGTCCAATGTTCATGTGGAGGGAAATTTTCCCGAATTCGATTCGATAAAATTGAAGGTTTCCGCGAAAGATATGTTGTGGGATAAAGCAAGGGTTTTGCTCAAAACTTCCAATATAAAGGGCATCCGAAATTTGATGCAGGTCGAAATAGGGCAGAAGAAGCTGGAAATGGAACCGGGAACAGATTATAAAAACACCTTGCAAAGTGAACCGATTCAAAAATTTGGTGAAAAGTATAAAAACCCGCTTGCTTTTTCTTTTGATGTGAAAATGAATGGCAGCAAAAGCCTCATGTTTGTTCCCCTGGGAAAAGAGACTTCTGTGGAAATGAATTCCAACTGGCATTCCCCGAGTTTCGATGGAAATTTTCTTCCGAAATCCCGAAAAATTTCGGCTGATGGTTTTCAAGCTTCCTGGGAAGTATTTCAGCTCAACCGATCATTTGCACAATCCTATTTTGGCGAATTGCCCGATTTAACGGAATATGCTTTGGGCACAAATTTTATAGTTCCCGTGGATGAATACCAAAAAACGGCGCGCACCGCGAAATACGGTTTTATGGTCATTGGGTTGACACTCTTAGTGTTTTTGCTCATACAATTGGTCAGCAAAATTTACATTCATCCGTTCCAATATGCCATGATCGGTTTGGCCCTTGTAATGTTCTATACCTTGCTGCTTTCCATTTCGGAGCACAGTACGTTTTTAAGCGCTTATTTGATTGCGGCGATTTCCGTATTGACACTTATTGGATTGTATTCGGGCACCATTTTAAAGAGGAAAAAGTTTCCGTTGCTTATATGCGGAAGTTTGGCGACTTTATACACCTTTATTTACGTCATTATTCAGTTGGAAGATTATGCGCTATTGGTGGGAAGCATAGGCCTGTTTCTGATTTTGGCCGTTATCATGTTTGTCTCACGGAAAATTGATTGGGATTTGGAATAAGAAAATTTACCTGCAAGGTTTCATTGACAAAATCTTGCAGGTTTTTTTACTTTCATTCGTAGCTATCCAAATATTCCGCTCCAGAAGCGATTTTTATTATGTCCTGAACCAAACTTTCCTTGGCGCGTTCCACAAAGCGCTCCGTTTCTTTTCCGTTTTCATAAAAAATAATCGTGGGCACGCGATGCACGTTCAATTGCGCGGCAATTTCGGGGGAAACATTGGGGATTTCCTTGCGTCCGTTGACCGAAACGAAGTTCACATGTGAAAAATCGAATCCTGTTTTTTCCAATAAGTTCACAAATTTCGGTACAACACGCCGACTGTCGTGGCACCAAGTTCCAAAATAAACGTCAATATTATAATTGTGTTTTTTGAGTGCTTTAGCCAACTCTTTTACATGGGCTTCATCCGGATTGTAACCATGAACGGAAGGTTCGTACCAAGTCAATTTTTGCAGATTTTCTTTGGTGATATTTCCTTTTGCCAAAAGTGGCGAAGTGATATTATCGCGTTTGGAGCGTTTTTGAACAACTTCATTTTCTGAATTTTGTTCGGTGTTTTCTAAAGCGGTTTGTTGACTTCCGCAAGAAACAAGGGCCAAAAGGCATGTGACAATCAATGCTTTTTTCATTATTTATGGTTTAAGGGGAAAAGTGTTCGTTTTCTTTTCCAAATTACTGATTGAGTGAATTATTTCAAAAGCAATGAATTTTGGGTCATTAAATCGGGTTTGTCAATACTCATCAAATCCAAAATAGTTGGAGCGATGTCGCCCAAAATCCCATTGTTTATTTTCTTTATTTCCGAATCTACCAAAATAACCGGCACAGGGTTGGTGGTATGCGCGGTATTTGGGGAACCATCTTCATTGCGCATTTTTTCGCTGTTTCCATGATCGGCAATTACCAAAACGGAATAATTATGTTCTCTGGCTGCTTCAATGATTTCGCCAACACAAAAATCCACCGTTTCGCATGCTTTCACCGCGGCCTCGAAAACACCTGTATGACCAACCATATCCGGATTTGCGAAATTCAAACAAATAAAATCTGAATTTGATGTTTCCATTTTTTCAATGACTTTATCTTTCAATTCAACGGCGCTCATTTCGGGCTGTAAGTCGTAGGTGGCTACTTTGGGTGAATTTACCAAAATGCGATCTTCGCCCCGAAACGGAGTTTCTTTTCCACCGGAAAAGAAAAAGGTCACGTGTGGATATTTCTCAGTTTCGGCCGCACGCAACTGTGTTTTTCCTGTATATTCCAGTACTTCGCCCAGTGTAGCCTTCAAATTGTCTTTCTGAAAAATGATGTTTATATTTTTGAAGGTTTCATCATAGGAAGTCATGGTCATAAAGTACAAAGCCAAACTTTTCATGTCATATTCCGGAAAATTTTCTTGGCTTAAAGCTTGGGTGAGTTGTCTTCCGCGATCGGTTCGAAAATTAAAAAAGATCACCACATCACCTTCTTTTATGGTCGCCACGGGTTGTCCGTTTTCAGATAGAACAATGGGTTCGATGAATTCATCGCTTATTCCTTTTTCATAACTTTCGGAAACAGCTTCAAGCGCATTATTGGAATGTTTTCCTTTTCCATGTACCAATAATTCATAGGCCCGTTTGGTGCGTTCCCAACGTTTATCGCGATCCATGGCATAATATCTACCGATTATTCCCGCTAATTTGGCCTTGTTTTTTTTCAAATGCGGAAGAATTTCTTCCACAAAACCTTTTCCCGAATGAGGATCCACATCGCGTCCATCGGTGAAGGCAAAAACGTTTTTTTCATGTACACCGAATTCTTCCGCGGCCTCCAATAAACCTTTTAAATGATCAATATGCGAATGCACACCGCCGTTACTCAGCAATCCGATGAAATGAACAGGTTTGTTGTTTGTTTTTGCATAACTGAATGCTTGTCGCAAAACGGGCTCATTTCCCAAACTTTTATTCTGAACGGCTAAATTTATTTTTGCCAAATCTTGGTACACAATTCTTCCGGCACCGAGATTCATATGACCGACTTCGCTATTTCCCATCTGGCCTTCCGGCAAACCAACATGTAAACCATCGGTTCGCAATAGGGCATGCGGATATTTTTTATAGAGTGAATCCATAATCGGGGTTTTTGCCTGATCGACTGCTGAATCTTCCCGGTTATCGGAAATCCCCCAACCATCCAAAATCATGAGAATAACCTTTTTGTTCATGCGTAAACTATTTTTTTAAGATTTTCTTTCTGTAAAGGTAGCCAACAAAATTTCAGACATTTTCTTTTCTATGCTGAAAAGTTTCGTCGCTGGAAGTTCTGAGTGTTGTTTCAATTTCGTTTTCAAACAATTCTTCCAAACTGATTCCGGCAGCCAAAGCTTGTTGTGGGATTATACTGGCTTCACTGAGCCCCGGTGTGGTGTTGACTTCTATAAAATGTGGTTTCTCGTTGTGAAAAATAAATTCTGTTCTCGTCAGTCCTTTAAGTTTCAAACAGTTAAAAATACGAAGCGCGAGTTCTTGAACTTCTAAAGTTTGCTCTTCCGAAAGGCGCGCTGGGGTGATTTCTTGCGATTCCCCGAGATATTTTGCTTTGTAATCGAAAAATTCATTTTCTGAAACAATTTCTGTTACGGGCAACGCCATGATTTTTCCGTGGAAATTGATTACGCCAACATCCACTTCTTTGCCCGATAAAAATGATTCGATCAAAACTTCTTCATCTTCTTCAAAAGAATAATGGATCGCGGCGACCAACTCTTCTTTAT
>DASSWN010000051.1:0-23122 GCA_035704905.1 Flavobacteriaceae bacterium
CGACCTCGGCATCGAATCGCGCGACCAAACGAACGATAAAATCACCGTTGACGCTGCCGAAGCAATAAAAAAATACCATGTAGGCATCAAATGCGCCACCATTACCCCCGATGAAGCACGGGTAAAAGAATTCGATTTGAAGAAAATGTGGGTTTCCCCCAATGGAACCATTCGAAATATTATTGGAGGAACGGTTTTTAGGGAACCAATAATTATGAGCAATGTGCCCCGCTATGTTCAGGGCTGGACGAAGCCTATTTGCATCGGGCGGCATGCATTCGGCGATCAATATAAAGCCACAAATATAGTTACCAAAGGCCCCGGGAAATTTACAATGACATTTACACCGGAAAACGGGGAACCCGAAACCTTCGAGGTTTATAATTTCAAAGGAGACGGCGTGGCGATGAGCATGTACAACACCGATGAATCTATTTATGGTTTTGCGCGTTCTTGCATGAATCAAGCCATCAAGAAAGAATGGCCGCTTTATTTCTCCAGTAAAAACACCATTTTGAAAGCCTATGACGGCAGGTTCAAAGATATTTTCCAAGAAGTATATGAAAATGAGTTTAAGGATGAATTTGAGAAACTCGGAATTACGTATGAACATCGCTTGATTGACGATATGGTAGCTGCTGCAATGAAATGGAACGGAGGTTTTGTTTGGGCATGTAAAAATTACGATGGCGATGTACAGAGCGATACCGTCGCGCAGGGATTTGGTTCTTTGGGACTGATGACTTCTGTTTTGGTAACGCCCGATGGAAAAACCATGGAAGCCGAAGCGGCGCACGGAACCGTAACGCGTCATTATCGCCAATATCAAGCCGGAAAAGAAACTTCAACCAACCCGATTGCTTCCATTTTTGCATGGACACGTGGTTTGGAGCATCGTGGAAAACTTGACAACAATAAAGAATTGATCGAATTTTGTAAAGATTTGGAGAACGTTTGTATAGAAACTGTGGAAAGTGGAAAAATGACAAAAGATCTTGCTTTATTGATACACAAAGAAAATTTGACCAATGATGATTATTTGAACACCCGCGAATTCTTACAGGCGCTCAAAGAAAATTTGGAAGCAAAACGCGGTTAAATTCCCGATATAAAAATTGCATTAAAAATCCCGCTTTCTGCGGGATTTTTATTTAGTGTTTAAACGCTGAATTCGAATCTATTTTTGGTACATTTTTTCACGAAGGATTTTAATATCGCTATTGCCCATATATTCTTCAAAGGTCATGTATCGGTCAATAGCACCTTTTGGGGTGAGTTCAATCACGCGGTTGGCAACGGTTTGTGCAAATTCATGGTCGTGTGTGGTGAACAATACATTGCCTTTAAAATTCTTCAATGAATTATTGAAAGCGGTAATGGATTCCAAATCGAGATGGTTTGTGGGTTCGTCCAACATAAGCACGTTGGCACGCATCATCATCATTCGGCTGAGCATGCAACGCACTTTTTCACCACCGGATAAAACATTTGCAGTTTTGAGCGCTTCCTCACCACTGAAAATCATTTTTCCCAAAAATCCACGGATATACACTTCTTCACGTTCTTCGTTGGTTTTTGCCCATTGCCGCAACCAATCGACCAACGTAAGGCTGTTTTCAAAGTATTCCGAATTGTCCAATGGTAAATAGGATTGGCTGGTGGTAATCCCCCATTCAAATTTACCTTTTTCCGCTTTTTGGTTTTCCGCCAATATTTCGTAGAAAGCAGTTGTTGCTCTGGAATCCCTCGAATAAAAAACCACCTTGTCCCCTTTTGCCAAATTAATGTTCACATTATCGAACAACACTTCGCCATCCATGGAATGTTTCAATCCCTCTACATTTAAAATTTGATCGCCGGCTTCGCGTTCACGTTCAAAAATAATTGCCGGATATCGTCGGCTTGAAGGTTTTATTTCTTCAAAATTCAACTTTTCAATCATCTTTTTTCGAGAGGTTGCCTGTTTCGATTTGGCCACATTTGCACTAAAACGGGCAATAAACTCTTGAAGTTCCTTTTTCTTTTCCTCAGCTTTCTTGTTTTGCTGGGCGCGCTGACGAGCAGCCAATTGGGAAGATTCGTACCAAAAAGTATAATTTCCGCTGTAATGGTTGATTTTCCCAAAGTCAATATCGGAAATATGCGTACAAACCGCATCTAAAAAATGTCGATCGTGGGAAACAACAATCACGCAATTATCATAATTTGCCAGAAAATTTTCGAGCCAGGAAATGGTTTCGTAATCCAGATCATTAGTCGGTTCGTCCATAATCAATACATCCGGATTTCCAAAAAGTGCTTGGGCCAAAAGGACACGAACTTTTTGTTTTCCGTCCAAATCTTTCATCAACGTATAATGCAAATCGACCGGAATACCCAAATTCGATAAAATTGCGGCAGCATCGCTTTCCGCGTTCCAACCGTTCATTTCTTCAAATTGAACCTGCAACTCCCCTATTCTATCGGCATTTTCATCTGAATAATCGGCATAAAGCGCATCGATTTCTGTTTTCACTTGAAACAGTGTTTTGTTTCCCCGCAAAACAGTTTCCAGCACGGGAAATTCATCGAATAAACTATGGTCCTGTTCCAATACCGACATCCGTTTTCCGGGTTCGAGAAAAACACGACCAGAGGTCGGCTCTGACTTTCCGGAAATAATTTTTAAGAAAGTGGATTTTCCCGCCCCATTGGCCCCGATTATTCCGTAGCAGTTCCCTTGTGTAAAAGAAACATTGACATCATCGAACAAAATTCGTTTGCCAAACTGGACCGACAAATTAGAAACTGATAGCATTTACCGAATAAATTTAAAAATTTCGGCAAAAGTACTTATAAATACTTACTTTGTGAAAGAATTACTGTGAGCTGTTTGGGTTTTAACGCCCAGTTAACGTCTTGTCCAAAGTTATACCGCTACCTTTGGTGGTTAGGCCATTTAATACGGGCCATCTCAAAGGCATGAAAATAGTTACTTTTCTTTTTTTTATTTTTTTGATTGGTTGCAAGGATGAACCGGTGCGCGACACAACTTACATTCATGGTGAAATTGTTAATCCATTTGAAAATTACATTCTTCTTTACAAGGATAACGATTTGGTGGACACCATTTTTCTAAATGACAGGAACACCTTCACGTATGAACTGAAAGAGGCGGAAGAAGGCCTTTATATTTTTAGACAACCGCCAGAAAGTCAAACGATTTATATTGTTCCTGGCGATAGCATTTTATTTCGGGTAAACACGTTGGCTTTTGATGAAACCCTTTATTTCAGTGGGACTTCGGCAGTTAAAAACAATTTTTTAATGGAATTGTTTCTTTTAAACGATCGAAATAATGAGTTGATCCTTTCCTATTACAAAATCGATCCAAAAAAATTTGCTGCTATATCAGATTCCATTCATACTGTTCGTGAAAATATGTTCGATGAACTAGTAAAGGAAAATGATTTTTCGGAAAATTTTATTGAATTGGGAGCAAAAAGTGTGGATTATGAATTTTATGATCTTCGGGAACGCTATGCTTTCTTGATCCAAAAATTCGCACAGGATGAACGAAAAATTTCTGAGCGTTTTTTCGATTATCGAAATCAGGTAAATTTCAATGATAAAACTTTAAAAAACCATATTGTTTATCAACGGTTTTTGGATGATTATTTGAAAAATAGATCCATCGAAAATTGTGAACAAAGGTCCACCGACCGCGATTGCTATAGCCTGAATAATTATTACAATTTGCGCCGACGTATTTTATTAGTCGATTCTTTATTTACTATCGACGTGCTGCGAAACCGGTTTTTTCAACGTTTTGGGGCACAGCAAATCATATTTTCTGATCGGGCGAGCCAAATCGATTCTACCTTGCAACTGCTTTCAAAACTTAGTTATGAAGAAAAGGGATTGGAAGAATTGGGCAAATTGGCCGATGTGCAACGCTCCTATTTTATTGGAAACAACATTTCGGATAAAAAATTAATTGATTTTGAGGGACACAAAATCAGCATTAAAAAGCTGCTCAACAAACCAACCATTACTTTTTCTTGGTCTTTATATAATGAAGACGATTATAAAAACAAGCATGAAAAAATCAGCGAGCTGCGAAGAAAATATCCTGAAATCAATTTCATTGCAATCAACATTGATGATGGGGAAACCGAAGCATGGAAAAGGGTGGTGACCAAAAACCGTTACGATCCAAATTTCGAATATCAAAATCGCGGAACCGGTGATAAAAAAGAACTTTATCGCAATTATTTGAATAAGGTATTGTTCATCAACAGAAAAGGGGAAATTGTTTTTGGTGATATTCCATTGGACTCGCCAAATTTCGAAGGATATATTCTGGAATTTTTGAATCAGTGAACCTGCCGCTTTCTTGAATAAATTTTTTTGCCCACTCTGTTTATATGCTCGAGCAATTTCGGGTTTGATATGCGATCATAAATGGAAATATCAATTTTGTAGGGCATTAGCAAATCGTCCAAATCAAACTCAATTTTAGTTTGCAAAGTTAGATCGATATCTTTTCCCATTAAGGCAAGATCAATATCCGAAGTGGATTTGAAATTGCCCATTGCCCTCGAACCGTAAAGCAATACTTCTTCTATTTGAATATATTTTGCAAAGACTTTTTGAATACCGGAAATTTCTTCTTTGCTAAGCCCTAAATTTTCCATTTATAAAAATTTTTCTTGTTCCCCACTTCTTTTGATTTCCATGATCTCTTGGAATTCCAAAAAGGCGGGATAATAGTCAATTAGTATCTTGGAATAAATTTCATCGGCGGTTTCCTCATTGTACGTGTGCGAAGTTTTGTTCCGGCTTCCTATCATATCCATCCAAATGTGGCCATTGCTTATCAGTTTTAATTGAAACGCCTCCCTCGTTGCATCTCGGCTCCCACCAATGGACGTGTTTCCCTGAAAAAGTTCATAATCTTTCATGACCTTCCACGCCAATTCGTGTGTATGTTCAAAGCATTGAATCAGGCCTTCCTTGATTATTTCGTCCATAACGGAGTTTAAATCACTGTTGTCGATAGGATCGGCATTTTTAAAATTATTTTTAATGTATTCAACTGCTTGTGAAAGTTTACGAAGTGCTTTCACATAATTTGAAAAACGCTGTTCCCACCGAATGTCCTGTTCCATTTTTTAGAAATAATTCAGGAATTACCCTCCTTGTAATCTGCCAAAAATTTCTCCAATCCAATATCCGTCAACGGATGTTTTAATAAACCTTCGATTGCAGACAAGGGTCCGGTAATCACATCGGCGCCCAGTTTTGCGCAATCGATAATATGCATGGTATGGCGGATTGAAGCGGCCAAAATTTGGGTTTCAAATTCGTAATTGTCATAAATAAGACGCATCTCCGCGATCAAATTCAAACCGTCCGTGGAAATATCGTCCAAGCGGCCAATGAACGGCGAAACATAAGTGGCACCCGCTTTTGCGGCCAACAATGCCTGCCCGGAAGAAAAAACCAAGGTGCAATTTGTTTTAATTTCCCTCTTGGAAAAATATTTGATAGCTTTTATTCCGTCTTTGATCATCGGTATTTTCACGACAATGCGATCATGCAACGTGGCCAACTCCTCCCCTTCTTTTATCATTCCATCAAAATCGGTAGAAATCACCTCGGCACTTACATCACCATCCACGAGTTCGCAAATTTTCACATAATGCCGAAAAATATTGTCTTTTCCAGTAATTCCTTCTTTGGCCATCAGCGACGGATTTGTCGTCACGCCATCCAAAACACCTAAATCTTGGGCTTCTTTTATTTGATCTAAATTCGCAGTATCAATAAAAAATTTCATGTTTCTTAATTTTCAAGATGAATATATAGGGTTCGTAAAATTACAACTTATAATGTTTTAGCAACATTTTTTCGTACCATTTATCGGGAAGAATATGTTTTAAAGCGATCGAAAATTTCTGAATAGTAGCCCCTACTTTATAATGAATCGTCGGATTTTTTTCTTGCATCACGGCATACACTTTTTTGGCCATTAAAATCGGGTCTTTCCCCAAATCGACATGTTTGTTCATTAATTTCAAGGTGGTGCCATAGTGTTTTGCATAAGGCGAACCTTCTATTAGTGGCGCGTGGTATCTTCCAGAAGCAATGTTTGTTGCAAAATCGCCGGGGGCAATATTGGTCATTTTTATATTGAAATCTTTCAATTCCATTCGAAAAGCTTCGGTGGTCAGTTCCAGCGCGCCTTTGGTGGCAGAATAAATTCCCCGATAGGGCAAACCCATATAACCGGCTATGGAAGTAATGTTGATAATAAATCCGCCGCCATTTTTTCGCATCGACGGCAAAACCGCTTTAATAACGCGAATTACCCCAAAATAATTGGTATCAAAAACCTTTGCGATTTCGCCATCGGGGGTTTCTTCAATAGGTCCGGTTATTCCCATTCCGGCATTATTGATGAGAAAATCTATTTTTCCATCTTGTTGAAGAATTTCAGAAACAGCGGTTTGAATTGTATCTGGTTTGGTCACGTCCATCGCCAAAAAATGAATGCCATCGCGCATTTTTTCTTTCGGACAACGACTGGTGCCATAGACTTTATACCCTTTCTGATGAAGATATTTTCCGATGGAATGCCCTATTCCGGAAGAAGCCCCGGTAATCAAAACTACTTGTGCCATAAAAGAAACTGAAATGCAAAGATAGCTAATTCCGTGAAGGATTTCTGGAAAGTGAATACGGCGGTTCGGAGGGGTATTTTTCCAAAAATATCTTTGGGAAAAGGGCACAAAAAATGGCAAGCTACCTACATCACACCGCTACGACCGTTTACCCTTGCTGCGTTCCCGCCCTGGGGGAGTTCAACAGGAGCTGGTTGTGTAGGACTTGCCGCTGCAAAGATACATGGTTTTTGCACATCTGCAAAGCATTTTTTGAAAGGAATTTCTTAGATTTGGACCCAATTAATTCAATTTAAATGCGACCCAAATATTTCCTGCTTTTATCCTTGGCAATCCTTCTTTTTTCGTGCAACAAAGCTGAAAACCAATTTTCACTTGATTTCAATCAAAACCCACCTGAATATCGATTGGGTGATGAGATGGAAGTTTCCGTGCAAAATCCCGACAACATCGTTATCGATTCGGTAGTTTATTTCTATGGTAATATGCGCTTGGGGAAAGTTGTCGGGAATGAAGAATTTTTGTTGACTTTTAAGAATCAGAAACTCGGCAACAATCCATTCAGCGCAAAAATTTACAGCCAAGGAAAAGTTTCGGAAATTTCTGAAACACTAAAGCTTTTATATAATAAAAAACCGGTGCTTTACACCTATAAAATCATTGAAACCTATCCGCATGATATCGATGCTTACACACAGGGCCTCGAATTTTATCAAGATACCTTATATGAAAGCACGGGACTTCACGGAATTTCTTCGCTGCGAAAATTGGATTACAAAACAGGGGAAGTTCTGAAAAAAATTGATTTGCCACAAAAGTATTTTGGGGAAGGAATCACGGTTCTAAACGACAAAATTTACATGCTCACCTGGCAAGCGGGAAAAGGATTTATTTATGATGTGAATACTTTCGAACAACTAAAGACCTTCGATTTCGACAAAAGCAAAGAAGGCTGGGGACTCACCAATAATGGAAAAATGTTGTACAAAAGCGATGGCACCGAAAAGATTTGGTTGCTTGATCCTGAAACATTGGAAGAAGAACGTTACATTCAAACCGTTACCAACCACGGTATCACAACCAAATTGAACGAACTGGAATGGGTGGAAGGAAAAATTTATGCAAACACTTATTTGAAAGATGGCGTCGTAATTATTGATCCGGAAACGGGTGCTATTGAAGGTTTGATCGATTTTCGTGGTCTTCGTGAAAAGGTGACGCAACATTCAAAATTGGACGTATTAAACGGAATTGCCTATAATCCGAAAACCAAAAAACTGTATGTAACCGGAAAAAATTGGGACAAATTGTTCGAAGTTGAAATCATCAAAAAATAAGCGTGTCGATTTTACGTTTAGTAACGGAGCCAGAAGTCAATTTAAATCTTAATCATCTTCAATCGTGAATTTTATGCGCTATTTTACATTCCTTTTTTTAATTTTCACGGTTGTTCTTTTAGGTTCTTGTCGGAAAGATTTCGATACGGTCGCCAGTTCCGGAAACCTTAAATTTTCAAAGGACACGGTTTATTTGGACACGGTTTTCTCCGGAATTGGTTCCAGTACCTATAATTTGACGGTGCACAACACCAGCGATGAAGACATTACCATTCCCAGTATTCGCTTGGCGCAAGGAGAAAATTCATTTTATCGGTTGAACGTGGACGGCCTTCCGGGAAAAATCTTTGAAAACATCGATATTTTGGCTAACGATAGTATGTATGTTTTTGTGGAAACAACTGCTTCCATTCAAGATTTGGCTGCCAATCAACTTCAATTTTTATATACGGATGCTATCCTCTTCGATTCCGGCAGCAAAGAACAAAAGGTGGAACTGGTTACCTTGGTACAAGATGCTATTTTTCTTTATCCTGAAAAATTTGAAGACGGTAGCATCGAATGTCTTCCGGTCGGAATTAATGAAGAAACGGGCGAACAACTTTGTATTGAAGGGTTTTTCTTGGACGATGCCGAATTGCATTTCACCAATGAAAAACCGTATGTGATTTACGGTTATGCTGCGGTGGGCGCGGGAAAAACTTTGACAATCGATTCGGGTGCGCGCATTCATTTTCATTCCGGAAGCGGAATAATTGTGGCACAAAACGGCTCGTTGCACGTAAATGGCGAATTGAGCACCGACACGGAACTTATGGAAAATGAAGTGATTTTCGAAGGTGACCGTTTGGAACCTGAATTTTCGGAAGTCCCAGGACAATGGGGCGCCATTTGGCTTACTGCCGGAAGCACCGATCATAATTTCAATCATGCCACGATCAAAAATGCCACCGTAGGAATTTTGATGGATTCCAACGATGGAGGTACCGCTTCTACCCTTACCTTAAAAAACACGCAAATTTACAATTCGGCAAATGTTGGACTGCTGGCACGAACTGGGAATATTTATGGCGAAAACCTCGTGATAAATAATAGTGGACAAGCCTCTGTTAGTATTTCCTATGGAGGGAATTACAGTTTCGCGCATTGCACATTTACCAATTATTGGGATAATGGTTTTCGGCAGTTTCCTGCAGTTTTAATCAGCAATGCGATCGAAACGCCCGATGGCATTTACGCTTCCGATTTAACGGCAAATTTCACCAATTGCATTATTTATGGAAATGAAAATATTGAATTGCTTTTCGACAAATCCGAGGAAGCAGCTTTCAATTTTTCGTTTAAGAACTGCCTGATCCGTTTCAATGATTTTGCAGGGAACTATGCTGAAATCCCCGAATATAATTTTGAAAATCCGGCCCTATTTGAAAACAGTATTTTCAATGAAGATCCGGTGTTTCTCGCACCCAACGAAAATAAAATGAAAATTGGCGAAGAATCTGCTGCCAATGGAATTGCGATTCCAAATTTGGTACCTTCCGATATCTTGGGTGTTTCAAGAAGTGCTTCCCCCGATTCCGGGGCTTATGAAAGTGTGGTTTTTCCCGTTGGCGATTAGGAACTTTCTCAATATTCAACACTCAATTCTCGCTATACATTAAATCTAAAATGCATGACATCGCCGTCTTGCACAACATATTCCTTTCCTTCTACGTGTAGTTTTCCGGCTTCTTTTACCTTTGCTTCGCTTCCAAAAGTAACAAAATCTGCGTAGCTGATCACTTCGGCACGAATGAAACCTTTTTCAAAATCAGTGTGTATTACGCCGGCCGCTTGGGGTGCGGTCGAGCCAACTGAAATGGTCCAGGCGCGCACTTCTTTCACGCCGGCCGTGAAGTAAGTTTGTTGGTTAAGTAAACGATATGCGGCACGAATCAATTTGGAAGCCCCGGATTCTTCCAAACCAATATCCTCCAAAAATAATTTTCGTTCCTCATAATCATCCAATTCCGCAATATCTGCTTCCGTACCAACCGCCAAAACCAATACTTCTGCATGTTCATCCCGCACATTTTCGCGAACCAAATCGACATATTTGTTTCCGGAAACGGCCGAAGCCTCGTCCACGTTACAAATATACATGACAGGCTTGTCGGTAAGAAATTGCAATGGTTTAACAAACTCGTTGCGCTCTTCTTCGGAAAGCAAAATCGCACGAACTGAAATGCCCGATTCCAATCCTTTCTTCAAAGCAAGTAAAACAGCTTCTTCTTTTTGCGCTTCTTTATTGCCGGTTTTTGCGGCGCGTTTCACTTTTTCCAATTTCTTTTCCACGGTCTCCAAATCCTTCAACTGAAGTTCCATATCAATTGTTTCCTTATCGCGGATTGGATCGATGTTTCCATCGACATGCACAATATTATCATTGTCAAAACAGCGCAACACGTGCAAGACAGCATCGGTCTCGCGTATATTTCCCAAAAACTGATTTCCCAAGCCTTCCCCTTTACTCGCTCCTTTCACTAGCCCCGCAATGTCAACAATATCCACGGTCGCTGGCACTACGCGCTCCGGGTGCACCAATTCTTCCAATTTCGTCAAGCGTTCATCGGGGACAATTACCACGCCAATATTTGGTTCAATGGTACAAAAAGGAAAATTTGCGCTTTGTGCTTTTGCATTCGACAAGCAGTTGAACAAAGTCGATTTTCCCACATTCGGCAATCCTACGATTCCAGCTTTCATAAATTCAGCATTTATTTTTAAAAACGGTCGCAAAGATACTCGTTTTATAGATTTTTGCGACAAGATTTCCGAGTTTATCTATTAAGTGAACTTTGTGATTTTGTTGTTAATAATTAACACGTCTAAAAACTATCTTGCATTGTTAATCATAAAATCACAAAAAATGAAATATTCAATCGCCTTAATGGCATTCTTGATTTCCATTTCGGGATTTGCACAAAAGGATTCCGAAGCCGCGAATAAAGATATTTTGAGCCAAACGATCATTACCAAAACCATCACCAAAACCAGTAAGGGAACGGATGTTGACACAAAACGTGTGGAGCTTACCGCCGCAGAGGCTTTGGCTTTGGAGCAAGATGGCACCACTAATCAGCACGTTTATCGAAAACCTTTGGGGGTTACCAAAAAAACGAGTTTCAGTTTGGATGGAAACACCTATCTTTTTGAACCAGATGATAAAGGAATTCTTATTATTTCAACAAAAGAAGGAAAAAAATCCAATTTTGGGAAAATTCGAAAAATGGAACGTCCAAATTCATATTTGTTGATAACCAAGCAAGGAAATTCCTTTGGCTATTTCAATAACCAAGGGGATTTTATTGTGGAAAGCTACGATCCGATGGATGACAGTTTTACCGTCATGAAATTCAATGTTAAAAAAGAAGATTTCGAAAAATAACAGAAGTCAATTTTAGTATAGCGGAAAAAGGAAAGGGAAACTTTTCCTTTTTCTTTTTTAAAGAAGGCAAGCAACAAAATTGGCGTCAATATGTTTGATACAGTCGTCCAATAAAAGTATCTTTGACAAAACAAGGGTTATTCTGAAAAACCCTACCTGAAAAATTTTGATCCCCAACACAAAAAAATGAACGCATATATTGTAAAAGCATATCGAACAGCGGTGGGAAAAGCCCCTCGCGGTGTTTTCCGATTTAAACGACCGGATGAATTGGCTGCGGAAACCATTCAGTATTTGTTGGAAAAATTGCCCGATTTCGACAAAAAACGGATTGATGACGTAATTGTGGGAAACGCCATGCCCGAGGCAGAACAAGGATTGAATATGGGTCGTCTGATTTCCCTGCAAGCGCTGAAAATAGAAAGTGTCCCAGGGGTCACGGTAAATCGATATTGCGCTTCCGGATTGGAAACGATTGCCATTGCCAGCGCAAAAATTAGAAGTGGACTGGCGGACTGCATAATTGCCGGGGGCGCGGAAAGCATGAGCTATATTCCCATGGGCGGTTACAAACCTGTACCGGATTACAAATTGGTTAAAAATGGGCATGCGGATTATTATTGGAATATGGGTCTCACGGCCGAAGCAGTTGCCAAGCGCTATCAAGTTTCCCGTAAAGAACAAGATGAATTTGCATTCCATTCGCATCAAAAAGCGCTTCGGGCCCAAGCCGAAAACCGCTTCCAAGATCAGATTGTTCCTATAAACATTGAAGAAACATTTGTCAATTCTGAAGGAAAAAAGGAAAAGAGAAATTACACTGTTACCAAAGATGAAGGTCCGCGAGCAGATACATCTTTAGAAATTTTGGCCAAATTGAAACCGGTTTTTGCGGAAGGCGGAAGCGTAACGGCAGGAAATTCTTCCCAAATGAGCGATGGTGCGGCATTTGTTATGGTTATGAGCGAAGCCCTGGTAAAAGAACTACATTTGGAACCCATCGCAGAACTGGTTGGTTTTTCGGTGGTAGGGGTCGAACCAAAAGTTATGGGAATCGGTCCAATTGATGCGATTCCGAAAGTTTTAAAACAAACCGGATTATCGCTTTCCGACCTTGAACTTATCGAATTGAATGAAGCTTTTGCCTCACAATCTTTGACGGTTATAAACGAATTGAAGCTAAATCCGGAAAAGGTGAATGTAAACGGGGGAGCAATCGCGATGGGACATCCGTTGGGTTGCACCGGCGCCAAACTGTCGGTTCAAATTTTTGATGAAATGAAGAAAAGGAATTTGAAAAATAAATATGCGATGGTGACCATGTGTGTGGGAACCGGACAAGGCGCGGCGGGGATTTACAAGGTTTTTTAATCACAGAATATACCACTCGGACCCATTTGGGTTCATAATCCCGAAAAGGGTTCATTCAGAAAAAAAATGGGGCAAGAACAATCAATTATTTTGCGCGGAGGGGAATTTCTTATAAAAGAAACTTCTTCGGAAGATATATTCACACCTGAAGATTTTAGCGAAGAACAACGTCTCATGCGCGATTCGGTTCGAGAATTTGTCGATCGCGAAATTTGGCCGAAAAAGGCCGAATTTGAGCAAAAAAACTATGCCCTTACTAAAGAACTCATGCAAAAGGCAGCGGGTCTGGGATATTTGGGAATTTCGGTTCCCGAGGAATATGGCGGCTTGGGAATGGGGTTCGTTTCCAGCATGTTGGTCTGTGATTATATTTCAGGAGCCACCGGTTCATTTTCCACAGCATTCGGTGCGCACACCGGAATTGGCACCCTTCCCATCAGCCTTTATGGCACCGAGGAACAGAAAAAGAAATATCTTCCCAAACTTGCCGCGGGAGAATGGTTTGGCTGCTATTGCTTGACCGAACCAGGTGCCGGAAGCGATGCAAATTCTGGAAAAACCAAGGCCGTAATTTCTGCGGACAGAAAACATTATCACATCAGTGGTCAAAAAATGTGGATTTCCAATGCTGGTTTTTGTGACTTGATGATTGTTTTTGCCCGCATCGAAAATGATAAAAATATAAGCGCATTTATTGTTGAGTACGATCCGGAAAACAGGATTTCCCTTGGCGAAGAAGAAAAAAAACTGGGGATCCACTCCTCTTCTACCCGACAGGTTTTTTTCAATGAAACAAAAGTACCCGTTGAAAATATGCTTTCGGAGCGCAACCACGGGTTCAAAATAGCAATGAACGCATTGAACGTGGGTCGCATAAAATTGGGGGCCGCTTGTTTGGACGCACAACGCCGGAATTTGAAGATAGCCGCCAATTATGCACAAGAACGGGTGCAGTTTGGAAAACCAATTGCCGAATTTGGCGCCATTCAGTCCAAAATTGCCGAAATGGCAACTTCCGCTTATGTCGGCGAATCTGCTTGCTATCGAACGGCAAAAATGATTGAAGATCAAATCGCCTTCTTGCATAAAAATGAACGTTCTTTATCCGAAGCGGAATTAAATAGTTATGAAGAATTTGCAATCGAATCGTCATTATTGAAAGTTGCCATTTCCGAAGATCTTCAGCATTGCACCGATGAAGGAATTCAGATTTTCGGTGGGTTGGGATTCTCGAAAGAAACCCCAATGGAATCGGCGTGGCGTGATGCCCGGATAACGCGAATTTATGAAGGCACAAATGAAATAAACCGCATACTGGCCGTAGGGATGTTGATAAAAAGGGCCGCCAAAGGCCAGTTGGATATATTTTCCGCGGCAGAAAAACTCGCTCAGGAACTAACGGAAATTCCATCTGTCGACCGATCCAATGACACTGCACTTTTTTCGGAAGAAAAGAAAATAGTACGAAATTTAAAGAAAGTATTTCTAATGATTGTTGGCAGTGCGGTCAAAAAATTTGGCGTTCAACTTGAAGAGGAACAGCAGGTTTTGCTCGCTACAGCAGATATACTTATTGAAATTTATTTATCGGAATCCACACTTTTGCGAACAGAAAAAAATAGTAAGCGTTATGGACGCGAAACACAGAAAACTGAAATTGCCATGTCGCAACTTTATTTGTTCCATGCGGTCGAACTCATTCAACAAAAGGCCAAGGAATGTATTGTTTCGATTTCTTCAAGTGACGAACAACGCATGTTATTACTTGGATTGAAACGCTTTACCAACTACCAAAACTTTCCGAACGCATTCGGTTTGCGCAAAATTATTGCTGAAAGTTTCCTCAAAAGAACTCAAAATTCATAAAAATGAGGAACCACTTAAAATACTTCTGTATTTTCATTTTTTCCGCACAAGCTTTTTTCGCACAAAATAAGCCGGTAGAATTAAAGAATAAAATTCCGTTGAAAGTCGATCAGTTCCAAGGAACTGACAAATATGGAAACATTTATTATTTTAAGAATAATGTCTTTTATAAATTTGGGAAAGATGGTAATTTTCACTTTAGCGATTTGCAGCTGGGAAAGCCCACAAGTTCCGATCTTATAAATCCGTTAAAAATTGTTCTGTTTTACGAAGCTATGAATACGCTTGTGTTGCTCGATCATCACTTGATTGAAATTGCCAGGATAAATTTCAACCGACTTGAAAAGTTTAAAACCTTAAGGCACGCAAGTGAAGCCAGCGGAGATAAAATTTGGCTTTTCAACATTGACAATCAGCAGTTGGAGATTTTCGACTATATTCAAAAGAAAACAATAGCATCATCGCAACCCCTCGCCTCGAAAGTCTTGGATATTGTAAGTGATTTCAATTTTTGCTGGATACTCACAGAAAATGTATTGGCGAAATACAACACTTATGGCAGTTTGCTCGAGAAAACGGCCAATATAGGTTTCGAAGAATTAGTGGAAGACAATGGAAACTTGGTGGCCCAAAAAGATAACACATTATTTAACAGACATAAAAGTTCCACGGAATTCGAAGAGCTTCAGTTGCCCATAATCAACATAAAGGACTTTTATTTAAACGATAAAAATCTCTATATTTACGATGGGGAAATCTTACATGAATTTCATCTTAATTGAAAACGCCTTTAAATATGCATGTAGCCATTGCCGGAAATATTGGGGCCGGAAAAACCACCCTTACCAAACTTTTGGCCAAACATTACAAATGGGAGCCCCATTATGAAGAAGTTCTGGAAAATCCATATCTGGAAGATTTTTATAATCAAATGGAACGCTGGTCTTTCAATCTGCAGGTTTACTTTTTGAACCACCGGTTCCGCCAGGTCATGGAAATTCGGCAGAGTGATAAAAACATTGTCCAAGATCGGACTATTTATGAAGATGCACATATTTTTGCCCCCAATTTGCACGCGATGGGCCTACTGACCAATCGTGATTTTGAAAATTATCGTTCTCTTTTCGATTTGATGGAATCGGTTACCGAAGGGCCCGATTTGCTTATTTACCTTCGTAGCACAATTCCCAATTTGGTAGCTCAAATACAAAAACGCGGACGTGAGTATGAAAATTCAATTTCTATCGACTATCTCAGTCGTCTGAATGAACGTTACGAAGCCTGGATTCATGATTATGACAAAGGTAAACTGTTGATTGTCAACGTTGATCAAAATAATTTTGTGGACGAACCCGAAGATTTGGGAATCATCATTAATAAAATCGATGCAGAAATCAACGGACTTTTTTAAGCTGATTCTTTGTTAAAATAAACTGAATCTTTTCGTCAATTGCGACTTTCCAATTAACTTTGAAAATAAATATAATAGCGGCACTGAATTGTTTTGAAGCTCGCTATTAACAACTGACCTATGGATTCGACGAAATTAAAAAGACCAAAACAAAAAGGCTCTCCAAAGCTTTTTGACAGCCCTTTTTTGGAACGGATGACCCATACCCATATTTCTTTTCCACTGATAATTTTTGGAGCCATTGCCCTTATCCTAATTTACTATGGCATCATTGAAAAAGGAATGGAAGTTCCATTAATGGTACTTTTGTTTTTTCTTGGACTTATTTTTTTTACGCTGGTCGAATACTTAATGCATAGGTTTCTTTATCATATTCCCGCAACGACCGAACGAAAAAAGAAAATTGCCTATACAATGCATGGCGTTCATCATGACTATCCCAAAGACAAATCACGATTGGCAATGCCCCCCGTGCTGTCGCTTATCATTGCCACAATCCTTTTTGTGCTTTATCGTGTTGTGCTTGGGGAATATGTTTTCGGTTTTTTGGCCGGTTTTCTTATTGGATATGCCGGATATCTAGGAATTCATTACTGCGTGCATGCCTTCAATCCCCCAAAAAATTTTTTCAAACAATTGTGGTACCACCACAGTATTCACCATTATCGTGAATCCGATAGGGCTTTTGGTGTCTCTTCGCCTTTATGGGATGTGATATTTTCTACAATGCCAAGGAAGTTGCGGAAAGACTGAGATTTCTTTTTCTCATCAGTCTTTTTAAAAAACAATCCCAACGGAACTTTCGAACCGTTGGGATGTTAGCGGCAAGCATTACCCCAAAAAACTTACCTTTTTGAAAAAAATTCCAAACTTTCAATCGCTAAAATAAATGTAAAAAGAAAGACAAAAAATACCCACTAAAGGGGATTTTTGAAATCATCATCAAAATTTTGATGCACGTCACATTCTTCTGTAATAGATACGAACCTACTTTTGTTGAAAATAAAAGCTTAAACCCGAATTTGGAACAAAACACCGCGGAGTTTTTCATCCAAAAACAACAATCCCAATGGAACCCTTGAACCATTGGGATGTTAGCGGTAAGGTTATCCCCCAATAAACTTACCTATATTGAAAGATTATGAGAACTTTCAGGTGCTAAAATACTTCAATACATAAGGGCAGAAAATACCCAGTAAAGAGGATTTTTGCTTTAGTGAATTTTTGAAGTTTTCGTTTGGTCATGAATGTATCGTTTTCTCTCCTTTTTCCCTCGAGTGGCTTGCCAAGCTAACAACTAAAAATTATCTTTGCCTCCATAAAATGCAGACATGAGACATACAAGGATCGCCAAAATATTGGAAAATGAAAATTTATTGCAAGAAGTGGAAGTGAAAGGCTGGGTAAGGGCATTTCGAAGCAATCGGTTTCTGTCCGTTAATGACGGATCGTCAATTCACAATTTGCAATGCGTTATCGATTATGAAAAATTCCCCAAAGAAATCCTCGATCAAATTACTATTGGCGCATCAGTCGTGGTTAACGGGATTCTGAAAGAGAGCTTGGGAAAAGGACAGCGCATGGAAGTTGAAGTCGAAAAAATCCAAATTCTGGGAATTGCCGATCCGGAAGAGGTGAAACTGACAATTCTGTCACCCAAACGTCATTCCTTGGAAAAACTCCGTGAACAAGCCCATCTTCGTGTTCGTACAAATACTTTCGGCGCGGTAATGCGCTTGCGGTCAAAATTGGCATTTGCCGTTCATCGTTACTTTCAGGAAAATGGTTTCTTTTATGTGAATACTCCGGTTATAACGGGCAGCGATGCAGAAGGTGCGGGCGAAATGTTTCAGGTTACCAATCTCGGTTTACAAAATCTGCCACAAAATAAAGCCGGTGAAATAGACTACAAGAAAGATTTTTTTGGAAAAGAAACCAACCTAACCGTTAGTGGTCAATTGGAAGCGGAAACCTATGCAATGGGCCTTGGACAAGTATATACTTTTGGACCGACTTTTCGTGCAGAAAACTCCAACACATCACGGCATTTGGCTGAATTTTGGATGATTGAACCGGAAATGGCTTTTTGCAATTTAG
The DNA here is from genome assembly GCA_035704905.1 of Flavobacteriaceae bacterium. GTDB lineage: Bacteria > Bacteroidota > Bacteroidia > Flavobacteriales > Flavobacteriaceae > DASSWG01. Next base: position 18,175 of record DASSWN010000051.1, read on the forward strand.
ATGGAAATATGGATTTGGCAGAAGATTTCATCAAGAATGTAATCAAATATGTCATGGAAAATGGTGCCGACGATTTGGAATTTTTGGAAAGCAGGCTTATAGAAGAAGACAAAACCAAACCTGAAAGTGAACGTTCCACAATGGCATTGCGGGAAAAGCTCAAATTTGTGATTGAAAATAATTTCAAAAGGTTAAGTTATACCGAAGCCATAGAAATTCTGAAAAACAGCAAGCCAAACAAAAGGAAAAAGTTCAACTATCCGGTGGAAGAATGGGGAATGGATCTTCAAAGCGAGCATGAACGTTTTTTAGTGGAAAAACATTTCAAATGTCCGGTTATTCTGTTCGATTATCCCGCAAATATCAAGGCATTTTATATGCGGTTGAATGAGGATGAAAAAACGGTTCGCGCCATGGATGTCCTTTTCCCCGGAATTGGTGAAATTGTGGGTGGTTCGCAGCGGGAAGAACGTTTGGAGGTATTGAAACAGAAAATGAAGGTCCTTCAAATCGATGAAAAAGAACTCTGGTGGTATTTGGACACGCGGCGTTTTGGAACTTGCGTCCACAGCGGTTTTGGTCTCGGATTCGAGCGGTTGGTGCAATTCGTAACCGGAATGGGGAATATTCGTGATGTAATCCCTTTTCCACGCACACCGGGCAATGCCGAATTCTAATATTAAGCCATTTGGATGAGCCCAAATCAGGCGTAGCTTAACAAAATTTTGGCAGCGATAATTCCTCCGCTTTTCCGTATTTTTGTAGGAAACGCAAGGAATAGATTATGCTGAAGCAGCAACTCAATTTTAAATTATCACAGAAGCTTTCGCCTCAACAAATTCAATTGATGAAGTTGATTCAATTGCCAACACAGGCTTTTGAACAACGCCTGAAACAAGAAATTGAGGAAAATCCGGCATTGGATAGTGGGAAAGAAACTTCCGATGAAGATTTCGAATTTGAAAGCAATGAAAATGATGAAGAGCGCGAAATCATCGAAACCGATATTAATGTCGATGAATATTTGAGCGATGATGAAATTCCGAGTTACAGGCTAAACGCGAACAATACCAGTGCCGACGATGAAGACAAACAAGTTCCGTATGCTTCGGGAACCTCTTTCAATCAATATTTAAAAACACAACTGCGAACGTTTCGATTGAATGAACAAGAATGGGAAATCGCCAAATTTTTGGTTGGAAGTGTGGATGAAAGCGGATACATAAGACGTTCCACAAGCGAAATTGTGGACGATTTGGCCTTTACACAAAATATTTATACGGACGAAAAAACCGTGGAAAAGATTTTCTCAATGGTTCATGATCTCGATCCGGCAGGTGTTGGTGCGAGATCGCTGCAAGAATGTTTGCTTATCCAGTTAAAAAGGAAGGAACCAACTGAAAGTGTGGAACTTGCCATCAAAATTATGGAAAATGCCTTTGAACAATTCAGCAAAAAACACTACGACAAATTGCTGACAAAGTTCGATATTTCCGAAGAACAACTCAAAAAGGCCATTGAAGAAATAGCCCACTTAAATCCGAAGCCGGGCAGTGCCTATAGTACAAATACGCATATAGTGGAACATGTGGTGCCCGATTTTGCCATTCGAATAAAAGATGGTGAATTGGAACTGACTTTGAATGGCAGAAATGCACCTGAAATGCACATTTCGAGGGAATATAGCAATATGCTGAAAGGTTATAAGGAAGCTAAAGAAAAAACCAAAGCACAGCGTGAAGCCGTACTTTTTATTAAACAAAAACTTGATGCGGCAAAATGGTTTATTGATGCGATCAAGCAGCGACAACAAACCCTATTTGTGACAATGAGTGCTATAATGAATCATCAAAAAGAATATTTTTTAACCGGTGATGAGCGCAATTTGAAACCGATGATTTTAAAGGATATTGCGGAAGAAATCGATATGGATGTTTCAACTGTTTCGCGCGTGGCAAATAGCAAATATGTTGAAACCCCTTATGGTACCAAACTTATAAAGGATTTCTTTTCCGAATCCATGAAAAATGATCAGGGCGAAGATGTTTCCACCCGCGAAATAAAGAAAATACTGGAATTGACCTTGGAAGATGAAGATAAAAGAAAACCGCTCACCGATGACAAATTGGCCGTCATTTTGAAGAAAAAAGGCTATCCGATCGCACGGCGCACCATTGCGAAATATAGGGAACAGCTTGATATTCCGGTTGCGCGGTTAAGAAAAGAAATTTAATTTCAAGTTTTATGAAAAGTTTCCTTCGGCTGGCTTCCATTTTGTTTCATCCGCTGTGGATGCCTTTGTTGGGATCGACGCTTTATTTTTGGATTACCCCAAAATTTTATTCGTCACCTGTTGTTGCAATCGATCTTTTGGCCGTTTTCATTCTCACGGTTTTTGTTCCGTTTCTTTTTCTATTCATTCTAAAAACAAGCGGTTTTATTCAGTCGTTGCATTTAAAAACCATCGAAGAACGCCGGCTGCCTTTGCTTTTTTTCTGTATTATTACCACTTGCATTTTAAACTATGTGCTGAATCGTTTTCATTATATTGAACTATATTATTTCTTTACCGGAATTCTTTTTTCCGGACTGGCTTGCTTTATACTTTCTATTTTTAAAGTAAAAATAAGCCTGCATGTATTGGGTATTTCGGGACTTTGTATGTTCATAATTGCGTTAAGCATTTTTTACCAAAGCAATTTACTTTTTCTGATTGCTTTTTTGTTATTTGCAATAGGTTGGACGGCTTCTTCCAGATTGGAAGCCAAAGCCCACTCAAACATTGAAATAATTTTGGGATTGTTCGTGGGTGTGTTTCCCCAACTAATTTTGGTGCAATATTGGTTATAAAATATAGAACATCAATCCAATTTTAACTGTTTTCATCCCGACTTCTTCACCATTTGGCATTTCTCCATCGAAGAACGGATTTAAACCATAATAACAGTAAAAATTCACTTTATTATATCCGGCGGCAAGGGTCAACCCCATACGAAATCGCTGAAGTTCGTCCACTTTTGTTTGAACGACCCGATTTCCAGGTTGCTTGAAGTTGGATTTGAAATAATAAATATACCCAAATTTTATACCGGCATAAACCCGCCAAAAGGAATATGTGGTCGGTGTCGAAGTTCGCCATCGAATTTCTATGGGTGCTTCCACCAAATACATGGTGTATCTGTTCGTGTCATATTCAATATTTTTTTCGGCAAGGGACTGAAAAATAGTGTTGTCATTTTCATCTTCACCAATAAATAAATTTGCAGAATAGGTGTTGATAGACCAGCCCAAACCGGCGGCAATTGCCCAATTTCTTTTTTCATTGATTGGCATATCGCGCATAAAACCGAGATGCAGTCCTCCGGAAAAACCAGATTGGGTTATATTTTCGGGAAGCGTGTTCAACAAATTGAAAGTAAATCCCAAATAAAACTGATCTTCACGGTAGAGACTGTCTATAATTTCAGGTTCGGGATTCTCCGTTCCATTTTGCGAAAAGGAAAGGTGAAAAACCAAAAGAAAAAAAAAGCTCGTGAAGAATATTTTCATAGTAAGAAAGTATAGTACAAAGATAGTTTTATTTCGTAAACCTATTTTTTTAGCACAAAAAAACACCCAAAAAAGGGTGTTTTAAAATAGTTAAAATAATTTTTACTACTGAATGTTTTGGGTTGCCTCACCCGTTTTCGTAGTGTAATTGATTTTCAAAGCCTCTGCTTTTCTCAATTCCTGTTTTACATCGGAAACAAGTCCCATATTCGAATCTTTGTCCACTTTCAGTGCAATGGTAAGATAAGAAACCAATTCGGGCCTCATAGCAGCGCGTTCAGAATAAATAAAATCACGAATTTCGGCAAGGCTTGCAAATTTATCATTCAACTGAATACGCGCCTCGGTTCCATAAGTTGATTTATAGCGATCGCTGGGTGCACCAATATAAATATAGGAAACCAGTTCTTTCTTGTCCAATTTTTCAACCTGATCTGCATACGGCAATTCATTTTCAACCAACAAATTGGTTTGTCGCATCGTGGTCGAAACCATAAAGAAAAAAAGGAGCATGAAAACTATATCCGGCAATGAAGCAGTGGATATTGGTGGGGTTTCATTCGATTTTTTCTTATTAAATCTAGCCATAATCCTTGGATTTTTAAGTCGTTTTAATTTTTAACCGGTTCAGCTTCCGATAATTTCAACGGAAACATATCCTGGATTTTTGTGATTTTCTCTTTCAAAACCTCCTTGTTTCCAACGTAAGTCGGATCCTTATAATTGGCTTCCATTTCATCAAAAGTCATCCCATAAAGCCTTTTGGCCTCGCGATTTCTAAGTTGATTGTATGCAGCCACCAATTCGTTCTGAACGGCAATGTACGTTCCGTATTCGGTTTGTCTATCGCTTTGAACAGAAATTATCGCTTTGGTTGGATTATCAGATGATGCCGGATCTCCCGGGCCTTGACAGTAGTTACACGCTTCGTCACCGGTTCCACCACCATTGTCCAAAAATTTCACGGCAGCTTCTCGTAAATCCTCAATTTCCATAGGTTCATTTTCCACCAAAAGCTGTTCATTTTTATTGATCAAAACAATAAAAATATTTTTCTTTTTAATTGGTGGTGGATTTTCCACAGGTGGTTGAATGGGAGGCAATTTCCTATTGATCCCTTGATCGGTAATAATTGTGGTGGTTACTAAAAAGAAGATCAACAACAAAAATGCGATGTCCGCCATGGAACCTGCGTTGACTTCTTGTGCGGGTCTTCGAGCCATAATTTTACTTTGTTAATTTCCTAATTCCTCCGTACAGCATAGAGCCAAGCGCAAAAATGCCCAGAATATAAAATATAACCAATCCGGTACTTATCCAATGAACTGTTCCGGCGGCGAGGGTAGTTCCATCGCTCATTTGGTATGGTTCCCCATCTGTAAGCAAATAGGCTATTAGC